>JAJAPY010000002.1 GCA_020523885.1 Candidatus Liberimonas magnetica | reverse complement strand
GGCCATACTTGCCGACCTTGAAAACTGGCGCGAAAAACTCGCAAAAGACATCTACTTCCTGTAGTCAGTCCTGCCTTTTTTTTTGTTTCGCAGTTTTCTGCTTTCTTTGCAATAATCCCGAATCTTTCAAAATTAAAGAACCTCCTGATGTTCTGCCCTTCTCCTGTTAAAAAAAAAACAAGATACTATGGCTTCTGCTGACTTCTGACAGCTCAATCACGCATTGCTGCATGGGTTGCTACTTCAAATTTCATTTCCATAGCATACCGTCAGACCTCCACGGGTAAGTTCACACGCTTTCATCCCATATATCTGCTGCATATACATTACAAACCTCGGATAGTATCGGACTTCGTTTTGTTTTGCAAACTCGTCCAGTTTGTAAAGCCTCCCTTGCAGTTCGTGTTCCTCAGACCAGGACTTTGCCTCCGGCTTCCTTCAGATTCCACCTCACAATGGACACCCTTGCCTTTAGCTAACGGTTGGTACTATCAACCTCCGTAGCGGACTTTCACCGCCAAGCGTGCGCACGTGCCGTGCGCACAAAAATAAAAACAACCACATTAAAAATATGGTTGTTTTTAAAAATTAATTCAAATATAAATGTGTTTAGCTTTCAATACCTCTTGATTTTTTAACTTCTTTGATTATCCATGGTATTATTTCATATAAGTCGCCTTCTATCGCATATGTTGCCACTTTCATCATAGGTGCATGCGGATCCTTATTTATTGCAACAATAATGTCCGAAGAACCCATGCCTACCAGGTGCTGTATCTGGCCTGAAATACCGCAGGCAAAATATATTTTTGGGCTTACCGTACGGCCTGTCTGCCCGACCTGATGAGAATAGGGTATCCAGCCGGCATCAACTGCAGCTCTTGATGAACCTACTGCACCCCCGAGGCATTCAGCAAGTTCTTCGATTATTTTAAAACCTTCGGGTCTACCCAAACCTCTTCCGCCTGAGCAAATTATATCTGCGTCTGAAAGGTTAACTTTTGCAGTAGTATCTTTAATAAATTCAATAAATTTTGTACGGTTTATTACCCTTGCGGTATCAACCTGCTTTTTTATTATTTCACCCCTTTTGTTAGAGTCCCTCGGTGCAGGTTTAAAAACTTTATGGCGTACTGTTGCCATCTGCGGCCTGTATCTGGGAGTTAAGATGGTTGCCATGATATTGCCGCCAAAAGCCGGCCGTGTTTGAAGCAGGTTTTTTGTAGCAGGGTCGATCTCAAGGCCTGTGCAGTCAGCTGTAAGCCCTGTCCTTATCTTTGCCGCTACCCTGGAAGCAAAAGAGCGGCCGATATTTGTGGCGCCCATAAGGATAATTTCTGGTTTTTCGGTTTCTATCAAATGTGCAAGTATATCACTGTACGAATCATCCTGAAATTCATGAAAAACCGGGTCATCATAAACATAGACTTTGTCAGCGCCGTGTTCGATTAACTCTGGAGCTTTTCCCTCGATTTTACTGCCTATAAGGATTGCGCTCAACGGAACGTTCAATTTTAGCGCCAGCCTTTTTCCTTCATTTAAAAGTTCAAAAACTACAGGAGATATCTCCCCGTGCCTTTGTTCAGCATAGACCCAGAGCCCTTTGTAATGAGAAGGGTCTATGTCGAGTTTTATTTGTTCTTCTTTAACCAGTTTTATAGCGTCGAATTTCTTGCAGGCTTCGATACAAGCTCCGCAAAACGTGCATTTGTGAAGGTCTATGACCGCAACTTTCAGTTTCTTAGGATGTTCAGGCCGCTCTGCGAGCGCAATTGCGCCAAACGGGCAGTTTTTTATGCAAAGGCTGCACCCTATACATTTTTCAGCTATAACATCGATTTGGTTGGACACTTTAACTCCAGAAATCAGACTTGAGACAACAGACAACAGACTAACTACAAAAACATTTAATGCTTTTAGTCTCTGGTCTGTAGTCTGTGGTCTGAAGTCTATTCATATTTATATTATCTGTGTTGTCTTTAACTTTTCAACCAGTGTTTGAGCTATTTCATGGGGAGAACCTTCTATTTTTATCCCGCCGGAACGCGGCGGCGGGCTGAATATTTTGTTTACTTGAGTAGGCGATCCTGTAAGCCCGATATTCGATGAATTAGCTTTAATATCCTGAGCACTAAATTTTGTTATTTGTGCTTTTTTTGCCGCCATCATATGCCTTAAAGAAGGAAGCCTCGGAGTATTTATCTCTTTAACAACGGTTATCAGGGCAGGAAGAGGCATTTCAATTATATCGTAGCCGTCTTCCATCATACGCTCAACTCTAATAAATCCCGGCTTTATTTCTTCTATCTTTTTTACATAGGCTACGTGAGGGATATCTAACATCTCCGCTATGCCGGGCCCTACCTGGGCTGTATCACCGTCTGTTGCCTGTTTGCCGCATATAATAAGGTCATACACCCCTAAAGTTTTTATTGCCTGAGAAAGTGTGTAGGCTGTGGCCCAGGTATCTGCTCCTGCAAATGCCCGGTCTGAAACAAGTACCGCATTGTCAATACCCCTTCCTAAAGCTTCTCTTAAAGCGGCCTCTGCCTGAGGAGGCCCCATGGTAATAACAGTGCTTTTACTATCACCCACTCTTTCCTTAAGACTGATGCCTTCTTCAATGGCATATTCATCAAACGGATTTATAACAGATTCAACCCCTTCTCTTTTAAGAGTATTTGTTTCCGGATCTATTTGAACATTAGTAGTATTCGGTACCTGTTTAATACAAACTATAAAATGCATTCTAAAACCTCCAGACTACAGACTGGAGACTACAGACTTAAGACTCTAGACAATGCTGTTGTCTGAAGTCTGTGGTCTGTTGTCTATTTTTTTGCTGCTGATTCTTTTATTAAATTAAGTGCTATTTCGTTGCGCTGTATCTGGCTTGTGCCTTCGTATATCTGGGTTATCTTTGCATCACGCATCATCTTTTCTACCGGGTATTCCCTGATATATCCGTAGCCGCCCAATATCTGGACCGCATTAGTAGTTGTTCTCATAGCAACTTCAGAACAAAAAAGTTTGGACATAGCTGATTCTTTTGATGTCCTTACACCCGGGTTTTTGTCGATCATTCTTGAGGTTTGGTATAAAAGAGCCCTGGCAGCTTCAACCTCTGTAGCCATATCAGCCATCATATGCTGGATAGCCTGAAATGAAGAAATAGTCTGCCCGAACTGCGATCTTGTCCTTGAATAGGCCAGAGCTTCATCAAGCGCACCAGCTGCTATTCCCAAAGCCTGCGCAGCCACGCCGGGCCTTGAATAATCCAGAGTAGCCTGAGCTACTATCAATCCATGCCCCTCTTTTCCTACAAGGTTTTCTTTTGGAACCATGCAGTTATTGAATATAAGTTCTCTGGTTACCGATGCTCTTATGCCCATTTTTTTCTCTTTTTTCCCGAACTCAAAGCCCGGCATGCCTTTTTCCAGGACAAAACATGATATGCCTCTCGGCCCCCTTGCAGGGTTTGTCTTTGCAAGAACTGTATAGGTTTCGGCTTCGCCGGCATTTGTAATAAAACATTTTGTGCCGTTTAAAACATAAAAATCCCCTTCTTTCTTAGCTGTTGTCTTCATGGCAGTGGCGTCCGAACCCGCTTCCGGTTCTGTTAAACCGAATGCAGCCAGTTTCTTTCCTGAGGCTATGTCTGGGAGATATTTTTTCTTTTGCTCTTCAGTGCCGTGTAAAAGAACAGGGAATATTCCTAATCCCGTAGCTGCCAGTGCAAGTGCTATGCCGCCGTCAACTTTACAGAGTTCCTCTACACAAAGCACCAGCTCGAACACCCCGCCTCCGAACCCGCCGTACTGGGTAGGTATATATAACCCGCAAAGGTCTGCATTGGCAAATTCCTTAATTACGGGCCAGGGGAATTCCTCTGTTTCATCATAATGTTCTCTTACGGGCTTGAGCTTTTCCTGAGCCACTTTTCTGGATATCTCAACGATCATTTTTTGTTCATCGGTCAAAAAATAGTCCATTAACAGCCTCCGTAACGAAAAATTAAAAATTAAGGTGTCCCGAGAGAATCGGGACTTATTTTAAATAATCCCGCCTTGGCGGGATACAATAATTTTGCACTTTTCAATTTGCATTTTTCATTTAAGTTAGGCCGCCTTTGGCGGCCTAACTTGTTTCTTGCTTCTTATTTTTTTAAGTGCACTGCGTGCAGCGGATTGTTCGGCTTCTTTTTTCGAATGCCCTTTTCCTTCTCCGAGCAATGTTTTTTTAAGGTATACCCCTACTTCAAATATCTTTTCGTGGTCCGGCCCGGACTCTCTTAATACTTTATATTCTGGCAGGATCTTATACTTTAACTGAAAATATTCCTGGAGTTTACTTTTTGTGTCGCTTACAACAAGCCTTTTTTGATTTATAAGGAAATTTAAAATGAACTTCTTTGCACTTTCAAGGCCGCCGTCCAAATATATCGAGGCTATCAAGGCTTCAAAGGTATCGGACATCAGGCTGTCCCTTTTTCTGCCTCCGGTCGCTTCCTCACCCGGGCTCATATAAATGAAATCTCCCAGTTTTATGCCTTTAGCCCAGCGGCTCAGACTAGCCTGAGAAACTATCTGCGATTTTAACTGAGAGAGTTTGCCTTCGTCTTTCTCAGGATATTTATTGTACAGGTAATCTACAACGAAAGTTGCCAGTATGCTGTCGCCTAAAAACTCCATTCTTTCATTATCATGAGACAAACCTGAATCTGAAGGGAATGATTTATGGGTAAGTGCTTTTTTTAATAAATCCCTGTTCTGGAATTTAAACCCTATAATGCCTTCAAGCTGTTTTAGATTATCCATTATATCTTTTGATTATTATGACCGCATTATGCCCGCCAAACCCCAGGGAGTTTGAAAGGGCACAATTTATTTGTTGTTCTCTAGCAACATTCGGAACATAATCCAGGTCGCATTCAGGGTCAGGTGTTTTGTAATTGATAGTCGGATGAATAAAACCTTTTTCCATACAAAGAATAGTAGCAACAAGCTCAGCAGCTCCCGCAGCTCCCAGCATATGGCCTATCATGGATTTCGTTGATGTTACTGGGATACTTTTTGCTCTTTCGCCAAAGACTTTCTTTATGGCTAAGGTCTCTATCTTATCATTAAATTCAGTCGAAGTGCCGTGTGCATTGATGTAATCTATATCGCCGCTGGTAATACCTGCGTCTTTAATGGCCATGTTCATGGCCTGTATCGCTCCCATTCCTTGTTCATGAGGGGCAGTGATATGATAAGCATCGTCGCTCGCTCCATAACCTATCAACTCCGCGTAAATGTGCGCATTTCGTGCAAGCGCATGTTCAAGCGTTTCAAGCACTACGATAGCTCCACCTTCTGCCATTAAAAAACCGTCCCTGTCTTTATCAAAAGGCCTTGAAGCTGTCAGGGGGTCATCATTACGCGTTGAAAGCGCTTTGATACTGCAGAACCCTGCCAGGCCTATGGGCGTTACAGCAGCTTCAGCACCGCCGCAAACCATAACTTCAGCATCTCCATAAGTCAGGAGCCTGAAAGAATCTCCGATGGCATGGTTTGAAGACGCGCAAGCGCTTGTAACCGCATAGTTAGGGCCGGTAAAACCAAACTTTATAGATATCTCGCCAGGCAAAATGTTCGTAATTATCATCGGTATCAAAAAAGGGCTTACCCTGCGCGGGCCTTTTTCAAGAAGTATTGTATGCTGTTCTTCGATAACATCCAGCCCGCCCATTCCGGAACCGGTGATTACGCCTATGCTTGACATATCCTCTTTAGCAAGGTCTAACCCTGAATCGGATACGGCCATGCTCGCGGCAGCCATTCCAAACTGCACGAACTTTGCCATTCTTCTTATCCTTTTCTTTTCAATAAATTCTTCGGGGTTAAAATCCTTGACTTCAGCCGCGATATGCGTTGAAAACTCACTGGAATCAAAACCGACTATTTGCCCTGCTCCTGACTTTCCCTGTCTTAAAGCAGCAGCATATGTTTCTTTATCGTTCCCGATAGGAGAAACAATACCGATACCGGTAATAACTACTCTCTTTTTCATTAAACATTCCTATCCCGCCTAAAGGCGGAATTGCAAATTGAAAAATTATCAGTTAGCATTACAAACTTGTTTACTTTTCAATATTCATTTTGCATTGCTAATTTTAATACGCTAATTTTGCAATTAATTATTGTTGTTTATGGTTCTTTATGTAATCAACTGCCTGGCCAACGCTTTGGATCTTTTCAGCTTCTTCATCAGGAATTTCCATTCCGAATTCTTCCTCCAAAGCCATAACCAATTCAACCGTGTCGAGTGAATCTGCACCTAAGTCATTGACAAAGGATGCATTATGCGTGACTTCTACCGGGTCTACACCTAACTGTTCAACGATGATCTCTTTAACTCTTGCTTCGACGTCTGCCATAGTACTCTCCTTTTTATTAGCGTATAGCGTTTAGCGTAGAGCGCATAGGAACCTCAAAGTCTTTTTCCTATCCGCTATCCGCTATCCGCTATTCGCTTTATTTTTACATGTACATCCCGCCGTTCACGGCTAGGACCTGTCCGGTTATATAAGATGAATCTTCAGTGCATAAGAAAACAGCTGCATTTGCCACGTCTTGTGCTTCGCCGAGCCTTGAAAGCGGAATAAGCTCCGAGAGTTTCTTTTTAGCCTCTTCGCTTAAAGCATCGGTCATTGCAGTACGAATAAACCCCGGTGCTATGGCATTTACCAGTATGTTCCTCGATGAAAATTCCCTGGCGCAGGTTTTTGTAAGAGCTATTACTCCTCCTTTTGAGGCTGAATAATTTGCCTGCCCGGCATTTCCCATCTGGCCTACGACCGAAGCTATATTCACTATCCTGCCTGAGCGTTGCTTCATCATCGTACGGCTTACAGCTTTTGTACAGTTAAAGATCCCTTTTAAGTTAACGGCAATGACGGAATCCCATTCGGCATCCGACATTCTCATTATCAGGTTGTCCTTTGTTATCCCGGCATTGTTAATTAGTATATTTATTTTAGAAAATTTGTCAAGTGCAACTTTAACTATTTTTTCGCAATCATCTATTTTTGCCACATTACCGTCAACAGCCAGGGTCTCTATTTTATATTTATCTTTTATTTCAGCCGCAGTTTTATTTGCCTGCTCCAGATTGATATCACAGATTACAACGTTTGCACCTTCATTGGCAAGGCTTTCTGCTACGGCTTTCCCGATCCCCTGGGCTCCGCCGGTTACTATTGCCACCTGGTCTTTTAATTTCATTTTACCTGCCTTTTTAGCGTAGAGCGGATAGCGTTTAGCGTATAGGAAACTTTAAAGTCTTTAGTTTTTTACTATCCGCTATACGCTCTGTGCTGAACGCTATAAATTATGCCAATCCTTTTATCGTTTTTTCTAAACTAGCTTGGTCTTCTATATTAAAGGATCTCTTGGTCTTGTCTATCCTTTTAAGTAACCCGCTTAAAACCCTTCCCGGGCCTATTTCAATAAATGTGCCGACTCCGTTTTTTATCATATTGCCGATAGAATCTTCCCAATAGACAGGGTTATTTATTTGTTTTACAAGTTTTTCTTTAATAACATCCTTATTAGTAGCTGTTTTAGCATCGCAATTTGAAATTACAGGGAATTTTGGATCTGAAAAACTATATTTTTTAAGTTCGTTTTCCATCATCAAAGATGCTTCGGCCATCAAACTTGAATGAAAAGGCCCTGATACGTTCAGCATAACTGTTTTCATCGCACCTTTGGCTTTTGCCACATCGACTACTTTGTTTACAGCTTCCATATTCCCGGAAATTACTATCTGCCCGGGAGAGTTAAAGTTGACCATTTCGCATACTGACCCGTTCTTTGAGCTTATACATATCTGTTCAAGCAGGCCCTTTTCAAGGCCTATAACCGCAACCATAGTACCCGGGTTTTGTTCAGAAGCTTTAGCTATGAACTGGCCTCTTGCTTTTACAAGATCTAAACCTTCTGTTAAAGTAAAAACTTCAGCTGCGGCAAATGCCGAATATTCACCTAAAGAATGGCCTGCGGCTACATAATTCAGATTTAGGATTTCGGATTTTAGTATAAACACCCTAAAAAGAGCAAGGCTGGTAACAAAGATCGCAAGCTGCGTGTATTGTGTCTGCCGGAGCACTTCTTCCGGGCCTTCAAAAATTATTTTCTTAAGGTCAAAACCGAGATGCTCGTTAGCCTGATCGAATACAGCTTTTGCTTCGGGAAAATTCTCATACATTTCTTTTCCCATTCCTGCATATTGAGAACCCTGCCCGGGAAATAATAAGCCTATTTTCATTTGTATTTTTTCTTGTTACCCGTAACCAGGAACCCGTAAAAGCTTTTTCGGGTTGCGGGTCACGGATAGCGGGTTACGATTTATAACTGGAGTACAGCCGCTCCCCAGGTAAAACCGCCTCCAAAAGCAACCATCTCAATTAGATCGCCTGTTTTTACCTTCCCTGATTTTCTTGCCTCATCAAGGCCTATTATGGTAGTAGCAGCTGAGACATTCCCATATTTTTGCAGATTGATAAACACTTTATCTAAAGGAAAATCAAGCCTTTTTGCTATAGCCTCTATTATCCGCCTGTTCGCCTGGTGAGGTATCACAAGCGCCAGGTCATTGCGGGTCTTTCCTGCCATCTCCAGAGCTTTTTCCGCAGATTCCGCCATCTTTGTTACTGCCACTTTAAAGACCTCTTTCCCTTCCATTTTTATATAATGCAGCCTTTCCCGGATAATTTTTTCAGAAATGGGGTTTCTTGAACCGCCTCCGGGTAAATTCAACAAATAGTCATACCCGCCGTCTGACCCGAGATATACAGACAGAATCCCGTTTTTTTCGCTGTCTGACCGTGTGAGCACCATAGCCCCTGCGCCGTCACCGAACAATATGCATGTGTTCCTGTCCTGCCAGTCAGTTACCTTAGACAAAGTTTCAGAACCTATTAAAAGTATGTTCTTATATGTTCCTGATTCTATGAATGCTTTAGCTACATTCAACCCGTAGATGAAACCGCTGCAGGCAGCGGAAATATCAAAACAAACCGCATTTTTTGCTTTTAATAGTTTTTGTACAAAACATGCAGAAGATGGGAAATGCATATCTGGCGTGATAGTTGCGACTATTATAACATCCAGGTCCGCCGGCTCCAATTTTGCCTCATTTAGGGCTATCTTCGCTGCTTCAAAAGCAAGGTCGCTGGTTGCCGTATTCTCATCCGCTATATGTCTTTCTTTTATACCAGTACGAGTCGTTATCCACTCATCGGATGTCTGGACCATTTTTTCAATGTCAGAATTTGTCAATATTTTGAGCGGCACATAAGAACCTGTGCTAAGGATTTTTGCATTGTATTTATTCATAGTTTATTGTTCAAGCCCGTATTTTGCTATTTCCGTAGAAATAGTACTGTTTATCTTCTTTTCAACGGACCGCGCTGCTGCCCTTAAAGCGTTCTTTATGGCTTTAGCATTTGAACTTCCGTGAGATATTACGCATACCCCGTCTACACCTAAAAGAGGAGCGCCTCCGTATTCCGTATAATCGACTTTCTTTCTAAGGTCTTTTAAAGCAGCCCACAGGAAAGGGAGCGATGCCCAGGCTATAGGGTGCGCCTTAAATTCTTCTTTTACGAGCTTTAACATCATTTCAGCGACACCTTCGCCGAACTTTAGTACAACGTTGCCTACAAAACCGTCACAAACCACAACATCTGCTTTCCCTTTCGGTATGTCCGAACCTTCTATATTACCAATAAAATTAAGGTCTGTTTTTTTTATAAGGTCAAAAGTCGCAAGGGACAGTTCGTTCCCCTTGGAATCTTCTTCACCAATGCTTAAAACACCGACCTTTGGGTTAGCAATGTTAAAAACTTCCTGCAAAAATATCTTGCCCATCAGAGCGAACTGCAAAAGATGTTTGGGTTTACAATCTACATTTGCCCCTACATCTAAAAGTAAGCTTATGCCTTTGAGTGTAGGGATAGCTGTAGCTATGGCTGGCCTTGAAACGCCGGTTATTCTTTTTAAACTCAGTAAGGCTGCGGCCATAGCCGCACCAGAATTTCCGGCTGAAACAAAGGCATCCGCCTTGCCTTCAGAGACAAGCCGGGACGCAACGACCATAGATGAATCCTTTTTTTGCCTAACGGCTTGAGCCGGAAGTTCATCCATCCCTATGGTTTCAGTTGTGTTATAGACAGATATGGGAAGGTTCTTTGTTCTGTATTTAGCCAGTTCAAGATTCAAAACAGACTCGTTTCCTACAAGGATGATGTCGTGTTTTAGTTCTTTGGCGGCCATTACAGCACCTTCGGTTGTTACAAGTGGGGCATTGTCACCGCCCATTGCATCCAGAGCTAAACGCATTATGATTTGCCCTCTTCAGGTTTTTGTTCTGTTTGTTTGGCTTTTTCTTTCTTTGGCATTATCAATTCACCGTCATAAAATCCGCATGAAGGGCAAACGCGGTGAGGCATGGTCGCAGCCCCGCAATGAGAGCACTTTGACAGGCTCTTTGCTGTTATTTTCCAGTTCTCTGCCCGCCTGGAGTCTCTTCTGCTCTGTGAATGTTTCTTTTTGGGATTTGGCATTATTCCTCCGAAGTCAGACTACAGACTTCAGACAACAGACTACAGACCAACGTAAAAAACAAAAGATTTGTTTTTGGTCTGTAGTCTGTGGTCTGTTGTCTCATGTCTATTTCTTTAAGATATCTTTCAGTTTTTCCCATCTAAGGTCGTTAGTTTCAATTTTGCAACTGCACTTTCCGCTATTTAAATTCTTCCCGCATTTCGGGCAAAGCCCGTCACAATCATTTTTGCATAACGGTTTTTGAGGGATATTTAAAAGCAGCACCTGCCTTGCTTCTTCCCCCACATTTATTTCTTCTACGGAACTGGAGTATGCCTGCATAAAATTCACGTTAACGGGCCAATCGCTTACTTCAAGGCACCTTGAGCATTCCAGCCCGAAATAACCGATAATATTACCTTTTAGTAAAAGCTCTTTTTCAAACTTCTTTATTGAAAACACAAGCTTAAGTTTTTGTGATTTTACGCTGTCAAAAAGGTCTTTGCATGAATAAGGATCTATCTGATCGCTTATTTCACTCAGTTCTTGTAAATGAGAAGTTTTAACTTTTAGATGCTCCATTATATTTTTTACTTATTTGTTTGTCAAGACTTTTATTGACTCTCTTGCAATCTTCAATTCTTCGTTGGTTGGGATAACCATTACTTTCACCTTTGCACCTTGTTTTGATATTAAACCCGGTTCTGAAATGACGTTATTATTAGAGTTATTGTCAAGGCTTATTCCCAGGTAATCCAGGTCCTGGCATGATTTTTCTCTTATAGTGGGCGAGTTCTCGCCTATACCCGCGGTAAATATAAGAACGTCAAGGCCGTTTAAAACACCTATATAAGACGCTATATATTTTTTTATCCTGTAACAAAAAACATCAATAGCAAGCTTTGCCCTTTCATTGCCGACAGCTGCTGATTTCAGTATCGTGCGCATATCATTGGTAAGCCCTGATATACCCAAAAGTCCGCTTTTCTTATTTAATAAAATGTAGAGGTCTTCTGCGGTTATGTTCTCATGGGTCAAAAGGTGTATTATTATGGCCGGGTCAATATCACCGCAGCGCGTACCCATGACCAATCCTTCCAGGGGTGTAAAACCCATGGAAGTATCTAAAGACTGGCCGTTGTTTATTGCAGTAATACTGCATCCGTTTCCAAGGTGGCAAGTGATTATTTTTGTCTTATCGAAAGGCAGGTTCAATATTTCGGCCGCCCTTTTAGCCACATACATATGAGATGTGCCGTGGAAACCGTATTTTCTTATATTATATTTCTTATATAAAGAATACGGTAAGGCATAAAAATATGCATAATTCGGTATAGATTGATGAAAAGCCGTGTCAAAGACAGCGACCTGAGGTATGCCCGGCAAAAGTTTCTGGCAGGCATCTATCCCTTCATAATTGTGAGGGTTATGCAGCGGCGCCATAACAAAACATTCTTTTATATCGTTCATGACTTCATCGTTGATCATGACAGAATCAGAGAATTTTTCGCCGCCGTGGACTACCCTGTGACCTATGACGGTTATTTCGTGTATGTCGTTTATAACTTTCTGCTTTGATTCAATAAGGTTTTTTAATATCAGGTCTACTGCTGAAACATGGTCAACAGCTTTGCAGGGCTCTTTAACTTCTGGTTCTCCAGAACTTTGATATTTAAAATATGCTTCAGGAAGCCCTATGCATTCCACAAGACCTGTGGAAAGCCTCTTCTCGTCTTCCATATCATAAAAAGTATATTTTACAGATGATGACCCGCAATTTAGAACCAATGCTTTCATTTTTTTACACCTTAATTGCAAAATTAACAGTGCAAAATTAGCCTTTTAAAATGCTAATTGCTAATTTTACAATTTTCATTTAAGTTTTTTAATTATCTCTTCTGCCATTTCCGTTGTTTTTGCCGTACCGCCCAGGTCATAAGTCACTGTTTTCTTTTCTTTGATGACTTCTGATACGGCTCTTTCCAGTCTTTCAGATGCTTCTTTTTCGCCCAGGTATTCAAGCATGAGTTTTGCAGAAAGAATTAGAGCTGTCGGGTTAACTTTATTTAGGCCTTTATATTTCGGAGCTGAACCGTGTACAGCCTCAAAAACCGCACAATCCTTCCCTATATTAGCTCCCGGTGCTACGCCAAGGCCGCCGACAAGCCCTGCACACAGGTCTGACAGAATATCACCGTAAAGGTTGGGTAAAACCATAACATCATACAGTTGAGGTTTCTGGACCAGCTGCATACACATATTATCTATAAGCCTTTCTTCGTACTCGATCCTGCCCTCATATTTTTTTGCCACTTCTCTTGCAGTATCGAAGAAAAGCCCGTCGGTATATTTCATGATATTGGCTTTTGCCACAGCCGTAACTTTTTTTCTTTTATTTTTCAGGGCATAGTCAAAGGCATACTCAACGATCCTCTGGGAAGCGAACTTCGAAATAGGTTTTATCGAAATGGCGGAATGAGGGTATATTTTAGCCGGGGCAAGTTTTGTTATTTCAACGGCTTCCTTGGAATCCGGCAGGAATTCTACTCCAGCATAGAGGTCCTCTGTATTTTCTCTTACCACTACAAGATCTATATTTTCATATTTTGAACTGACACCCGTATAGGTTTTACAGGGCCTCAAACAAGCGTACAGGTCAAGTTCCTTTCTTATAGCTACATTTACAGAACGAAACCCTGTGCCTATAGGGGTTGTAGCCGGAGCTTTTAACGCTACTTTGTTCTTGCGTATGGAATCAAGGGTATCTTTTGGAAGCGGGGTACCGTATTTTTGCTGTGCATCTACCCCGGCTTCTACCACTTCCCAGTTTATCCCTACACCTGTTGCATCTACCACTTTTTTGGTAACTTCAGCAAGTTCAGGCCCTGTGCCGTCACCTTGAATTAAAGATATATTGTACTTTGCCATATAAATCCTTTTATGTATATTTTAAATGAGTAGTGATTTTACACAAATTTTGAATATTTGTCAACCCTGTTTTTAAATATATTTATAAAGTGAAAAAAATCACATATAGCCGTGTTTTTCAAATAACTAATTGTTTTTTCCTATTGAAATCGTTAAGCTTTTATATAGTTCTTCCTGCTGTTTTACCATGTGGTCTATATCAAAATCCTGGCCTATGAGTTCCTTTGACCGTTTTCCCATTTTATCGGCTAACTCCTGATTCTTCAGGAGCCTTGCGATATTTTCAGCCATTCTTGAAGTAGCGCCAGGCTCGCTCAAAAAACCATTTTCTTCGTTCGCTACTATGTCTCTTAAACCGTCTACTGAGTTTGCTACGACAGGAAGGCCGCAGCACATCGCTTCAAGGCAAGCCCTGGGCAGCCCTTCCCAAAGAGAAGTCATAACGAACAGGTTCGAAATGTTAAGCAGTTCCGGTATATCCCTGCGCCAGCCAAGAAGCTTTATTTTATCTGTCAGGTTAAGGCTGTTAATAGCTTTTTCTATCTTTTTCCTTTCTTCCCCGTCACCCACTATAAGAAAAATACATTTATCGTAAGCGTTGTAAACCTGATTTGCTACGTCAACAAAATCCATAAGGTTTTTCTGCGGCTTAAAAGGCCCTATTGTGATTATAACCTTCACTCCATCCGGTATATTCAATTCTTTTTTCTTTTCTTCGGTATTTCCCTTACTATCCTTATATTTATCTATTTTTATCCCGCTCCTTATAAGGGCATATTGTTCTTTTAAACCTATATTATTTCCAAGGCCTTTTTCAATATTTTCTTTTGAAACCGCTATCAGCTTGTCGCTTATTTTAGCAGTCACTCGTTCTAAAAAGATATAGAGCATCCTTACCGGAAATTTTTGAAAAGAATGGAAACCAAAACCATGAAAGGTATGTATTATGACAGGAACCCCTGCGATGAAAGCAGCTAGCCTGCCCAGGATACCTGCTTTGGACGAGTGCGTGTGGACTATAGCGGGTTTTTCTTTTTTCAATATAGAAAAAAGATTTATAAGCGCACAGATATCTTTTATAGGAGCTATCTCTCGTACAAGGCAGTTTACAAAATATACTTTCGTCTTTGAAATAGCCAAAGCCTCGTCATCTAAAATACCTCCTGTGCCCGAGATAAGTATTGTATCGAATTCCTCTTTATTGAGACGTTCAAGCGTATACAGGGTATTCTGCTGGGCTCCGCCCAATTCCAGCTTTGTTATTATATGGCATACCTTTATTTTATTCATCGGATTTCTTTAATTATTTTTATCGCATCGAGCATGGACTCTTCCATGAACGAGTACTTCCAGGCTCCGTATCTTCCTATAGAAAATATATTTCTGGCAGTGAGGTATTTGTGGATATTTTCAACGGTTTCTGCCCTGTTCCTGTCGTATATTACGTAGGCATAAGGTATATCGAGCCAGTTTACCACTTCTATATCGTTGGTAGACCTGATCAGCCTTGAATCAATGAGCCCTTTAATCGTTTTCGACAGGATGCGGTTTTTATCTATTTTCGCGCCGGGTTTATGGCTTATCTCAATATAAAACGAGCTGGAATCGCGCTGCGTAGATCCCGGCATAATATTCGAATAAACACCGGCCCTGTAAAACACATAGTCTTTATCGGGATAATATACCCAATGTTTATTGTTCAGGATTTTCTGGTTACAAAAATGTTTTTTTATGCCTATATTTATACAGGTAACGGAATTCCATCTGAGTTTTTTAGCCAGGCCTTTTATTTTTGGCGGGAGGCTTGCTACCTGACCTAAAAGCAGGTTGAGCGGCTGGGTGGATATTATGTTGTCATAATGTATTTTCCGCCCGTCCGACGTAAATATGATCTTTTTTAAAGTATCTATCTTTTTTGAACTTACCCCCAGTTCGAGGTTCTTTACATGAGGTACCAGCGCATCTATAAAGGCCTGGCACCCGCCTTTTCTCGGGTAATAAAAATAGGAGTTATACCCGAACCTCTTGGCCTGGGCTTTTTTGGCCCCGCTTTTTACCTCTTGCAGCGTAGGCTGGGGCACAAAAGGCGCGACCCACTCGGAGGTCAGCTCTTTCGCCGGGACAGTCCAGAGTTTTTCGTTATAAGGCTTCATGAAATATTTTGTGATGCCTTTACCGAAAGTTTCCAGAGACCATTTATAAAAACTTTCTATCCGGTCAGCGTTGTCTTTCGCAGGTTTATTTATAAAACCCTGCAGGCACTCATTTTTTATATGCGCTGGCAGGTTAAAGAGGTTGGCCTGGAACGGGAAAGGTATGAACCTTTCATTTGAGAATATGAATGCATTCCTTTCTATTTTTGCGATATTATTTTTCATCAGCCGCAATATAAGCGACTTTATTTCCTTGTTCTTTACATGAAAAAAATGGCCTGAATGATCGAACGTAAAACCGTCAAAACTGAAGGATTTGCATAGGCCTCCCGGCCTGCCTTCTTTTTCAATTATTATATACGGTTTTTTGAGAAAAAAAGCGCACGAAAGACCTGAGATACCTGCGCCTATAATAACTGTTTTAGACATGATTCCCTTTGCCTTAAGCAGTCTAGAGTTTAGAGACCTTAGTTTAGAGACATACAAATTCAAAAACTCTAAACTCTTAACTCCAAACACTAAACTTTTTTGCCGATCAATCTACACTTATCTTGCCAAGCCTATAGCTGATGAAAATAGCCATTGCGAACACTATCACGAACAATATTAAAGCACCTTCTACATCCATGCGTGTAATCATATAGGCGGCAAAAGACAGGAAAGCGCTTACAAAATATGTAATGGATAGAATATGTTTTCTCGAAAAACCCGATAGTTCCAACCTTAAAGCAAAATGATCCTTACTGCCCAAAAACGGTGATTTGCCTTTTTTTATGCGGAAATACGATACAAGCAGGGTATCGTATATAGGTATTGCAAGCATCAAAAGAGGCGCAAGAAAACCAATCTGGTTTTTGGTCGAATAGGATGTCCCTAATGAAGTGGCCGCAAGGATAAAGCCTATGGCCAGGCTTCCCGTATCTCCCATAAATATCTTTCTTTTTTCCGATAAATTATATGGTATGAACCCCAAACACCCCCCGGCAAGGCCCGCTGCGCAGAAATTGACATATATATGCTCCGTAGGCAGGGCGATAAACAGGAACGCAGCACACGATATAAATGCCAGGCCGCTTGATAACCCGTCCATGATATCTACGATGTTAAAAGCATTAGTGATCCCCACTATCCAGACCATGCTTAAAAGAAATGCAATCAGGTAAGGTGAAATGAAGTGTATCCTTATGTCATAGAGTACTATCGTCAATGCAGCCAGTATTTGGAACAGGAATTTCTTCTTAAAACCCAACCCTTTAGGCAGGATATCGTCAATCAGGCCTAAAATGATTATTATGATGCTTCCGATTATTATGCCCCTTAAGCTCCTTAAGGTACCGGTTTGAAAATGAGTAAACAGCCTTATCAGGAACAAACTTATTATCCAGCCTATCCAGATGGGCAGGCCTCCCAGGTAAGGCGTAGGTAGCTTATGGGTTTTGATTTCCGTGAAAGGATGGTCCATTATGTTGAACCTTGCAGCGATCATCCTGAACAAAGGTGTCAAAACTATCGATATAAGAAAAGCTATAGAAAAAGTTATTAAATAAAGCACATGATTATCTTTTATAGTAGTTATCATTTTTAACCCCATTTTTAGCGTACCGCATTTAGTGTATAGCGTATAGTACTTCAAAGTCTTTGATTTTCACTATACGCTCTAGGCTACCCGCTAAACGCCATCTTTAAAAGCTATCCTCTAAATTTTATATACCCGGCAGTATTGATCTTCGTAGATTAACTTTAGAGAGCGATTTATAAAAGCTTCAAAAATATTTTTATCTTTTTGCGACAGTTTGTCTTCGTAGCCAAGCCTTTTTATTTCAAAGGAATTCACCAGGATGTGAGTTATTTCCTCATTTTTCAATATCGTTTCAAGGTCTTTCTCATTTTCTGAGCGTCCCAGCCATTCGATTACAGGATGCCTGTCAAAATCAGTAGGGGTTATATTCGCGCGGCGGATATAATAGCTTCTGGTTTCCCCCCAGTTTAATATTTTAGAGTTTTCCGGCAGGGAATTTATAACTTCGTTCAATGCCTGAAAAGAATTAACCTTCCGGGTCAGATATTGCTCCCTGGTCTCTTTTCCTATGACTACCGAATAGGGGTCAATGCTCGCCATGACCCAGTGGAATAATAAAATGTTATGAATAAAACTTAAGGCCAGAATAAAATAGACGGTCTTTTTTACCCATTTTATTTCAGATAAATTCGATAAACTTAATGCAGCCAGGATGCATATAAAGGGTAGTACCGGGACCAGAAACCGCATGACCTTTCCTGTTAAAAGCCAGATAAAACAATAACATATTGTGAAAAATAATACAATAATCTCGATCCTTGTCATTTTGTTCCTGAAGATCAAAAACGGTATGAATAACAGGAATACCGGGCCTAATATGTCAAATCCGCCGCCGAAATTAAAACCGTATGCGGTCAGTTCCCAAGGGAGCAGTAAGAGATCAATAATATTATATATACCGAGGCCATGAGCTTTAATATGGCTGAAATATCGGGATGCCGCCTCGTTAGTAATAACCGAATTCGTAAATAGAGAAGTCCCCCAAGGTGCTATAGGGTTATTCAAGAACAAAATATTTTTAAGAAGCCAGGGGCTGAACAATAAAAGTACGACCGCCAGGTATTTAAGTGCATTTACAGCTCCGGCCTTGCTATCCTTCGATTCATAAGCGGTAAGTAGCATAAGAAGCAGTACAGGTATTACAGCGGTATATTTTATACCCAGGGCTGTTCCGGCAAAAAAACCGGCAGAATATAGCCAGAAATCGTGCTTTGATTCATTGAACAATATTATATTGTAAAAACTTAAAAATACAAAAAATGCCAGCCCCAGGTCTATGTAGGTCCCGGTAGAAAGGAAAAGGACTAGGGGCGTAAAAAACCATATTAGGGCGGCTAAAATGCCGGTTTCTCTGTTCAAGTAACGTTTTGAAAAGGTATAAACCTGAAAGCTTATCAAAGCCAGGAATGTCCAATGAATAAGGTTAGCAAGGATATCGCTATCTATCGAAACAGCTGACTGGTAAAGCATTTCCATATTCTGCGGGAACGAAAAATAAAAGTTATGAGGTACAAATAAGATTTTACCGGATTCAAGATAGACCTTAGGAAAGGCCAGGTGATAGACCAGAGAATCGTACTGGGTAGGAGGAGCCAAGGCTCCGATAAGGCTGCTGAGCATAGGTATCAAAGCTATCAGCATCCAGTACCTTGCCCCGGAAACAATATGTTCGTGTATTTTCCCTGCTACGGTCAAAAAAAGGATAAAACCTGCCAGCAATATTATAAAATAGAAAATATTGCTCGCTAGGCCTAAATAGTCCGAGGCCAATACTATGAAGGATAAGATAGCAAAGCCTGCACCAGAAGAAAAAACTATTTTTTCAAGGTAGGAAAGATGGTGCCTGTGCCAGAAAACTATCCCCCAGCCGCTCGCTGAAATAACATAAAAAGAAAGTATAAGTATATGGCTCAAAGCTGCACCGGTTATTTTTACCGAAGATATACCGGGAAGCCCAAATATTATATCCGTAAAAGGGAAAAGCCTGTAATAAAGAAAGCTTACTACCAGGACCCACCCTACCATAATAATACTTTTGAGATTTTTAAACATCTGCTTTTTCAAACATCTTGAAATTTGCCAGCCCTGACCTGTGCAAAACGGATTTACTTACATTTAAAAGGGTTTCAAGGCCGTATTTCACACTTCTTTGAAAATTTATCGATGATGCCTCAGGGAAATATTTGGCCGCGACAGGGATATCCCCTATCCTAAAACCAAAATATGCCGCCTGGATCAGTATCTCCTGGTCAAATACAAAATCATTTGAATTTTGTATCCAGGGTATTTCCTCTAAAGCCCTGCGTGAAAAAGCCCTGTAGCCTGTGTGGTATTCGCTTAAATTAAGCCCCAGGAACAGGTTTTCTATGAACGTAAGCATCCTGTTGAACAAATATTTGTATAACGGCATACCGCCGTCTAAAGCTTCTTTTCTTGTCCTTATCCTGTTAGCAAGCACTATGTCGCAGATGTCTTCCTTGATCAACCCTGCAAGGTAAGGGACGAGCCTTGGGTCATACTGGTAATCGGGATGGAGCATTACAACTATGTCTGCGCCTGCTTTCAGGGCTTCAGTGTAACATGTTTTTTGATTACCGCCATACCCCAGATTCTTTGGGTGGACTATGACCTTGAGCCCGAGTTTTCTTGCAAGTTCTGCTGTCTGGTCCTTTGAAGCATCGTCTACAAGGATTATCTCGTCATAAGAACCTTTTGGGATAGCATTTAGGGTTTTTTCGAGAGTTTTTTCTGCGTTATAAGCAGGCATTACTATCGTAACTTTAGGTTTTTTTTCCATAGATCGTTATCCTCGGTTGGTGGAATGTTGCCAACGGTATATTGGCCCAGCTATTGATTACATCATACTTATTTAATATCCCGGTTTCCTGTTTTGAAACAGTGCTGTTGTCAAAATGGCTCGTTATTATATAATCATATTTTAAAGACAGCTCATCTGCCGGCTGATCTGCTATTTTCCCTTCCCAGTCCACTCTCACCTGATAAGGGTCCTTGTTCATGAATTCAGGCGTGTACGGAAGGCGCAGTATCCTTGAGCCGGCTGGCAGGTTTTGTTTTATCCAATCATAAGCCAGAAGCCTTGTATCTCTTTTAGACAGTGAGACATCGAGCTTAACAGCGCTAACTACCGCAGGCAGGCAGGATAGCGTAACTACAACGTAAATCAAAATCATCCTGCTTTTAAGTAAGGGTATAAAAGATAAACCGTAACTTCCCGCAAGAACAAGGAACGGCAAAACCGGCAGGAGATAATGCGGCGAGCGTATCTTCCAGGTAGAAAGGAACAGCATGTAAACCGCAGGAAAACTTAATAGATAAAGTATCTTTTTCAGGCTCTCTTTGTCAGAGTACTTGACGCACAGGATAATCCCGAAAGAAAGCAGTAAAAATATCATTATCGTAGAGGCATTTACCAGGGCAGAAAAAAGCCCGAAAAAACCGAACGAAAAGCTAGACTCAGGCGACCAGACGATAAGGTTGAAACGATCAATGAACCTTGATATAAAAGCAGGAAAATCCAATACGGAAAACGGACAGGCCAGTACAAAACCCGAGGCCATAAAAAAGATAGAATATAAAGATGTTCTTAAAAATGATATTTTTTCTTTTTCAAAGGCAAGATAAAGGACAGGCAGAACAAAGATGAAGGGATAATACTTGACCGCAGCCGCAAGGCCCATTATAAGTGAGCCCAGGTATAAATCCTTTTTTTTTCCGGAACTGTAATATCTTAAAAGATGAAGCACCGAAAAAAGGATAAAAAATACGCAGGCGGTATCTACAGTCCCATAATGAGAATGAAGGATATTTACCGGAATAACTGCCATTATTAACGCAGGTATAACGCCGGAAGACAGGTTTTCCCTTCCGATCCTATAAACCAGGTATATGCCGGCTAAAGCAAAGAATACTGTCAAAGACCGCGCTATAAGGTAAAGTGCAGAAGCATCTCCGTTTAAAAACATGCCTACAAAACTGTCCAGCGAAGCGAATACACCGGCCGCCATCCCTATCAAAAAATATATGAAGTATAGAAAACCTAACAAATATAAGAATAAAGTAGGGTAATCAAAAAAAACATGAGGGTTCAGATCGCCAGAAAAAAACTTCATCGTATAAAATATGACTACAGACTCGTCTATATGCGCTTTTTTTAACGGCAGCCCCCAACTCAACCCCCACAAACGCAAAGCAAGCCCGATTCCCAACACCAAAAATATGCCTATATATTCATCAATATATTTTTTCATAAATTAAACATTTAATTTTTCAATTTGCATTTTGATATTTGCATTTGTTGTTTACAGCCTTACTATATTATTGCCCTTCAACCCGTTTGTGGCGTTCCTTGAGTCGATGATAAGTTTTGCGTTTTTTACTATCTGGCAATAATCTACGTCCGTATGGTTGGTCGTGATAACTACGGCATCATATTTTTTTATGTTTTTTAAGTCCTTGATAGAGCTGTACTTTAATTGTTTAGAGCCGATATTAACGCATACGTTCGGAACGAACGGGTCATAATACTCTATCTTTGCGTCTTTATCGATGAGCAGCTTAAGTATGTCAAGGGCAGGTGATTCTCTGATATCGCTTATATTTTTTTTGTATGCCATCCCCAGCATAAGGATAGCCGCTCCGTTTATTGATTTTCCTTTTTTATTTAAGCTGTCCACAATCTTCTGAACTAGGTATTCCGGCATCTTTGCGTTTATCTCGCCTGCGAGTTCTATGAAACGCGAGTAAAAGTTCAGTGTTTTTAATTTCCAGGACAGGTATTGAGGGTCAAGGGGTATGCAGTGCCCGCCTATCCCGGGCCCCGGATAGAACGGCATATAGCCGAAAGGTTTTGAAGCCGCAGCTTCTATTATCTCCCAGCAGTCGAGTTTCAGCCTGTCGCACATTAGAGCGACCTCGTTGACCAGCCCGATATTTACTGCCCTGAACGTGTTTTCAAGAAGCTTTACCATTTCCGCAGCTTCGGTAGATGAGACAACACAGACTTTCATTGTGATCTTTGCATATACATCTTTTGCAAGGTCCGCAGAGGTCAGGTCTATGCCTCCGACCACCTTCGGAGTATTCCGTATATTGTAGGTCTTATTTCCCGGGTCAACCCTTTCGGGGCTGAATGCAAGATAAAGGTCTTTACCGCACTTTAAGCCACCTTTTTCAAGCAAAGGCTGTACGATCTCCTTAGTTGTGCCTGGATAAGTAGTGGATTCTAATATTATAAGCTGGCCTTCCCGTACTATCTTTGAAATACTTTCCGCGGAAGCTACTATATAGGAAACATCCGGGTCTTTTGATTTTCTAAGGGGAGTCGGCACGCATATAATTATAACGTCCATGTTCTTTAAGTGCGAAAAATCAGTCGTAGAGTTCAGCTTTTTACTTGTAACAAGAGCCGAGACAGTCTTAGAATCAACATCGTCTATGTACGACCTTTTGCTCTTTATTGCCTTAACTTTTGCCGGGTCTACCTCAAAACCTGTAACCGCAAACCCTTCACTTGCAAATGCAACCGCCAACGGAAGGCCCACATATCCAAGCCCCATAATTCCGATCTTAGCTTCGTTGTTTTTTATTTTATTACTAAGTATCCTATACATTTTACCTCCTACTTTATTTGATGAGCTCTTGTGCGGGACAGCATATTTTCATACAGAGACTTCACCTGGCCAATCATTTTATCGTTGGAATAATTCAGGCTTTTATTATGCCCGTTAAAACCAAATTCTTTTGCCTTCTTAATGTCTTTAAGCAGCCCGTCTACGGCATCCGAAAACTTCTCTATGTCAAGATGGTTGACCAATACCCCGTTATGCTCATCCTGGACCAGCTCTCTTACTCCTCCTACGTTCATGGCTACCACAGGCAGGCTGCAGGACATCGCTTCAAGTATGCTCTGAGGAAAACTCTCTTCTCTTGAAGGAAGGATATATATATCGCTGGCGCTTAAGAGGTCCGCAATATCATTCCTCCAGCCGAGCAGTTTTACCCTTTTCTCTGCGTTCAAGTGCCTGAGCTTTCCTTCCAACATTTCTTTCTCCGGCCCGTCCCCGGCTATTATGAATGCGCAGTGCTTTAATTTGTCAATCAGCTCCGGCAGGAAATCCGCACCCTTTTCTTTATGAAGCCGCCCTATATAAGCAACTATAGGAATATCTGTTTCTATTTTAAGCTCGTTTCTAACGGCTTCCCTTGTTCTGCCAGGTCTAAAAGCCTTAAAATCCAGGCCGTTATAAACAACTGCTATCTTGCTTGCGGGTATCTTTTCGCGTTTACATAAAAGGTCTTTTGCAGCCTGCGAATTTGCGATTATTAAATTGCACCACTGTGCCGTATAACCATCCAGCCAAGCATGATAGAAACACTTCCAGTCATCTACAGCCTGCTGCGTAGACATGATAACAGGGACTTTTGCTATTTTCCCGGCTATCCGGCCGAGTATATTTGCGCGGAAAAGGAATGTATGAAGCATATCAAATTCATTTTCTTTTAAAAACTTTAATATCGCAAAAAAACCCGGCAAATGCACGACCTTGACATTGTTCTTTTCAAGCAGTTCGCCTATATGCCCCTTTTCCTTTATATAACCCACGGTAAATTCGTATTCATTAACCATACTCTGAATAAGGGTAAAAAGGAATTTTTCAGTTCCGCCTATATTTAAGCTCGTTGATAAATAAAAAATCCTAATTTTCATTCTCATCCCGGCCATTACCGATCCCGCATCGGTACTGGCTAATATAACTTTTTTAAAAGCCTTTTCAGAAGCTTTGCTTTTTCCCACAAGAACGGGTATTCTTCAAGATATACTTTAAGGAAATACCTTGAAATATTCCTGTCCTTGTACATCTCCCAGTAAAAATCCTTATAGGCTTTCCTTATCTCTTTATAGCTGAAGTCCGGCAGTTCAAGCACGCCTTTCCTGAAATAGCTCTCAGCATGCTGTTTATCTACAATATACCCTTTCTGTTTACAGTATTCTCCGAGCTCAGTTCCCGGATAAGGGTAAAATATAGTTAACTGTACAAGATCAGGCATCACTTTCTTATTTAACTCAAGCGTATCTCTAAAAAGCTCAGGAGTTTCTTCAGGTATGCCTACCATATTAAAAGAACTTGTTTTAATATTATACTTTTTACAGAGTTCAAAAGCTTTTTCGATATCGGCATTGGACATATTCCTTTTTAATACCCGTTTCCTCAGGTCTTCATTGCCGGACTCTATGCCTATGCTTATAAGCTCACAATTTGCTTTTTTAAGGCTTGAGATAAGCTCTTCATCCAGCTGTTCCGGCCTTGCGTTGCACCTGAACGGAAGTTTGAAACGCTTCGGGTATTCTGCGCAGAAATCCAGGACCCATTTCCTTGACTTGGTAAAACTGTCATCGTCAAAATTAAGGATAGACGGGTTGAACTTTGTTATGACGTTCTCTATTTCCTTCATTGCCCGTCCGGCACTTTTAAACCTGATATAATTGCCTTTTTGCCTGTACATGTTCCTTAAAAGCTCATTACAGCAGTAAGTACAGTTGTGCGGGCACCCTCTTGAAAAAGAAAGGCTCGGGTAGTTCAAATAGACTTCTTTTGTAAATATCTCGTAATCTGGAAGAGGCAGGCTGTCAAGCTCTGCAATAAGAGGATATGAATCGTTCTTTTTAATTTTTGAGTTGTCAAGGTAGTAGAGGTTCTTAATATCCTTGAAAGAAGCATTTTTCTTGAGCCTTTCAGCGAACTCCTTTAAAGGATATTCCCCTTCGCCGTAACAAAGAGCATCAACTTCGGGTATTTCCTTAATCGCCTCTGTATCTGCATTTATATGTGCACCCCCGCATACTATCGGTATCTTAAAAGACCTCTTAAAAGCAGATATAAAATCCTTAACAAAGTTCCACTGGTTCGTTACTACAGAAATAGCTATAAGATCAGGCCCAAAACCCCTTATCCGTTCAAAAGCCTTGTTAAAATCCTTAGATTCAAGGTATATCAAACCCGTTTCATGCCCTACTTCTTTCAAGCAGGCAGACAAACTAGCTATCCCGTGATGAGCCGTCTTTTCAAGTTTTAAGCATGGATAAACAAACAGTATTTTCAATTAATTCCCTAAATTTATTAAAGTTAAACTTTAATTTCATTAACCAAGTTCCACTGCGTAGGTGGAACTTGGTTTCTTAGTTTTATTTAATAACAAGCTCATCATATAACTTTATATACTTATCTCGTATTGATTCAATTGAGTAGTTTTTAACTATGTTTTCACGAGCCTTCTGACCCATGTTTTTTCTTAAAACCGGATCTTTTAAAAGCCTTTCCAGTTTATCAGCCAGTTCATTATGGTTCTTTGGGTCAAAAAGGTATCCGGTCTCCCCATCTTTTATAAGGCCAACGCTTCCCCCTACCCTGCTTGCTATTACTGCAAGCCCGCAGGAAAGAGCTTCAAGTAGAGAATTTGAAACACCTTCAGCAAAAGAAGGAAGGACAAATATATCACTTGAAACCAGGTGACTTCTAATATCTTTCTGTTCTCCGAGGAATTTTACTCTGTTATTGATACCTAGTTTTTCTGTTAGGTGAATTAACTCATCCTTTTTACTGCCCCCGCCAACTATGAAGAGTTCTGCGTTGGCCTTTGAAATCACAGTTTTCCATGCCTTGAGCAGTGCAGGAACATTTTTAACGTCTTCAAGCCTTCCTACAAATAAGACTTTAGGAACATTATTCGATCTTTTTTCCTGTTCTGGAGCAAAATAACCAGTGTCTACACCGTTTGGGAGTACCCTGATCTTTTCTTCTTGATAACCTATGCTCATAAGCTCTGTTTTTATCTTTACATCCGTGCATACTACCACATCTGTAAAGATGTCTAATATTTTAAGTTTGAGTTTTCCAAAAAATGAAGCTTTGGATGTAGTTACTTCTCCTGTTATCCCTGACCCAGTGAATTTTACAATAGAAGGTTTTCCAAAGAGTTTTGCAAGGATAGAACCGAAGAAAGCCGATGCAGTGGCGACATGACTGTGCACTATGTCAAAGTTATTGCTTTTTCTTATAAAAAACCATTTCAGGTTTGCCCAGAATATCAAATTTGCAAGCACCCTTACATCGTTAGGAAAAGCAGAAAGCCGTAAAACCTGAACCCCGTCAATATCTTCCCTTTTTTTTAGGCCTTGAAGCCTCTCGGTAACCACGGTTATTTTATGCCCCAAAGAAGCAAGCGAGAGCGAAAGGTTCAAACACTGCCTTTCAGCCCCGCCCACAACCGGCGGAAACCTGGAAATAACCATCAAAATTCTTTTCGGATCCATTAATGTGGAACCCCTACGTCCTTTAAAATGATGTGAGAACCCACCAACAAAATACTCTTCCACGCCACGGCAGGGCTTACATTACGGCGGGAATAAAAAACAATACAAAAATAAAGTATATTTTGTAAATTTAAAAAAGTATACCAAATTATTTTAGGATTATCAATTATGTTTTTAAATGGCATATTGACATTTCTATTTTATAATGCTAATATGGCAACATAGATTCCATACCTGCAACAAAAATACGGGTATGGTTTTTTTATGTCCGATTTGGCATTCTACATTAATGGTTTACGGGGGAAAATATGGCAATTAAAGTTTTGGTAGTTGATGATGAGCCGGAAATGCTTGAGTTCATAAAGACCGGTCTTGATCTTTTGGGCTATGAGGTTTTAGTGACTTCCAGTGCATTAGAAGCGATAGCTCTCACACATAAAATAAAACCCGATATCGTTATTCTGGATTTTATAATGCCAAGTATAGACGGCTATAGCATTTTCAGGGGGCTTTCAGCCTCCAGGATAACAAAGGATATCCCCGTCATCTTTATCACCGGGAATATCACAAAACCTCAAATAATGGAAAAGATATCTTCGCTTAATGCCAGTGACTGCCTGTTAAAACCCTTTGAAATAAAAACCCTGTCAAACTCCATTAAAAACGCTTTATTGACAAAACAGACAAAAGCACAAAGCGACCATTTAGCCGACCAATCTGCATAAATAATTATTGTTACTTTCTATCGTGATACTGCTTACTTATATTTAAGTTTCGTATCTAACTATTGCCCCTCTCTTACCAAATTTGAGTTTCTTACTAAAGCCTGGTCATTTTACAATCTTCTTTTGGATATCGTATTATCAAACAACGTTGTCCCTCTTTCCATCCGCTTTATTTTACCACTTCTCCCAATGGATGTTTTCTGCTTTAAATTTGTCTTTGGGCTTATCTTCGCCTGTGGGGTGGCCTACGGGAATTACGTTTAACGGGATGATATTTTCCGGAATGTTGAGGGTTTTTCTTACTGCATCCATCCTTTCTTTATAGGGATAGGCTGCTGTCCAGACGGCTCCAAGACCCAGGGCTTCGGCGGCAAGGAGGATGTTTTCGCTTGCGCAGGAGCAGTCGACTATAGCGAAATCCATACTCTTATCATAGGCTTTTTCAGGCACAGCGCACACGATTATGGCAGAGCCTGCTCTCGGAAGCATCTTTACATACGGAAGGGCTTTTGTTAAGGAAT
This sequence comes from Candidatus Liberimonas magnetica, assembly GCA_020523885.1. Taxonomy (NCBI): domain Bacteria; kingdom Pseudomonadati; phylum Elusimicrobiota; class Endomicrobiia; order Endomicrobiales; genus Candidatus Liberimonas; species Candidatus Liberimonas magnetica. Next base: position 340,872 of record JAJAPY010000002.1, on the reverse strand, counting down.
CAATGGCATTTTTATCCGTTACAATTACAAAAGACCAGGGCTGTTTGTTTACTGCAGTAGGCGCTGCCATACCGGCTTTGACTATTTTTTCAAGATCGGCCTTAGCTGCCGGAACACCGGTAAAATTCCTGACGCTCTTTCTTTTATGGATAAAAGTTAAAGTGTCACCCGCAGAATAAGCAAGTATCGAGCAAAACATTAAAACCGCTAACGTAAATACCCGTTTCATGATTTTACCTCCCCTTTTACATTTAGCATTTTACATCTAACATTTAAAGAACAATAAGACTAACTTAATTTTATTCCTTTCTTATTCTTGCAGGCATTTTAGATCTTTAAATATCATTTCCGCCAGTCCCTTATTTGCCTGTGCTGTAGGATGGCCGTCGGGTTGTGCATATTTAGGGCTTAAAAAATCACTTTTATTTTCGTAAACAAGGTATTTTATACCTGATTTTTTAAAGTACGAAATAATCTCTGGCGAACCCGGCGGATATATCACCACATAAAAGTCATCGCTTTTGAATTTGCGTTTGAATGTTTTTTTTGATTCTTCTATTACTCTAAAAGTTAATTCAATATCCTTCTGGTCTATATGCCTGGCAGCATATTTTTCGATATAAATACCGAAAGGAGAGGTTTTTAAAACCTTATAAGTATGATATTTCCAGAACCTTGCAGTTGATAGGAGACCTTTCTGCCTTAGTTTGTTTTCACTGTCCAGATAAAAATACGGGCCGTCACAACCGAAGATAGTCTTTCCCGATACCCGGTTTATATGGTCTTCAACAAACAGGTAAATAAGAAGTTTTTTACCTCCTTTCTGAACCTCTTCCGTTATTCCGGGCTGGTTCAGTTTTGCAAGCATATAATGCGGCCCGCCGCCGCACACCGCATAGTTGTACGGCTTAAAAGAAGCGACAAGTTCTGAAATGTAAAAAGGAAGGGTTTCATTATTCTGCAGGCCGTGCCCGAACATGAACGAACATCCAAAAAAAAGAATTGAATTTTTCCTGTTCCCTTCATTCCCCGCAGGAGTGGCCCTTCTGCCGTACTCATCAAAAGAATACACTGCATCGTACAAAACCCGGTCGCCGGACTTAGCTATATGGTGTCCTGATGTATTCGGCTTATAACAATTCCCGCAGGTTAGGTCAACATCTCTTTCTATATCGTATACTTCAGATAATTTTGCATCAGAGATCTTTGACCTTAACGATACAGCCAAAATTAGTAAAAGAACTGAAATAATACACCCTAAGAACACCAGTAATATTCTACTCTTAAATAGTTTCGTGGGGCCAGACCTCAAATGTTGAGTTACTTAATATTCTTTTAGATTTGATATACTTTGATTATTTTAGTGGGTTTGCCTGCTATCCTTCGACTTCGTTCAGGATTTTGAATTGTATTCTTCAATTTCAGTTATATCTCTGATAACTCTTGCGGGGTTTCCGACAACGACTTTATTCTGCGGGACATTCTTAGAAACCACTGAACCTGCGCCGATAAGCGCATTTTCGCCTATGGTTACTGCGGGAAGTATAGTCGAGTTTGCACCTATCTTGGCATTCTTTCTTACAGAAGCGCCTTTTAAGGTATCTTTAACGTTCTTTGAGCGCGGGTATTTTGCATTGGTAAATACCACGTTCGGGCCTATCCAGGCATTTTCTTCTATTTCGGTATATTCCGGGATAAATACGTTCGAGTGCACCCTTACATTATCGCCAAGCACAACATCGTGTTCTATAACAGAGTTCGTGCCTATGCTTACGTTATTTCCTATACGGTTATTTTCCCTTATCATCACATGGTGCCCGGTCTGGAAATTATCGCCTATCTTATTGCCGGAGTAAATCACCGTATGAGTCCGGATGTTGGCATTATTACCTATTGAGGTCTTTTTGGGGTTTTTGTCCTGGGAATAGCCGATGATAGAATAATCGCCTATTTTTATGCCTTTGCCCAGTTTGGTATTGGGATACACTTTATAGTTTTTTGTCATTTGTTTTGATACCGAGCCTGCATTTCTTTGGTTTGAACTTTAAAAACACTTCCTTGTTCGTTTCTGCGGACTCGTAAATAGCATTTATAAGTTCAAGTGATTTTCTGCCTTCAAGCCCGTCAATTAAACCTTTTTTGCTCTTCTTTATGCTTGAAATAACATCCTTTATGAATTCTGTATGGTTCCAGGCGAATTCGTCCGGATTTTTATTGTATTTTGTAAACATTTCATCGTCAACGGGTTTCCTGGTTGTAAAATTCCATGTCTTAAGCTCGTTCATGAAAAAACCGCCTATTTCCACCGAACCTTTTTCTCCAAGGACTGATATCGAACCTTCCAGGTCTTTCGGCCTTGTGGCTGTAGTGGCCTCGATCAAACCCAGAGCACCGCTTTTAAACCTCAGGATAACTACTCCCGTATCTTCGGCTTCTATGTTCACAAGACGGGTCGTGGTCATTGACATTACGCTTTCCACGTCCCCCATGAGCCAGACCAGCATATCTATGTGGTGGCTTGCCTGATTTGTAAGCACACCGCCGTCATAGGCCCAGGTACCGCGCCAGGGTTTTTCATTATAATAGTCCTGGGTCCTGCACCATCTTACCGTTACTGAACCAAGGACGAGCTTTCCCATCCTTCCTGAATCCAAAGCCTCTTTAAGCTTTGTTACAGGAGTATTAAACCTGTTCTGCTGTGCGACATATAAGTTGACGCCGTTCTCATCGCAGGCCTGTATCATTTTGTCCGCATCTTCTATCCTGAGCGATATGGGCTTTTCTACTATAAAATGTTTTTTGTATTTCACCATATCGAGCACTGTTTCACAATGGGTGCCGCTCGGCGTGAGTATCGAAAAGATGTCTATATCGCAGGAAGATGCCATTTTGTGAGGGTCGGTAAAATACGGTACTTTGTATTCTTCCGCAACCTTCTTTGCGGATGCGCCGTTTATGTCGCAGACACAGGATAATTCCGCATCCGGTATCCGTTTTATCGATACTAAATGTTTTTTTGCTATAGCACCGCAGCCTATGACCGCAAACTTGATTTTTTTCATTAAATTTCCTTTAGTCAATTCATTTGAACATAATTTATCTTTAATATTTTTGCTGTATTCTTAAGTTTTTTATCTAATGTCCATAAAACGGCATTGCTTAACAAACATGATGAAAGAAGATAAATGTCGATTAAACCTAACCCTATACCCATTAAATTATTACTTTCAATAAACTTAAGTATTTCATCGTTTCTTATATCTTTTGTCATAGGCAACGAAGTGAGTAATCTTAAAATTTCTTTTCTATTTTTTATATTTCCGCAGGCAAGCTCTCCTATAACAAATTCATGTATTATTATCTCATCTTCTTCCAGTAATTCTTCAATATGCTTATTCCCGTGCCGGAAGTAGTCTATCCATACTGAAGTATCAACAAGAACCATCTATTTAAACCTCCTGCGCGGTATAGCTCTGAGATGTTTTTCACTTCCCCCTAACTTCATCAACCGTTTCCTGCTTGCTCTCTCTATCAAAGATTCAAGCCCCATCCTTACTAAAGTTGTTTTTTCAGTTATCCCTGATAATTCAGCCGCTTTTTTCAACAAAGCATCACCGATATTCAATGTCGTTCTCATACAATCCTCCATGAATAATTAGCCCATACGGTTTATATGTATCATTATGCATTTTTTATGCATACTTGTCAACACTGCTTTATCTCCTAGGATCATCTTATTTACAAAATAAATACCAAGCAAAGCTACTGAAAGCAACGTTAAGAGCAATCCTACTTTATAAGAAAAAGGATCATAAACAAAATTAACCCTGTATTTCCCCTCTTTTAGCAAGATCCCTTTCATGATAAGGTTAACCGGAAATATCTCCTGCACCTTGCCGTTCACATAAGCTTTCCAGCCCGTATAGAACAGGTCGTTCAATATAAGGACACCGCTGTTCCTGAATTCAACATCCAAAGTAACCCTGTTGTTTGAATATTCCCTTAATATAATATTTTTGGTGTGCCTCATGCCCGGAGGCTTGAGGTATTCAGCCGTCACATTTTTGGCTTCGATAACAGCAGAATTATTAAAATCTATCTTGCCGGTTTTTATCAGGTCCAGTGCTTCATTTTCGCTTCCTGCTCTTATTAAAGAAGTAACTCCGAATACCCTCGGGAATACTTGTTTATTCCTGTAAATATCGATATCTCCCCTGTAAACAAGTTCAAGCGATTTCGTATCGTAATTTCCCGATGAAAGTATGTATTTAACGTTCGCAAGCCCCAATATTTTCATCTTTTCTTCAACGTTGTTACTGTCAATGCCAGCAGCATAATTGTAATACTGGAGGTACCTTTTTACCGGCACGGACGTTGCTCTTATAATGCTTGGAATATGGTACTGCAGGGCAGAATGCAGCGATTCTCTTGACAGCATCTGCCCGGCCGCGTTTTTAAAATCCCACTGCGAGTAGGCTATCTTTTTGTAAAAATCTCCGTTTACCGGATAAACCCTGAAAAGCCCGGCATTTTGAGCGAGATATTTTGCCGTATAAGGGATTTTTGTAAAATAGGACTTATCTATCAGCGGGTTAAAATTATGGAATACAATGAACAGATCGGTGAAAATGCCGGCTAAAATTAACAGCTTAAATCCTGTCTTTGATATTTTCATTTTATGCCACAGCCGGAATAATACAATAAATGAGAGCATAAAAAAGACAGGTATGATAAAATTATTCGGGTCGGTTAACCTGCTCAAAAATTCCGTGACCTTAGGCATATAGCGGGTATTGGACATATTATGCGACTCTAAAATATTTTGAACAAGATAAATTATTTTATCTTTGAACAAACCTACCGTAACACTGCAGAAAAAAGTCATTAGGATTACAACTCCTGAAAAATAAATGCTCCTTTTAAATAACTTTGATTTTTCAGGTTCTGTTATTTTGTTGCCTGTAAGATGGTCTATTCCTATACCGCACAAAACCGACATTGAAAAACTGAATATGAACAGGTATTCCATGGGATACCTTAAATGACTGAAACCCGGTATATGGTATTGAATAAAGAATATGGGGCTGTATTTCCCAAGCGCAGCTATGAACGAAACCAATGCTAAAAACAAAAATAACACTACATAGGCATTCTTTTTTATGTTCATTAAAGCTATCATGAACAAAAACAATGAAAATATCCCGAAATAACCGTGTTCAGCAAATGGAAATGACCTCCCCAGATATTCCAGGTTAGGCCTGAACCCGAAGAGCTTCGGATATACAAGCGAGATGACCTCTTCCGGGCATAACTGCATGGAACCGGCCAGCTTGTATGTCATTTCCCCTTCTGCCCTGCCTGCATTTTGACTGAGTTCATATTGGGGTAAAAACTGTACCGCTGATATAAGCACACCAAGGATAATGACGGTGCACAGGGGAATGACGAAATTATTTGTAATTAGACTTTTTGAAACTGTCTCTTTAACGTATTTTAAATAATACTCCAGACCGACATAGAAAGTAATTACTATCATCGTATAGAACCACAGCTGTGTGCCCCCTAAGAACTGGACGCCGAACATCATGCCCGCCAGAATAAAATAAGCTTTGTTGGAATCCCTGAAAGCGCCTTTTATCATTAGAAGAATAAGAGGAAGCCATAAAGCTGAATCAAGCAGAGTCGACTGGGTTATCCGCGTCAGGATAGAACCGCTGTAAGAGAAAAGGACCGAAACAACCAGTGAAGCTGTCTTTGACAGACTTATTGAGCGGGCGAAAAGGTATGTTAAAAGCATCAATAAAATGAAATGCAGGATTATAGTGTAATTGCTGTTGATATGTGCAGGCAAAAAGAAGACAAGCAGGTTAAGCGGGTAAAGGCACGGGTTAGATTGAGACGTTGCAGAGAACGGGTAACCGAATTCCATTTCCGGCGACCAGTTCGGCATGATACCCGATTTTATGACGTCCGAACCGTAGTTTGAGAAATTGACGAACTGGAACCCCAGGTCTGCATGATAAAAATAACTTGACAGGAACAGGGGCTTATAGAAAAAACAGAGAATGAACAAGGCTATTAAGGCAGGAATCGTAAGAGCTTTTATTTTCATGTAAAAGTCATTTTTTCAAAAATAAAGATTTAAAATAAACAAAACCTCTTTCAGAATATTTCTTTAAAGACTGAAAGCTGTTTATCTTTACAAGGTGCTTAAGAAGGAATGAGGGCCTGAAATAAAACTCCCTGTACGCTTTTTTCTGGATAGCCTTTAAATATTCTATAGGTACGCCGGGCGGCGAATAAACCGGGAAACCTGCCGTATGGGAAGACATCTTTTCGTAGGAATCCCCTTCAAAAAACCCGTGGTTTATGGCGATGTCAAAAAGTTCCGTACCCGGATAAGGTATAGTATAGCTGAACTGCACACTGCCAAGAGGAAGAGATTTCGCGAAATCTATAGTGTCCCTGATACTTTCTTTTGTGTCATAAGGGTGGCCTATCATAAAAAAACCTTTTGTATGAATACCGGCGGAATTGAGCTGGTTTACTACGCTATCTACCTGTTCAAGAGTAATGTTCTTTCTTATTTTCTTAAGTACTTCGGCGTTCCCGCTTTCAATGCCGAGGCTTATGTACCAGCACCCTGAATTTTTCATTAAAGGGATAAGCTCCGGGTGTTTATAAAGGATATCTATCCTCCCGTGGCAGGACCAGGTAAGGCCCAGTTTTTGTTCTTTCAGGGCGTTGCATATCTTTATGGTCCGTTCAATATCCACTATGAACGTATCGTCTACAAAAATTATCTCTTTTATGCCGTAATTTTTTACCAGATGCCTTATCTCTTCCATCACTTTGTCAAAAGAATGCATCCTGTACCTCGCGCCGAATATCCTGGCACAGAATATGCAGGCATAGGGACATCCCCTGCTTGTAATGACGCTCGTCATAGGTAGCTGTTTGTACCTGAAAGCATTGCTGTAACACTCACCGGCTATGTTCGGCAGGAGGTCCCGTGCAGGCAGAGGAAGTTCATCAAGGTTCTTTATATAATCCCTCGGAGAGGTAAGTATTATCTTATCGCCTTGTCTATAGGCTATTCCATTCACTTTCTCTATGGGCTGTTTGTTTTCTATAGAATTTACGAGTTCAAGAAAAGTGTATTCCCCCTCACCGATAACCGCATAAGCGATCTGGGGTATCTGTTTCATCGTCTTTTCAGGGATGAGGCTTATATGGGGCCCGCCTACGACTATGGCAGCCTGGAGGTTTAATTCTTTGATGGTTTTGATTGTATCCAACAACTGGTTGAACTTCGGGGTATGAGATGTTATCCCTATAACCTGAGGCCTGTCTTTTAACAGCCTTTCTTTCAGCTTCTCGCCGGTTATCCGTAAAGCTTCTCCGTCAATTATATTTACTTCATGTTTATTGTTCCTTAAAACAGCCGCTATGTAGCACAGGCCCAAAGGAGGGTATGTCCCGCCTTTGTCCCAGCGCAGTTCGTCCTGTCTCATAAGTGACGGGTTTATTAAAGTTATTTTCAAACTAGATACCTCAATTAATCTATCCGTCTATAGCTGTCATTGCGAGCGAAGCGAAGCAATCTTGATGTTAAAACTACAGATTGCTTCGTCACTAAGCTCCTCGCAATGACGCTTTAAATAAGCAAGGAAATATATTAGCATTTTCTTATCTCATTTCAACTTTGTCTGCATCAAGTCCGGCTATTTTTCTCCAGTCAAGGGTTTCTATTTTGTTTCTTGCATTCTTTATCATAGCCAGGCGTTTTTCTGCTGGTGTTTTATAAACCTTTATTATATCCTCTGCGAATTTGGCCGGGTTTTGTACATCAGTAAAAAATACCATTGATTCATCAACTATTTCCCGCATGCCGGGCAGGTCATTTACTATAACATTTACGCCCGCGGCCATGCTTTCGACTAAACGGAACGTGATCAAAGGCGCGGTGCAGGGATGGTTCGGCACAGGGACTACGTTAAGGTCTGTTGCCGCCATAACATCAGGCACCTTTTCGCTAGCTACCCATCCGAGAAAAATAAAGTTATCGGTGGTTTTATTCTTATCCACTATTTCTTTTACCGTTTCAAGGTAACTGCCCCTGCCGGCTATCAAGAACCTTACACCCGGGATATTTTTCACTAATTCGGGAGCTATTTCAGCGAGAAACTGCAGGCCGTCGAATTTTTCAATGCCTCCCTGGTAACCGATGACAAAATTATCGGAAGTTAGCCCGAATATTTTTTTTGCTTCGTTTTTAATGTTCCTTGGAATGAATTTTACCGTATCTGCACCGTCTGGAATAACACATACTTTATCCCTGCATGATACCGGTACCAGTTTTTTCATGGCATTCGTGATAACAATAACCCTGTCTGCTTTTTTTATCGTATACCTTTCAAGGAACCGTAAAAACCTGGCAAAGAGTTTGTGCGGCAGGCCTGTCTCATGAACAAAGGAATAATAGTTGCTCATAAAATCCACGTACATAGCGATGCTTTTTGACCTTTTCTGACCCGAAATAACAAGAGAGTTCAATAGGCTTATCCCGAAAACCACATCAAAATCCATTGTTTTTAGGATCTTCTTTGCCGAGTTTATGAACTTGATGTATTTTATCAATTTTTGCCTGTGGGTATCCCATCTTGAGATCTCTATCCCGGCTCCTATTGATTCGCAGTTAAAGGTTTCCTTTGTATATTCTGCATCAGACGCGGAAGCATGTATAACAGTTATATTATGTTTCCTCTTAAGCAGTTCCATTAATAGGAAATAAGTCCTCAAATTGGAACCGTCCAGGTGTTGAAACCCCCAGGCAGTTACTAAACAGATGCGCATTGAAATATCCTTTTTAAAATGAGAAATATTAATTTAACATTGCAAAATTAGCAGTTAGCAATGTAAAATTGAATTTAAAATGTTAAATGCTAATTGAAAATTGTTAATTTCTTCCTTTTTTTAAATCATTCTTTTAGTAAATGAAATAAAACCTTTTAAAGCCCTTTTAAACTCATCGTAACAGGTCAAAGCGCGCCTCAAAGTGCGGAATATGATCTTCGGCCTCAGATAGAATTTTTTCCAGAACAGATTATAGTATTTGTCTATAGCTTCCGGCGATATTTCTCCGGTGTTTATCATAGCCGTACAAGAAGCATACTTTTCCCAGTCTTTCGGATAAAGGAGGAAGTTCTCTTTTATGCCGTCATTGTACATCCTTGTTCCCGGGTAAGGTATCACATAACTGACCTGGATATAATCGCAGTCAAGCGAACCGGCAAGTTCGATGCTCATTTCTATATCTTCTTTGGTTTCGTGCGGAAAACCTATCATAAAATCGCAGTAGACCAAAAGCCCTGCTCTTTTTGCCAGAGAAACCACTTTCCTTGCCTTGTCCGGGTCTATGCTTTTTTTCATGTATTTTAATACTTTCGGAGAACCAGATTCTACGCCGAAATCTATCTTAAAGCACCCAGAAGAGGCAAGCTCTTTATAAATATTTTCATCGTCCTGGGCTATATGCCCGAAACATGTCCAGGATATCTTTTTATTAAGGCCCCTTTTCTTTAGCTCATTGCACAAGCCGAGGACATGCCCGGGATTTAAGGCGAAGGTGTCGTCGTCAAGCCGTATCTCTTTTACTTTGTACAGGTTTATAAGTGCTTCTATTTCATCGCAAATATTTTTTGCAGAGCGGTACCTCTGTTTATGCCCGTACATGAGGTCGGGCCAGAGGCAGTAGGTGCATTGGAACGGGCAACCGCGCGACGTTATCATCATCATGGAAGGTGACCGGTAAAGATGGCTTTCGTAAACCTTCATATCAAAAAGGTACCAGGCAGGGAAAGGAAGCTCGTCCAGGTTCTCGATCAAAGGGCGTTCAGGGTTTACTTTAACCGCACCGCCTTTATCGATATAAGTTATTCCGTTCAGTAAAGCTAAATCGTTGTTAAGGCACAGTTCTTTGATAGTATACTCAAATTCACCTCTGATAATACCGTCAAGATACCTGTTCTCGTCCATTATTTCTTTATGGAATACCGTTGCGTGGGTCCCGAATATAAAAACCTTTGACTTAGCGAATTCTTTTATCAGCCTTGCATTTATCAGGTCCTGGATTATAGTAGGCGTGGAAGTTTCGACAAAACAAATATCCGGCTTTTCCTCTTTTATCCTTTCTATAAAACTTCCGGAGCTGTATTCAAGAGCTACCGCGTCTATTACCTTTACCTCAATCTTTTCCTTTTCAAGGACAGCGGCGGTATAGGCAAGATAAATAGGAAAGATAAGGTATTTATCTTTCCGCGTATGCGGCCAGCGGGTATTTGACCTGCACCCGTACCCATCTTTTGTTTCCCACGGCGGGTTAATAAGCAGTACTTTCAAATGAAACACCTCAACTTTTAATTAAGCCACTCCCGTCCCTGGGACGAGAGAGGTGGCGGAAAATCAGTTAATATTTAGTTTAAGATAATTTCCAAGATAACTTGTGAATTTTTCCCTTCCTTTTGCATTTAAATGAGAAAAATCTATAAACTCGTCTTCATTGAACTTAGGAAGTTCTTTTTCCTGAATATAGGTAAACCCGACCTTTTGAGACTCTTCGCTTATAAATCCGGAATACAGGGCATCCAGGCTATTATCATAGCATTTTTTTATTAAAGGATTTGCAGGCCCGTCAATTACTATAAGTTTTATATTGTTTGAAACGACTTTCTCTGCGAATTTTTCGAATACTTCCTTATCGAGCTCCGTGACTTCTCCCGGCTTGAACTTGGCTTTGACGTTGCATATCGTTTCTGTAAAATATGTTTCCGGCATATTTTTAGTATACGCAAATTTTTGAGGGCCAGTCCGTATTTCTTTCTTAAGATAATGTTTTAGCATGTTCCTGAAGATGGGTTTTATTGAGTCGCGGTATTTGTAAAGCACGCTAAGCTCGCCTAATAAATCCTCTCTCAGGTACAGCCTGAGGCGGTACAGCTGTCTTAGGCCAAGATACTTATAAAAAAAAGGAAGTATATTCGGGCTGAAATAATATTTCATTTTTGAATAATCATATTCCCCGTAAAAACTTGCGATGAAAGGCATATAGATTATTACAGAAGGTTTCCTTGAAATCATCTTGTTGGCCAGCATGAACATCTCCAGGGGATGGCCGTCTCCGGAAATGCCGAGGTTGTAGGCAGAATAGTTTATGGTTTTAAGCGTTTTATTTATCTCGTCAATATCCAGCCCTTCCCTTGCCTGGCTTGAACCTGCTATAAGAAGCCTCTTTTCCGCGCCCTTTACCGGAATAGTCTTTATTTGCGCCTCAAACCTTATGCTGTCATTCTCTTTTACGTTACTGAAATAGTAGCAATATTTCCAGAAAACAGGGTTTGCTCTTACAGCCAGCTCAAGGGTAATAAGCACAGCAAGGCTTGCTATAAAGGCTACAGGCACTTTTTTAAAATTGAAAATAGATAAAATTCGATCCATCGGTAACTCCGAAAAATATTATTAACAGGTATAGCGTGCAATAAAAAGCTGTTCTTAACATCCAATTCTCTTTTAAAATAAAATTAAGGTCGTCTTTCTTATACTGGAAATACTGGATTATAATAATAACAGAACTGAACACAAACATTTTTGAAAACATCCCGAATTCAATCTGATTTAAATTGAAATTAAATAATATTGAATATATCATCTGCCAGATCTGTTCTATGGAAGTTGCCCTAAAGAACAGCCAGCCAAGGCACGTAACTTGAAAGAAAAATATGATCCTTATGACAAACCACAGCCTTTCCGAGAAAGCCCCGCGCGGTGAAAAGAATTTATAGTTGAGTTCCTTAAAATACTTGTTGAGCGCCAGTATAGCCCCGTGAAATACTCCCCAGATAATATATGTCCAGGCCGCTCCGTGCCAAAGGCCGCCCAGGAACATCGTGATAAGCAGGTTTTTATAAGTCTGCCACTTTGTCCCCCTATTGCCGCCAAGAGGTATATATAAATAGTCTCTGAGCCATGAAGATAAGCTTATATGCCATCTTTTCCAGAACTCGCTTGGATTAGTTGAAAAATAAGGCATGTTAAAGTTGGTCATTATGTCAAAACCCATGCAATTTCCAAGCCCTATGGCTATGTTCGAATAACCGGCAAAATCGCAGAATATCTGGAAAGCAAAAGCATACAAAGCTATTAAAACAGCTATTCCGTCATACGGCGCCTGCCTGGCAAAGACATCGTTTACTACCATGGCAAGGTTATCTGCTATTACGACCTTTTGGAACAAGCCCCAGAGCATAAGATAGAATCCTTTATAGACCAGTTCTCTTGTAATTATTCGCGGGGCCGTAAGCTGGGGCATCAAGTGCCCTGCCCGTTCTATGGGGCCTGCTACCAGCATCGGGAAAAACATTACATAAAGGGCATAAGTTGTAAAATGGCGTTGGGCTTTCTGCCTGCCTCTGTAAACTTCAACGACGTAGCTCAGACTTTGAAAGGTATGGAACGACAAACCTATGGGAAGTATTATATTTAAAACACCGATGGGGTAGTTCCAGCCGAAGAACTTTGCTATCAAGGCAAAATTACCGTTAAAGAAATTAAAATACTTGAATACGAATAAAACCGCGCAGGTCGAAATTATGCTGATTATAAGGAATAACTTCTTTTTTTCGCCTAAGTTATCTTCTATCCACATTCCTGCGAAATAATCTATCAATATCAATAAAAACAGGATCAATATGTAAACAGGAATAAAAGCCATATAAAATATACAGCTTGCCACAAGAAGCATTATATTCTGCCACTTATGATTTAATACCAAATAAAGCAAATAAGATATTACGAAAAAAATAAGAAATTGATATGAATTAAATACCATTTTATTGAGGGTTTTGCAGTTTACTATTTATAACATCTTTCGAATAATAATATAGAAGCGGTGCTCCAATTACAAAATACGGTATAAGTGAAACTATCCTTTGCCAAATGACAATCTGCAGCCCGTCATAGGCAGGGACTCCGTAAAATACGAGCAGCCCGCCCATCGTCAGGTCTCTTGACCCGAACCCTCCGGGAATGCCCGATAAACGCCCGACTATCATGGAGACCCAATAGATCAAAAATACCTTATAATACGTAATCGTACCGGAATAGGCCAGCACACAGAATTTGAGAATCATAGGTATGATAAAAAAAAGCATTATGCTGAAGAACAGGAACATAAGGATAACTTTTGGTTTTGTAAAATATTCAAGCGATTCATCTGCGACAATCTGCATATTTTCATGGGAAAGGTTGAGTTTCTTTGCCAGGCGTTTCAATATTTTGGGCGCCATATGGCGGTAACCCCATATAAAAGTTATGGCTTTTCTTCTGAGCAGTACAAAGACCGTTACCGATATAAAAATAGCGGCTATTACAAGCTCGCTCTGGAATAATAATGTTGACGATGTATCCTTGTTGAACAAGAATATCAATATGAACAAAAGAAGGAATATCTGAAAGAACAGCTCGCAGAACTGTTCAAAAACAGTTGCCGCTATCGACTGGTTAAGCGTAGCATCTGAATATTTCTTGGTAAGATGCGGTTTTGTAAGGATAGGCCCCAGCTTAAAAGGGACTATGTAGGTAGTGAGCTGGGAAACTATCATCACGACTAGAGAATTAAAGACCGAGAGCTTCCTGCCCATCAAATTGATTATGAACTTGTATCTGACGGAGATCAAATATATCGCTACACAATTTGAGAGCAAAGCCATAAAAATATAAAATACGTTCAGTTTGTTCATTTATTTAATTCTTCGGCCCGCCGGATTTTAAGGCATTGTTATAAAGCTCTAGAGTTTCTTTAAGCTGGGTTTCTTTATTGAATACCCTGGCTTTTTTAAAAGCGTTTTCCGACATTCTTTGCCTCAAGGCCGGGTCTTTGAGCAGTTTTATTATCTTCCCGGCTATAAGACCCACAGATCTGGGATGCACCAGAAAACCGTTGATTCCATCATCTACAATATCATCAATACCCGTGCCCTTTGAAGCTACCGCCGGCAAGCCGTAGCTCATGGCTTCAACCACTGACATCCCGAAACCTTCTATCAGGGACGGCATCACGAAGATGTCCGCTTTCCTGTATAGGTCGTCTATAAGCCTGTGATTTAGGCTCCCGTGGAACTTGAAATTATCGTCAACTTTCAGTAGCCTGCATTTTTCTATCATGGGCAGTTGTGTCTTTCCCACTATTTCAAAAGTTGCGCCCGGGAACTCTTTTAAGACCTGCGGCGCAGAATCTATAAGGTAATAGATCCCTTTTCTCTGCAGGTTTGATCCGACTAACAGTATAGTGAACCTGCCGTCTGATTTTTCCATGACCGGATTCTTTTTGTCAGGAAAATAAGGCAGAGCTTTATGTATCAGCAAAAACTTATTTTCCGGGATAGAATAACCGCCCCCTACGTACCGGCGGGTTGCATTGCTGTTGGCAACAAGTATCTTAAAATTATTAAAATATTTCCGCTCGAAGGTCCTGGTGACTACGTGGTACAGGTACCTTTTAAACCAGTCTCCCGGATATTCGTTAAGGAACTCGACAGGACTTAGAGAAAACATGGCCGCATAATAGTCGTTTATATTGCCTATAGTCGGGATACTTAGTTTAGCAGCTGCAAGCGCACCCTGCTTGGCGTCAAGGCTGTGGAATATGTCAAACTTGTATTTTTCCTGCAAGCTGTGGATCTTTTTGGATAAACCTATGGAGAACGAAAGCCATTTTTTCGGCGTAAAATCAAGCCAGGGACAGGGAAAATAGATATACCTGAAATCCTCAGGATGGACATCCTGTTTTTGGTTGCAGATAAGCGTTACCTCATGGTTTTCTTTTAACAGCCCGTCTACCAGGTTGCCGGTGTGCAGGGCTATACCGCTTATTTCGTCAGCCTTCATGTCGTTTATATGGCCGGCATACTGGTCAGAAACCAAACAAATTTTCAATTTAAACCTCTATATAACTCTCTAATAACCAATCTCGAAATCCGAAAAAAACTACAATATCAAAACTGCAATAATCAAAAACTACTTTTTTGTATTTTGCCGTATTGTCTATTTAATATTTTATCGAAATTCGAAATTGTCTTCATTCGAAATTGTCTTTTTATACGTTTTTCCTTACCTGCCAGGCCATTTTTACGGTTTCCCAGAAACCGAGGTCCCTGGTTTTTATGTATTTCATTAATATCGAGAATTTAAGAAAAGACCTGAAAATAAAATTCTTAGGTAGTTTAACGAGCAGCCTTATTAAAGGTATCGTAAACGGCAGCCAGATACCGAGCATGAAAAGGTTCTGGAGGTTTTCCATCTCTTTTCGGTCCTTGAGGTTTAAGACTATCCCTTCCCAGTGGCCTGGCAGGTGTTCAAGGTCTATACCCGGCAAGAGAAGGTTGTTTCTTTCTATATAATCGCATAACTCTGTTTTCTTTATGGGTTTAAGTATAGTAGGAATAGATATATTAACGCCTACTTCGGCGTTCAATTCAAGGGTTTTAAAAGCATCTTCCAGGGTTTCTGTAGGAAGCCCGACCATGTTATAGGCGAACATGCCAATACCGTATTTTCGCAGCAGGGCTGCGCCGCTTCGTATCTGGGCATCCGTCAAATGTTTTTTTAATATCTCGTTCCTGATGCGCTCGCTTCCCGTCTCGATGCCTACGCTTATATAAAAACAGCCGCTCTCAGCCAGTTTCGATACTATCTCTTCATCGAGTTCGTTGAACCTGCCGAGTATCATGAACGGGTCGTTTATCTCTTTTTTGTACAGTTCGAGGAGCTTAAAGACCCACTTTTTGTTTGTCGTGAAATTCTCGTCGGAGAATGACAGCGTTTTGTATGTATAGTTTTTTTTGAGGAATTTCATTTCTTCTATCATCTTCTCAGGGTCTCTTCTTCTTACGTGGTCGCCCTTACCGCCGCGGTATATTTCCTGGTACACGGCATTAAAACAGAAAGTGCACCTGTAAGGGCAGCCTCTTGTTGCAACTATCCTTTTGCTTGAAAAATCGCGGATAATATTAAATTTATTATAATACAGGTCCCGGTCAGGATACGGGAGCTCGTTTATATCAACATAAGGCCTTATAGGGTTCCTGAATATTTTTCCGTTTTCTTTTATTGAAAGGTTCAATATTTCTGTTAAACCTTTCCTGCCGTTGTCTAAGGAATTGGCATAATCTACTATCGCACCTTCGCCTTCTCCTACGCAAATAGCATCCACGCAGGGTGTTTCTATGAAATCAGGGTAATAGGTCGGGTGAGGGCCTCCGAATATATTCGGTATGTTCAGCTCTTTTTTTATCATAGAAGCCGCTTCAATAGACCACGAATAATCTATCGAAGGGATCGAAAAAGCTACGGCGTCCGGCTTTATCTCTTTTACGTTTTTGACCAGGTTCCTTTTTGCTTCGTTGTCATTTAGGACAAGGAGGTCCACTTTGTGGCCGTTTTGTTTTAAAATAGCCGACAAGGTCTGGATACCGACGAACTCGAATACAACATCCTGAAGGAATAGTATTTTTGCCATAAATTTAGAATTAGCTTATCAATAAATTATTTTATTGCATACAATAATTTTGCATTTTACAATTTTCATTTGAGGCTGTTGCCGAACTTGATTTTATGTCATTGCGAGCGTTAGCGAAGCAATCTCAAAAATAATTTATCGTCAACATATAGATTGCCACGTCGTCCTTCGGACTCCTCGCAATGACACCTTAGGAGTTCGGCAACAGCCTCATTTTGCATTTAAGTTAGGTCGCTTTGGCGACCTAACTTATTAGGCTTCTCACAAAAGCTATCGCATTACGCAGGCCTGCGACTATCCCTGCACGGAATATGTTATATACTATCCTTGCAGGGGTCATATAGAACATCCAGAAACCTAGCTTTTGAAGGCCTATCAGGTCTTTTCTTTTAAGGTCATTTACGTCTACAACGGCATTGCCGTAGCGCCTGTACTGCGACAAGTCATCGGTTAAAAGTTTTATGCCTCCCTCGCCGCGCCTTGCCATTTCAAGGAGTTCTGTCCCGGGGTACGGGGTAGATACATTTACATATAATTGTTTACAGTCGCTCAAACCCCTGACAAACCTTAAGGTACGCATCGCTGATTCTCTTGTTTCATACGGGTGGCCGAGCATTATGGACCCCCGTGTCTCTATGCCCACTTTATCGGCTATCCGATACGCGTTAGTAATATCCTCCAGGGTAACCCCTTTTTTTATTTTTTTAAGTATTTCAGGGTCACCGCTTTCTATGCCTACGGACATCCGTACAAGCCCGGCTTTTTTCATCAGCTCCAGGAGCTCTTCATCGAAAAGGTTCGCCCTTGTCATCATCTGCCATTTGATTTTCAGGTTCTTTGAAATAATTGCATTACATATTTCGATGACGCGGTTCCTGTTCAAAGTGAACGTGTCGTCGCTGAAAGCTATGTATTTAATACCGAGCTTTATGACTTCTTCAATCTCTTTTACTACGTTTTCTGCACTCCTGAAACGGGTTTTTTTGCCCCAGATGGTCTTACTTGCACAAAACACGCATTCATAAGGGCATCCTCTTGACGTGCACATCATGGTCAAAGGGATTATCCCCTCCTTAGTGACGCTGAAAGTGTATTTGGTGTTGTCTATAAGGTGCCTGGCAGGGAACGGAAGCTCATCAAGGTTTTCGATCGGAGGCCTGTACGCGCTTTTAAAAACTTCATGGCCCCTTCTGAACGATAGGCCTTTGATGTCCTGGTACTCCGACTTCCTATCTATAACTTCTATAAGTTCCTTAGCTGTTTCCTCGCCTTCGCCGAAAACCGCTGCGTCAAAACTCGTGCATTGCTTCATCGCATTCATAGTATCTACCGTAGCATGGACACCGCCAAGGACTACAGGCACATCAAGGTGCTTCTTTATTTCGTTTGCGATATTGCAGGCAGATTCAAAATTCGGAGAAACCGAAGTTAGGCCTATAACATCAGGCTTGTATTCTTTTACTTTGTCAATGCTGTACCCGGAGACCTCGGTATCAAGAATATATACGCCGGGGTACCGATTCTTGATAAGATAAGATGCGATATACATAAGGCCTATAGGCGGCATGTTGACGCCTTCCTTGGCCGCAGGCTTATAATTTCCGTACAAATAACGCCAGGGAGGGTTAATTAATAGTATGTTCATTTACTTCCTTTTTTAATAACGCAGCTAGGGAATAGGCCGCCAGTATTATAACGAACGGCATTACCGGCCTGTTGAATCTCGGCTCAGAACTAAAGACCATATGGACTAAGGAAAAAGCTATCACCGGGATCAATAGAAAAGCGATATCGTTTAATCTCTTCCTGTTCAGGTACAAACCTATTAACGCAAAGACCGCCACGATATCATACAAAGCAAAACCTGCTATAACTACCACGTTTGAAGGCGACCAGGAAACATTTATTTTTGATAACATCGGATACGGCCTCCACAACCTGCAAAATTTTATGACAGCATGTTTAAAGAACAAACGCGGTTTAGAAATAAAAAGCTCCTTGAATACTCCATAATAGTGTTTATCGTCGTATCCATATTGTCTTAAGCCGTCCTGCCATTCTTTCTGGGTAAAAAGGTCTCTGGGATCCTGCCCGTTCTCTATCTTTTCTATGGCCATCAGGGAAGCCGTGATATTAGCCATCCCGCCTGATTGCGTAAAATTGTAATTTCCGAGCGTTATCCTGTTCCTGATGCCCCAGGGAAGTATCACTATGAAAAATGCCAGGATCATATATGTGATATTTTTTAATGTTTTTGAATCCTTACTGAAAAACCAGATAAAATAAACAAAGACGAACGCAACAAGCAGATAAGCTGTAGGTCTCGTAAGTACCGCTGTCCCTGATAAAATCCCGGCAGTTACGAACAAAGCAAGTTTTTTTTCTTTTAAGGACCTTATAGAATAATATATTAAAAGTGCAAGGACGAAGGTAAACAGGGTTTCAACTAAAAGAAAACCGCAGTAATAAATGAAAAAAGGGTATACCGATGTAATTAAAGCGGAATAAAGCGCTGTAGTTTCTGAAAAGATTTTTTTTGCCGTTAGATAAACTAAAAAACATGTTAAAGCAGATATTAAGGATTGAAGTATCTTAACTGTTATTATAGAATGGCCGAAAATAGAATAGACCAGGGCAAGTACGAGCGGATAAACAGGCGTTCTTCTTGCGGTAGGGGCACCTTTTTCAAAGGCAAATTCTCCGTTTTCTACCAGGTTCACCGCTAGCGTATCATATCCTTTTGCGTCATCAGTGACCTGAGCTTTAAAATGAGTTATAAAAACAAAGGCTAACCTTAGTATTAAAGCAAAAACAACGATCTTTCTTATAGTTAAGGTCATCTGTCGCTTTCCATCATATCAAACAACATTCCGAATAATAAGCTTTGCAGTCCTACAATAATAAGTAGAGCGCAAAGCATGGCTTGAGGCCCGGATACACCCAAACCAACAACCTGTTTATTTATAAGATGAAGCCCCCAGAGAAGCCCTGATGCTGTAAATAGAAAACCGCCGAAATAACAGAATATCAAAGGATGAAAATCCCTAAAAATATATTTTTTTGTGAGCCTCCAGATAAACCCCCTTAGGAGCATGGGAGAGACCTTAAGGGCATAAGTGAAACCTTTTATCTGGGACTGCCTCTCTCCGGGCAGATAGATCGCTTTTCTGGGAATATCCTTTACCCTGAAGCCGTAGCAATTAAGCCTTATAAGAAAGTCCATGGGATACCCGTATTTCGGCCAGGCTTTGTTCCAGTTTATGGTGTCTATGGCTCTTTTTGTTATCGCAGTATAGCCTTCCACAAAATCAAATATCTTATAATATCCCGAAGCTACCTTGGTTAAAAGAGAGATAACGGAGTTGCCGAACTGCCTTATCAAAGGCATGTCTTCAAAAACATTTTCCTCTACCAAAAACCTGTTCCCTTTCGTATAGTCATAGCCTTCGTCGATTATCGGGTCAAGAAAACTCCTGACTTCTTCTATAGGCATCTGGTTATCCCCGCCTATTACTACCACTATCTCCATCCCGTCTTTTACCGCCTCTTTGTAACCGCGTATGATAGCTCCGCCCGGCCCGATATTTTTGTCATTTACAAGAAGGATTATCCTTTTATCCTTATTTGTGATTTCATTTACAGACTCACTGGTATCATCCGTGCTCCCATCATTAATAACATAGACCTTATCTATTATGTCCTTGGGTACTCTTTCCAAAGTGGGTTTAATAAGCTTTTGCTCGTTCCTTGCAGGGATAACTAAACCGATTTTTTTGTTTTTATACATATTGTTTCCTTATAAAATAATTTTAAAAACATTATATAAAATATTGCATTTTTTATCAATTGACTTGTAATTAAAAGCAGGTAATAATAAAAGAAAAAAGGTAGGCGGCGTATAAATAAATAATAGATGGCCCTATTTGATTTTATCAACGATTTGCTTACAGGCTTGTTTTAACTCATCTGCGGTCATAGCTTTTTGGTCTACGGATTGCAATATCTTTCCTGTTTCAACGTCTACTAACGAAACCGTAATATAATAAGTTTCCAAAAGTTTTGATAAGGAACCTATAAGAACGACTTTTACGTTAAGTATCTTCCCCATCTTAACAGCGCATTCCTGGTTCGTGCATCCGGATATTTGAAATTTCTGTTCTGCAAGGATCATCTCCATATTTGCCCTTTCAAGTATATTGAACTCGCCGCAGGAAACAAGCTCGGTCCTTATAAAGTCCGTTACTATAGATGCATCGGCCGCAGAAGTGTTCTTAGCTATAAACTCGGAAACAGCTATATTTATGCCCCTGGCTAGTTTTATGACAGGCTTAGCAGGCCCTTCTTTAACTTCTACAGGAGCTTTTTCTTTTTGTCTTCCGAAAGAATAGCTCAAGGATGCTCTCTGGGTCGTACCAAGGTCGCTGTAGCTTGATGCCGCATAATCTATATCAAAATCCCCCATCTTAAACCCTAAACCGTAACTTAAACCGGCAAACTCGTCGTTTAACTTATACCCGAGCCTTATAAATAGAAAATCAGATACAGGCATCTCACCACCTACTGCATAATTATCTTTCTGTATCTTGGTCTGCGAAACATAATCAAATAAAAGGTTTATGTTCCTGTAAGAACATGCCAGGCCGTACCTTAAAGTCTGGGGCAGGTCGTAATTGCCAAGCTTTCCCATAAGGTTGAGACCTGAAACACCGAAACTTAAACTGCGTAATTTATAGATCAGCCCTGCATCATACGTTACAACGTTTTGTGAATAATCGTCTATCTCTTCTTTGTAATATTTCGCCGTGCCGCCGAATGATAGGTTATTAATTTTGTATGCAGCTGAAAAAGGAATTATAGTCCCCTGATACTTGAATTTCCTACCGGTATCATTGCCGAACGAATCATAGATAGGCTCTTCTTTCATACCTATTATAGCTGGAGAAACGGTAAAAGATATTTTCTTTCCCGGGATAGTTATTGCAGCCTGGTTTCCAGATATATCCTGTAGATAGTTCTGGTACAGAAAAGAAGCTGTTGGGTATTTTATAAATGATATACCTGCAGGGTTGTAATAGACACCAAACGGGTCATCACTGAGCGCTGTAAAACAGTCAGCCATGCCCCCTGCCCTTGCTGATACCGGCAGTTCAAGAAATATCCCGCCAGACTGGTCTGCAAAAGATTTACTTTGCATAAACAAAATACAAAACATAAATATAATTATTAAATTCCGTTTTTTTATATTCATCATAGTTCAGTTGTCTCTTTTCTGTAGTCTCTGGTCTTTTGTCTGATGTCTGTCGTCTGCAGTCTGATTATTTTATCCCTATCTTCCTTGTTTCAGTGCCGCCGGGGTATTTGAAATAAAGTATATACATGCCAGGCGGAACCGGCTTCCCGCTGTCATCCTTGCCGTCCCAGTTCCACTGGTAACTGCCTGCTGTATAGCTTGTATTGTCAAACGCACTTCTTACCTGCCTGCCTTTAAGGTCACATATCTTAATTGTTATACCGCCTGACTGCGGTACATTAAACCCTATCTTACAGGTACCGCCGGAGCTGGGGCTGAACAAGTTATTCCCAAGCGTAGTTTGTTTATCTGCTTGAGGTTTAGCCTGAGTTGACTGAAGAAGTGATATATAAACATTGGTCGTCTGATTGTAGCTTACAACAACCCCTGTCTGCGTCGACGTTTGATAACCGGTTTTAGAAACATTGATATCATATGCTCCCACTGCTAAAGAAAAACTGTATACCCCCAGGGAATCCGTCTGTTCCATGTCTATTAAATTGTTGTTCTGAGTAATTCTTATCACTGCATTTTCTACTACTCCGTTACACTGGACATTGCATGAAAGAGTGCCTGTCTGGGCAACAACTGATTGAGCAAGCGAAAAGCTGGCACTTGAGGTCATGCCTGCACTAACAGAAACTCCTTTCTGCGTTGCTGTTTGATACCCTGTTTTTGAAACAGTTATATCGTAACTCCCTGCACCAAGAGAAAAACTGTATTTGCCCAAAGAATCAGAATATTCTTCGCTCACCAGAGTGCTCCCCTGATAGATCTTTATTAATGCATTTACGATAGCTGTACCGGTCGATGTAGTTATTGTACAGGAAAGCGTGCCTGTCTGGGATACAGAAACTTCTGTTAAAGAGAAATTAATCGTTACAGTGGAACCGTTGGTTACGGTATACCCGGTTTTCAACTGCGCCTGATATCCTGATAATGATGTTCTGACATCATAGGTTCCCGTTTCAATAGTAATCAAGTAATTACCGCTTATATCTGTTGTTGCATTTGATTTTAACACACCGGACTTTAACACTTCTACTGCAGCTCCTGAAATTGCTGTTGTACCATTCGTTTTAGTTACTTTCCCTGAAATAACGCCGGATTTAGTTGCTGAAAGATCAACAAGCGAAAAACTAACTGTATTTGTGGAGCCTGCTGTCACATTATACCCGGTTTTTGTCTGGGATAAATATCCTGTTGCAGATGCTTTTACATCATAGGTTCCTGTCCCGATTGTTATTGAATAATTACCGCTTATATCTGTTGTAGCATTTGATTTTGCTATGCCGGACTTTAATACTTCCACTACTATACCGGAAATCGCTGTTGTCCCGTCTGATTTGTTTACTTTACCTGAAATAACACCATATTTAGCTGCTGAAAGATCAACAAGCGAAAAACTAACTGTATTTGTGGAGCCTGCTGTCACATTATACCCGGTTTTTGTCTGGGATAAATATCCTGTTGCAGATGCTTTTACGTCATAAGCACCTGTTCCTATTGTTATTGAATAATTACCGCTATTATCCGTCATAATACTTGACTTTGTTATACCGGATTGCAATGCTTCTACAAGTACTACTGAAACCGCTGTTGTTCCGTCTGATTTTGTAACTTTACCTGAAATAATCCCTTTTTTTGCTTGAGAGATCTGAGTTAAAGAAAAATTTACTGTTATAGTTGAACCATTCGACACACTATAATCAGTTTTAGTCTGCGATTGATATCCTGATAGAGTTGCTTTTACATCATAAGTACCTGTTCCTATTGTAATTGAATAATTTCCGCTTGCATCACTTGTCGCTGTTGATCTAACGACATTAGATTTTAATATTTCTACAAGTGCTCCTGAAATCGCTGTCGTTCTATCTGCTTTTGTTAGTTTACCGGAAATAATCCCTTTCTGTACAAAATAAACTTTTCTTATCCGGTTATTATATTGGTCAGCGATATAAACATTCCCTGAAGTATCAACAGTTACCCCATCGGGATAATTAAGTTTAGCTGAAGTAGCGCTGCCGCTGTCTCCGGAGTAACCTTGAACCCCGTTTCCCGCAAAAGTTGATATTATACCTAAAGTGTTTACTTTCCTTATTCGATTATTCCAGTTGTCAGCGATATAAACGTTTCCTGAAGCATCAACCGCTACTCCATCAGCTCCGGAAAGGTTAGCTGAAGCGGCTAATCCTCCGTCTCCTGAATAACCTAAAGTTCCGTTTCCTGCAAAAGTTGATATTATGCCTGAAGCGTTTACTTTCCTTATTCGGTTATAATTAGAATCACCAACATTAGAGTCAGCAATATAAACATTCCCTGAAGCATCAACCGCTACTCCATAAGAATGGTTAATTTGAGCCAAAGTTGCCGGGCCTCCGTCACCTGAATAACCGACACTCCCATTTCCTGCAATTGTTGATATTATGCCCGAAGTGTTTACTTTTCTAACGCGGGTATTGTCAGCGATATAAACATTCCCTGAAGCATCAACCGCTACTCCATTTGGAGTATTGAGTTGAGCTGAAGCAGCTAACCCTCCATCTCCTGAAAAACCTGAAGTTCCTGTTCCTGCAAATGTTGATATTATGCCTGAAGCGTTTACCTTCCTTATTCGGTAATTATTAGTGTCAGCGATATAAACATTCCCTGAAGCGTCAACCGCTATTCCTGCGGAATAATTAATTTGAGCAGCAGTTGCAGGGCCTCCGTCACCCGAATAACCGGCTGTTCCGTTTCCTGCAAAAGTTGACATTAACCCTGAAGTGTCTACTTTTCTTATTCGGAAATTACTAAAGTCAGAGATATAAACATTTCCTGAAGCATCAACCGCTACTTCACAAGGATAATAAAGTTGAGCTGAAGCAGCAATGCCGCTGTCTCCTGAATAACCCTGGGTTCCATTTCCAGCTACTGTTGTTATGGTGGGTGTCCCTGTTTGAGACTGGATAACTACAGGTAAGGCAAAATTTACCGTAACTGTTGAACCAATTCCTATATTATACCCTGTTGTCGTATGTGAATAATAACCTGTTAAAGAAGCTTTTACATCATAGGTTCCTGTTTCAATTACTATTGAATAATTACCGTTTGCGCCGGTTGTGGCATTTGACCTGACAACACCGGCTTGCAATGCTTCTACAAGTGCTCCTGAAACCGCTGTTGTCCCGTCTGATTTAGTTACTTTGCCTATAAGATTTCCTGTCATTAACAAAGTTTCTACCACCGGCCCGGAGCCGGTTACCTCGGTTGCCGAGGTACCGCTGACATCATACGCTGAAATCTTATAGGTATAATTACTGGCTGCGCTTTTCAAAGTTACGGTCGATGCATAAATCTTGCCGTCGGCGTAATTAAGGTCGGTGATTTCGGAGGCTTTCATTGCAAAGGGGCTGTTTGAGAGTTCCGTTCCACCTTTGTATATACGTAACAGCGGATAATTTGCCGCAGGCGCAGAACTTCCGATATGAGTATAATTGACACGGAAAGTATAAGTTGTGGATGTTTTACCTACTTCAGGATAAACAAAAGAATTAGTATAGTGTGTTTCCCCTGTATAGGAAAGAACAGGAATAGTATTTAACAAGTTATAACGATCTAATATTTCTTGTGCCGAGAGCGCCCTATTATAGATGTTCACTTCATCAATAACACCGTTAAAAAAATAGAATCCAGGGATACCCTCACTACCTATTGACACTTTTGTAGCGGCATTGGTGAGCCGTTGAGCGCTAGTTGTTGCCTGGGTTTTTAAGAGGCCATCGATATAGAAAGAAATGGTTGCAATGCTCCCATCCCATGAGTATACCATGGCCATATGCTGCCACACATTGTCTTTAAAAGTTCCTGAAGGTAAGTTAACACCTTGATGCCCGGAGCTATAATACCCAAACGCTCCAGAGCCATCCCTACAGATATACCCGTCATAGTTTCTATCATAAGGGCTTGCGAATTTTACAGTAAATGGTGGATGTGCCCATAAGCCACTCAAAATTGGTTTACAAAACGATTCAAGCGTAAGATCACCCGGTAGGTCTAAGACTGCCGGTGCACCTAGATCAATATAATCATTAACCCCGTCAAAACTTAGCGCTCCATCTTTTTTGCCGTTGACCCATGAAGCGCCATAAATTGTGCCGTTACTGTTCCCTACAGAATCATGTGCTATACTCCCTGATTCCTCGTTAAATGACCAGCTGCCTACTATCCCAGTATTGTCTATGGTTAATTTACTAATATCATTGTTCGGTTTATTTGCTGCTTGTAATTGAATTAAATGAAAGAAAAAAACAGCAAATAAAAACAATAAAACTGGAAATAGTTGAGTTCTAATTGGTTTATTGGTAAAGTTGGTTTTCATATAGTGCGTTTTCAAGCGGGCATCATGCGGGTTTTCTTTAAACCAAAGATCTCTCTTATCCACAAGCGTTTGCACATTGCTCGGTAAGAGATTATACGACTTCTTAAAATCTGAAGCTATATAAACTTTGCTTAGCTTCATTATTTACGCAACTCGGATAATGATTTTACTGCGATGGTTTTTCCTTCCCTGAATTCTTTGTTGCTGCGCCTTATTTTTTAGGCAATAAGGGATTATTAACTGTTACATTTTCTTTTTTAGCATATTCTATCAGTTTTATGTCGCAAGCAACAAACTCATTTATTTTATCTTTCATTACCAATAAAGATGCTAATTGTATGGAATCTAATAATTTTATTTGATACTTATCTATCAAAATCATTGCTTTTGACTCAACAGCTTCATTAAACTCTATTACTGAAAAATAATTGAAATCCGTAAATATTTCTTTTTTAAGATACTTATAATCTGCTTTATTGATCGCCCTGTCGTGCAATAACCTCTTTATTACAGAAATACATTCAATTTTCGTTATTTTTGACACGTAAACTATATCGGCTTTTTCCAGGATGCTGTCCACAACTTCACTGCCATGTTCTTTTATGTATTTTTTAATTAGCGCGGACGTATCAAAATAAAATATCATTTCTCATTTCTCTCTTTTAATACATAATCAAGCGCATTTACATCTTTTTTAAGACCTACTTTATTTATTTTTCTCTTCCAGCCTGTAACATTTACATCAAACGGTAACACCTGGGCTATAGGCTTACCTTTTCTTATAACAACATATGCATTTCCATGCTGAACTCCATCAAAATACTCTTTTGAATGGTTTCTGAATTTAGTGAATTGAACATAATTCATAAGAAGCTCCCAGGTAAATATAATGACATTTATCTGTCATTATTATAACCGAATATCACAGTATTGTCAATTAGGACAACGTTGTTTGATAATACGATATAATTTCTCCGCCAGCTGTTTGCTCCCATTTTTGCAGATTTATTGATTCTTTATTAGGGTTTGATTCTAATCTGGCTACACGATGGTCAAGGCCTGAGGTTTTCGTTTCTAATTCTACTATGCGGTGAGTGTTTGAAATAGCTTTATTGCCGTAGTCTTCATTTATTTTAAGAAAGCTATCAATAGTAGTTACGATTTGACGGATATCGTCTTTAGTTACCATGGTCAACCTTATCAAGCCTATTGTTAAACTCTTTCTTTGTTACCGGTCATTTTCATTTGTTTTTGTTTGTTTTTTATCATATAAACCTCATAGCAATTCTTTCAAAAAGTTTCACTTCATTGTTCCAGGTTTCAGGCTTTACTTACTTATTTTTGAATAACCGTCTCTAAAGTCGTTATTCGCTTTTCGTGGTTGTCAATTTTTGGTTCAATCTCGTTTATCCGGTGGGTATTAATAATCCCCTTATTTTCAAAGTCTTCCATTTTTTTTACTATAATATCAAGGGTATCTATTACGCGCTTATGGTCATGTTTTGTTACCATTGTTTCTTTTATAATTCTAATATCTTCGGTATTGCTAAGCACAGCTTTTGCAAGGTTTTGAAGCGCTATTCCATTTTTATCAAACCTGTTGTCAACCTTATCAAGCCTTTCGTTAAACTCTTTCTTTGTCACCGGTTCATTTTCATTTGTCTTCTTAGCCTTATCTTTTCCCATAAAATCTCCTATCTTGTTCTGTGTTAAAAAGTCTATCAAAATGGAAGTTTATTGTCAAAATGTGCCCGCGAGTTACATCATCTATACTATCTTATTAGCTTTCTTGTACCAGTCAATTGTCCGTTTTAGGCCATCTTCAAGTTTTACCATGGCTTCAAAACCTATCTTTTGTTTGGCATTGGTATTATCGGAGTTCCTTCTGGGCTGGCCTGAGGGTTTGGTTGTGTCGAACTGTATCTTTGGGGTTCTACCGGAGAGTTTTACTATTAAACTTACCAGGTCTTTTATCTTAATCTCATTATCAGTGCCGATATTTACAGGGTCGGCCACAGCGTATTTTTCTGTAAGTTCTATTAAGCCTCTTGCAAAATCATCTACATAAATAAAAGCCCTTGCCTGTTCCCCATCACCCCAGACATTTAAGGGGTCTTCATTGTCGAATATCCTTTTTATTAGGGCTGCTATCACATGAGATTTATCCGGGTCAAAATGGTCTCTGGGACCGTAAGCATTGTACGGCCTTGCGATAGCTATTTTCATGCCATATTCTTTTGCATAAGCCATAGACTGCCATTCAGCGACTCTCTTAGACCAGCCGTAGCCTTCGTTCGTAAATTCAGGGATATACCTGTAACCTTCACTTTCCGGTGTAGGTATTTTGCAGTGCCTTGTATAAACACAGGCGCTTGAAACCATGAGCGTGCGTTCTACCTTGTTGATCCTGGAAGCTTCAAGCATGTTAGAATTTATCCTTACATTGTCAAAATACATCTCACCTTGATTGTTCTTATTATATTCTATGCCAGCGACCTTTGCAGCTATGTTCATTACTACATCGATACCTTTTGATATATCAACACATACATCCAGGTCGTTGAGGTCAAAATCCTTGAACACTATTTCATCTTTAACGGACTTAAGGTTGTCCATACTGCCGTTCTCTAGATTATCTACGACGAGTACTCTGGCGCCCCTTTTGACAAGCATTTCGACCACATGCGAACCTATGAATCCTGCCCCGCCTGTAACTAAGACTTTTTTACCGCTCCAGATAAACATAGAGCCCTCTCTTTACGATTTTACGTAATGTCAAGAATCTGAGTATTTTTTTTACTTATGCCTTTAACTTCAGAAATTACCTTCCTTCCCCCGCTATGAAAATTTATCTACTAAAATATCAATGCTTTTTAACTTCACCTATCATACAACTTTTAACACTGCCTGGTAGTTTTAGATATTATATAAAATCATTAACGATTTTGCTATTTTTTACCGTTAAAAAGCGGGCGCTGAAGATGCACAGTTATTACCACTATCTGCAATATAAACATTTCCTGATGTGTCTACCGCAATCCCTTTCGGATTATTGAGTTGGCCAATGTTGCTTGACCGTATAAATGTGTATGCAGTATTAATTTAAAAACAATGGAATGTGAACGGGTGAGGGTTTAATGCAGAAGATTGCATTTATTATTCTCATTTTGCTACCAGCATTATACTGCAATAAATTCAGCTATTGACTTTGAGGTAGGAATTGCCTTATTATCTTCCAGTAAACCATCAATATGCATTTTAATTGCAGAATACATATTCTTTTCAACTGTTTCTTTTGTCTTTCCAGTAGCAACACACCCTGGTAAATCGGGAGAATATGCGGAATAATTTTTTTTCGTTTTTTCAATTACTATAAGAAAGCGATGCATAACACCTCCGTTATTTTTTAAGCTGAGCCTGTTTTAAAACGCTGTTTAATGTTCCATTTGCCAAATCGTCTTTTGGATGGCCTGCAATGGTTACTCTCCCTGATTTTCGGGAATGCTTATATTGCCTGTGGCTGCCTTTTGTTTTAACGATATACCATCCATCTGCTTCTATTAATTTTATTATATCTCTTATTTTCATCGGCAATACATTTATAACACAAAACCAACAGCTTGTCAACTACCAGAACCATTTATTTTTATGCCGCGTCTAAACTCGCAGCGGACGTGGCTTATCCTACAGCTTCTTTCACTTTTTCAGTAATATATTTTATCTGTTCATCATTTAATTCAGGGTACATGGGAAGGCTTAAGGTGGTATCCTGCGCTTTTTCAGTAAGCGGGAAATCCCCTAATTTGTAACCCATGTCTTTGTACACAGTCTGCAGGTGAAGAGCTACCGGGTAATATATCTGGCAGGCTACTCCGTTATCAACAAGATATTTTTGCACCTGGTCTCTTATCTGTTTGGATGCAAACATGATATTATAATAGTTAAACGAATGATAGCAGTTAGCAAGGACTTTAGGAACGGCAGTGACATCCTTCAAGGCTTTCGCATATTTTCCCGCCACGTCATTTCTCATTTTTGTCCACTTATCCATTTGCTTTAATTTTACTGAAAGAATAGCTGCCTGCAGAGTGTCAAGCCTTGAATTAAACCCGTCCATCTCGGAATAATATTTTATATGCGAGCCGTGGTTCCTTAAAGCTCTTGCGTTCTTATATACATTTTGGTCGTTGGTAATTACCATCCCTCCGTCGCCGAAACAGCCGAGGTTTTTAGCTGGGAAGAAGCTGAAGCTTCCGGCGTTGCCTATCGTACCTGTAAACTTATCTTCATATTTTGCGCTGAACGCCTGGGCACAATCTTCGATTACAATAAGATTATTCTTTTTTGCTATTTCCATTATCTTTTTCATATCGCACGGGTGCCCGTATAAGTGTACAGGAATGACAGCTTTTGTTTTCTTTGTAAGTTTCTTTTCTATTTCGACCGGGTCCAGGTTATAATCATCCAGTCTTATATCTGCAAAAACAGGCTTGCACCCGGATTGGATTATAGCTTCAGAAGTAGCTATAAAAGTAAACGGAGTAGTAATTACTTCGTCTTCCTTTTCTAACCCGCACGCCAATAAAGATATCTTTATGGCATCAGTCCCGTTTGCCACTCCGACGGCGTATTTTGACCCGCAATACTTTGCAAATTCTTCTTCAAATTTACCTACTTCTTCCCCTAAAATGAAGTTAGTTTTGTCAAGGACAGTTTTGACTGCATTATCTATGTCTGCCTTCATACTTTCATAGCTGACTTTCAAGTCTACCATCGGTATTTTCATTACATTCTCCCTTTTATTATTTATTTTAGAATTATTCAGATTCCCGTCTACGAACCCCGGATTGCCACGAGAAAATAATTCGCTATCATATACAAATATTGGTAATAAAAAAATGCCCAGATATTTATCACAAGCCATAAAAGATAAACAGCTGCTGATACCCGCATGTTTCCTAGGACTCTGGTGAAATTCGCTATGCCTATTGAGCTCAGCATAATAATATACGGAGAATAGGCCATCCTAAAACGTATCTCTCCGCCGTAGTATATTAAAGTAAACATAAAAAAAGTTAACAAGATAAGCAGAAAAAGCCATCCCTGGAGGTCTTTGCTTTTTATCGTAAGGTACATCCCGTAAAACCAGAACGGAATAATCATTCCGAAGGTCGGGTCATATTTAAAACTGTATTCGCACATAAACGGATAAACAAAACTCGCCGCTTTAAGAAAATATAGTTTACAAAATTGAACAGTACTTAATCCTTTTAAATAGTCAACAGCCCATTTGGTCATCCGTTTGTCTTTTTCCAGTTCGCTCAGGTCCTTGATATTCTCGATATCATTATGTTGCTGGTTGCACCTCCCTTTTGACCAGGGATTGTTAGATGCCCAGAAGTTTTCTCCGCTGCGGGTTTGCACCGGTATAAACGCATTATACACGAGATAATTCCTTATGGTCCAGGGAGCTATTAAGCAAACAAAGCCTACCAGATAGGCTGAAAATATTTTTACAGCTTTGTTTTTGTATTTAAAAATGAACCAGGGCAGTAATATGACAGGCAGTATTAAAGTCGTCGGGCGGGTCAAGGTTGCAAGCCCCAGCACTATTCCTGACAATAAATATCCGGGCATTTTATCTTCATTGCTTATGATAAGCAGATATACAGACAAGACAAGCAGAAACGTAAATAAGCCGTCCGCCAGGTGCATATACACACCGTAAATATAAGCAAAGTAAATACTTGAAAACAATCCGGAAATAAAGGCAGTTGCCTTATTACCTGTAAATTTTAACAGGATCGAATATGTTATCACATTGGTTACAGACGCAAGTACCGCTTGAACGATTTTGACTACTACAAAAGAATGGCCGAAAACATAATAAATAAAAGCCAGCAAAAACGGGTATAAAGGAGGTCTCCGGGCATAGGACTCTATGCCCCCGATATCATAAACATAGCCTTTCCCGCTCAATAAATTCACAGCATACCGTTCGTATTCCGTGGCGTCTCCGAACATAAACCATTTGAAACCGCAAAATAACCCGGTATAAAGCAGGTATATAGTTAAAGAAAATAAAAAAATAAAAATAATTTGTTTCTTTTCCATGGTGCTTTTTTGCTGATTATGCTATTTGATAAAACGGTACTTTAAAAGCGTCCAGATAGCTATAAACCCGTCTTTAGGCCTTATTTTCTTGCCTTGAGAAAAATTGCGCGGGCTGTACGATACCGGCACTTCGACTATTTTGATGCCTTTGCGCAGCAGCTTTGCTGTTACTTCCGGACAAAACTCAAACCCTTTGCTTTCAAGGCTCAGGTTTCTTAAAACCTCTGTCTTAAAGACTTTATAGCCTGTAGGCTCATCGGTTAAAAAAGTAAGATATAGAATATCGGTTATAGCAGTCAAAAGCAGACCGCCGAAAAAAAAGGTTATATAGGAATATTCCCCTATTTGCTTTCTGACCCGTGACCCGTAAACGACTTCGACTCGAGGGTCTTTAAAAGGCTCCAGCAGCGCGGGATACTCGCCCGGGTTGTATTCAAGGTCTGCATCCTGAATTATCAGAATATCACCTTTAACATATTTTAAACCTTCTCTTACAGCAAGGCCTTTACCCCCGTTCTTTTCAAGGTTTATTACGCGTATTTTGCTGTTTGAAAGCCTTCCTAATTTATCTCTTGTAGAGTCCGTAGATCCGTCATTGACAATGACTACCTCGTCTATATTGCTCTGGGCTGTGACCCTTTTTACTATTTCTTCAATATAGTTTTCCTCGTTATAAACCGGCATCAATACAGAAATTCCCATTATTTACCTTATCCTTTTATAAATGCCGAAAGTTGAGTTAACGCTTGACTGTATTATTGTAACTTTAAAACCGAATATGTTATCTGCAGTTTCAAAACTTTTCACCAGTTCGTAGTTATTCCTGAAGTATTCGTTATCCAGGACCTCTCTCGGGTTTTTTGCCACAAAATAATCCATCAGAACCTCTTTATCATTGATGTTGTTTATCAGTAACAGCTTATAATCGTTGAACTTGAAAAACGGAGTGAAAGCAGGCTGGGGCAGGTCATGTAACCCTATTATAGAACCGGCCGGTATATTGTCTTTTATCCAGCTGCCGGCTTGGGCTCTGGTACATTTTGAAGTCGTATCTAAATAAAAATTCTTCAGGTAAAGCATCGAATAAGGCAATGAGAACAGTATCACTGCCGTTAATATAACATGAGAGAAAAACTTTAAATATTTTACCCTGGATAAGTAATCTATAAAAATAGCGCCTAAAAGAGCCGAAACCAGGGCAAACTGCAGAAAAAACCTTGAGTTGTGCATAGCTACACCTTGATTTTGCACAAGATACAAAAATACTATGAGTGCCGTTAAAGCAGTCATTAACAACAGCACATTTTCTTTTTTCTTTGAGAAGGCTGCATACACCATTCCGGCTAGACCTGCAATATAGATGCTGTAAGAAAAACCCCAGGGAAGCCTGTGTATTAAGAGCTCAAGAAAACCAATTGTAAATATTTTTTTTGAATAGACGTTCCTTGTCGACAGTAATTCCCAGCATACATCTTTAAATTTCAGTACCCAATATGGGTTCGTAAGCAGTAAGACTATAAAAGGAAATATGATTAAAATGATCAAATTCCTGTTAAATTTTCTTGCGCTCAGGAAATGTGCAAATATAGGCGCTGCGATTATAATCCCGTACGGGACAAGGGTCCCTATTGTCAGGCCTGTAAATAAGCCTGAGAGCCAGTAATATACAGGCTTTGAGTTGTCATTCAATATGCATAATGAATAGTAAATTGTTAAACTTGAGAACAAAGCGGCAAGAATATACGGCTTCAATATATGCGCCTGAAATATCACGGATGGGTTTAAGATATACAACAGCGCCGCAGATATTGCTACGTTTAAATTATAATATTTTATTGAAATAAGGAATAGCACTATCACGGTCAATAAAACGAACAATGCATTTAAAGACCTAGAGAAGGCGAATATCTTTCCCATTTCATCCGGGTTCTTAAAATAAAACGTAATGTCAGGATTTATGGTTACTAAACGGGCTATATGCGCAAGAGCTAAAGATGCGCCCATGCCGTAAATGTACACCCCGCCGTACTGGAATAACCTCGGATTAAAATCAAGGGACTTAGGATGCATAGTGCCGAGCGCAGCTATTGTCATCTGCTCATCACCGGAGAAGGAGCGCAGGAAGAAAGGCCTCATGATATTCGCTTTAAAGTTATCCGCCTGGGGGATGAGCAGGTTTTTATCATGCGGGACATTCAGGCTCCTGTACAAGGGAGAACTGTAATTCATGCCTGCTTCTTTATAACGGCCTATCGGGCTTCCTTCGGAATATTTATAAACTTCGTCTCTGGTAGATTTCATGAGCCTGTAGAAATCACCCGTCCTGCCCTGTGTTTCCATTATCAGATCTATGTTTTTGTTAGAAGGGATACCCCACTTTATCCCTGTCAAATTCAAAACAAGCGAAAGCACAAGTATCGTAAAAAGTGCGGCATAATGTTTTTTGCTCATGGTTGGGCTCATTTTAAAATATTACATTTACTTTTAAGTTTTTACAGGAAATGACCGATCTTGTATTTTAATAAAGTCCAGATAATAACGAATCCGTCTTTCCATTTGATCTTCTTTCCCTGGGAATAGGTACGCGGATAGTATTCGACAGGGACCTCACAGATATCGTATTTTCTCTGGAGTATCTTTGCTGTTAACTCTGCACAGAATTCAAAACCTGTACATTTAAGCCCTAATTCCCTGAATAAAGGAACAGGGACAAGTTTATACCCGCAGGCCTGGTCGGTAAGGCTGGAACCATATAAAAAGTTCGTAAGCTTCGTGAAAATGTAATTGGCAAGCCTGCTTAAGAAACCGATCTTTGAAAACCCTTTTAATTTTCTTGAGCCAAAAACCACTTTTGCCCTGCCTTCCAGAACAGGTTTAAGAAGGCTTGTATAATCGTCAGGATCAAGCTCGAAGTCTGCATCCTGGATTATTAAATAATCCCCGCCTGCTGTCTCCGCTGCTGTCCTTATTGCTCTTCCTTTTCCGGCGTTCTTGCTGTGAAAGATCACTTTTTCATTCTTTACCGCTGTCTTGAGGTAATCCTTTAAAAGTTCTGCAGTGCCGTCTTTTGACCCGTCATCTACGACCAGGACCTCTTTTTCAACAGGTAAAGACAGGCCGTTTATTTTATCGAGCATCTTTAATATCGTATCTTTTTCATTATAGCACGGAATGATTACTGATAATTTCATTATTTCTCCAAAAAAATGCTTTTACCTAAAGTAAAATACTTTATGAAGGTTTTGTCCCGGGATAATCAATAAAAACAATATGCCACAGTTCGAGCATCAGAAGGGCCCAGAGGCAATAGCCGTAGTCTGCACGCCCCTCAATATGCTCCTTAACAAATTTTCTTAGATTAGTTTCATTGAAATACCCGCGTTTTATCGCTTTTTCGCTCAATATGGTCTGTAGCAGGTAATCTTTGAGTTCATTCCTGAACCATTTACCCAAAGGTGTGCCGAAACCCTGCTTTCCTCTTTTAAGTATCACTTCCGGCAAAAAATCCTTAAATGTTTCTTTTAGTATATATTTACTGTTAAAACACCTGAGCTTCCAGCTTGAAGGCAGAGTTGCGGCAAATTCAATGCATTTATGATCAAGGAACGGTGACCTGGCTTCAAGAGAATTTGCCATGCTAGCGATATCCATCTTGATAAGCAGGTTTTCAGGAAGATATTCGTTCAGGTCCGCGTAGAGGCTGGAATCTATTATGTCTTTGGTCCCGGCTTCTTCGAACCTGTTTTCAAGGTATAGATAAGAGTTCTCGGAATTAATACTTTTCATCCAGTCGGAATAAATGTAATCTTTCTGTTCGTTCGTGAAATATGAATGCCATACGACATTTCTTGTTTTAGCAGGCTCCCGCAGCGGTTTAATGAACCTGTGTATGTAACGGTTCAAACCTTTTGCATCAATGCTTTCATTAGGAGGTATCTTTGATAGCACCAGGTCAACCATATCCTTTGGCAGGATTTTAAACAGCGGTGATATATATTGAGACACTTTCAAAGCCTTATAACGAAGATAACCTGCAAAATTTTCGTCCCCGCCGTCGCCGTTCAACGCTACTTTTACGCGCTGCCTTGTCAATTTTGCGACATAATAGCTCGGCAGGGCCGACGGGTCGGCATACGGCTGGTCGTAATGCCACACTATTTTATGGAGTATATCGAGATAATCGGGTTTAACTATAAATTCATGGTGTTCCGTATTGAAATGTTTTGCCACTATCCTGGCATACTCTGCTTCGGAAAAATCTTTTTCTTCAAAACCTATGGTAAAGGTCTTGACCTGTTTATTCGACAGCCGGCTCATCAAGCCCACTATTATCGATGAATCGTGGCCTCCTGAAAGAAAAACTCCCAAAGGTACATCGGAGATCATCCTCATTTTTACGGATTCGGTCAGTATTTCCTTAAGCTTTTCCTTGGATTCGTCAAAGGATAACTTTGTCTTTTCCCGCAAATCAACCTGCCAGTATTTTTCTACGGCTTTTTTCCCTTCACTGTTAACGACCATGTAGCTTGCCGGGTCAAGCCTGTAAACATTATTCCAGATGGTCATAGGCCCGGGTATATACTGGTAATTTAGATAATAATGTATAGCTTTGTAATTAATATCCTTCTTGAATTCAGGGATCATAAGGAATGACTTCATTTCCGAAGCAAAACAGAAACTGCCGGCAATAGTTGAATAGTAAAGCGGTTTTTTACCTATCCTGTCTCGTGCTATAAAGAGCTCTTTCTTTTTGTCGTCCCAGATGGCAAAAGCAAACATCCCTCTCAAGTACTTCAGGCAATCAGGCCCGAAATCTTCATACAGGTGAAGTATTACCTCGGTGTCGCTTTTCGTTGAAAAATTATGCTTTTTCTCCAGGTCTTTGTGCAGGTCAAGATAATTATATATCTCGCCGTTAAAAACTATCCATAAGGAATTGTCTTCATTGTGTATAGGCTGGTGGCCTGTTTTAAGGTCTATAATGGAAAGCCTGCGCATACCAAGGCCTATATTGTAGTTAATGTAGGTGCCGGAATCATCCGGCCCGCGGTGCTCAAGGATGTCCGTCATGGACCTAAGCACGGTTTCCCTTACAGGTTTATCATTCAAATTATAGATCCCTGCTATACCGCACATATCAAAACTCCAGTAAATAAAGTTCAGAGTTCATAGTTCGGAGTATTTACTTTTTACTAAAAACTAATAACTCTGAATTATATTTCCCCTTTTAATTTATTCATACCAAGATTGTATATTTTTCTCATCTCTTCAAGTTTAATGGCAAATGCTGCAACAATAAAAAACACTGATCCGGCCAAAAAAGCCGAGCCCATGGCGATGAGCCTGTTTATCAAAGTTAAAACCATTTTGCTTCCTAGCCAATTGTAGATCAAATGCATTAAAATTCCCGATATTACAGATATAGCGCCTATTTTTAAAAGTGCCATAAAAATCGAGGCTCCGTGAACGTTTACCAGACGTTTTTTTAAGAAAATAAAACAAATTATGCTGTTTATGAAAAACCCTACAGACGTAGCAAGAGCTATCCCGGCCGCAGGCGGGTTAATTATCCTTATAAAAAGAAGGTTTAAAGCTATCAAGACAGGGATATTTATCAAATTCACATAAAGGATGCTTTTAAAGTCCTGCAAGGCAAAAAAGAGCTTCATCATTATCGCCACGATATAATAAGCAAAAA
Organism: Candidatus Liberimonas magnetica; assembly: GCA_020523885.1. Taxonomy (NCBI): domain Bacteria; kingdom Pseudomonadati; phylum Elusimicrobiota; class Endomicrobiia; order Endomicrobiales; genus Candidatus Liberimonas; species Candidatus Liberimonas magnetica. The sequence continues at coordinate 302,837 of JAJAPY010000002.1, read as the reverse complement.
GCTGAAACGCAAATAATATGAGTATCTTTGAAGTAAGAACAGTTGCGGCTGCATCGAATGCGCCCCTTTCAAAAACTACCTGGATTATGCCCTTTGAAAATATGATTATGACTATAGCCATCGGGATAAAGATGAGCGCGGAAGTTTTTATGCTTGACGCAAAGGTGTCTTTTAAAGCTTCTATTTTGTCTTCAGCTATCTGCAGAGAAAAAAACGGGTAAACGGCTGTGGAAATCGAACCTGAAAAGATTATCAACGGGACCTGCATGATCTTGTTTGCGTATTCTATGGCTGCTATGCTTCCGGACGGAAGGTAGGATGCTATAATCCTGTTTATAAGCACACCCACCTGCGACAAAACTGAGAGCACAACAAAAAGCGCAGAAAAATTAAGCATCTCTTTTATTGCAGGGCTTTGCGTGTTAAATTTAAAGCTGTGGTTGTAGCCCTTATATTTTAATTGCGCTATTAAGGCAAATGACCATAGTGCAAGGCCTGTAGCCAGGCCGAGAGGCAGAACAAATATCCCAAAGCGATTATAGAAAAATACTATAAAGGTTATAGTGCTTAGCGTTATAAGCATCTGGGAAAAAGCCGGTAAGGCAAATGATTCAAGCGCATTAAGTATGCCTGTGGCAACCTTTGTTACCCCTGTAAAAATAACCATTATGCATAAAACACGCAGTATCTTAATCGCAAGAAACGACCTTTCAGGTTCCAGTGAGCCAAAAAACAGTTTGATTATATGCGGTGCGAAATAGAACAGGATCACCGTGAACAGCAAAAGAAATACCATCAGGTAGTTTATAAAAACACTGGCGATTTCATCAGCCTCTATTTTATTTTTAATCCTGTATTTAATAAAAATCGGGATGAATATAACCGCAAATGGCGCAAGAAGTATGTTGTTTATGATGTTTGGGATAGTCAGGGCGACGTAATAGGAGTCTATCAGCCTTGAAACCCCGAAATAGTTCGCAATCATGATTTCCTTGAAAAATCCAAGGCTGTGCCCGGCTATGCTTGCGCAGATCAATATGAAAGTTGCTTTAGCTACTTTAAGTTTTATGGTCATATTATTTAAGTTCGGAGCATGTAGTTCGGTGTTCGGAGTTCATAGTTCCTACACTCTACCTACCTGCTTTTTCGGGTTACTTTCAGCATCTCCTGCATTTTTTGTATTCCTTCTTTAAGCCTTGCGGCATCAGCCTCGCTTATACCCGGCATAGACAATGCCTGCTGCATGTTATTAATGATATCGTTTGCCTGAGCATCTCCAAACATGGCAAACGGATTACCCGACACTTCATCAGATGGCTTTGCAGGCACGGCTTCTGTATTACTGTTTTGCGGATTATTCATCCTTTTAAGCTCATCAAAACTGCGTTGAAGCTCCCTGGCTTGTTGGACAGCCCGTTCGTTGGCATCTCTTACTTTATCTTTACCTTTATCTTTTTCTTCTTTCTTCGCCAGTTCAACCTGTTCCTTTATCTGTTTTATAAGGTCATTGGTAAAGGCTATAGCCTGCTCGGCATCATCACGTTTTCTGTCAAATTTCAGTGTAGCACAAAATCCGCTTTTCGTTGGTTTTATATACATTTTCTTGTTTTGAGGCTTGGCATCGCCCCCGCTGTCCCCCGTCCCCTGCCCAATGTCCCCTGTTGTTGATAATGCCTTATTCACCAAACTTTCAAGCTGTTTTACTGAAAGCTCTTCTTTATGCACCCTTTCAGCCATAGCGATTTGTGCTTCCTGATTAGGCAGGCGCGATATCTGGTTAATATGGGCAATGCCAATTGTAAATCGATTTACAATTTCACGGACAGGCCAGGATAGCTCAACAGCAGCGACATATTGGCTTACATGTGCATGTGTCTTCTTCAAGTCCGCAGCCAGAGCTTCCTGTGTTTTACCCCCTGCTTCCATGGCCCATTTATATGATAGCCCCCTGTCAACCGGCAGCAAGTCCTCCCGTTCATCGTTCTCTGAAATGGTAATACGGGCCTTGTCATACTCTGAAAGGCCGTCCCGCAAGGCACCTTATCTGCGCCCAGTTAAGCCGTTTTGCTGCCAACAGCCTGCCCTGCCCGGCTATAAGCTCATACCTGCCCTCACCCTTTTTAGCAACAACGATATCCTGAAGCTGCCCTATCTCTTTCATGTCCTGTGCCAGCTCATCCACTTTCCCGCTGTCATGCTGCCTTACATGCTTAGGCAAGTCTATAAGCCCCACATCCACCAACCGAATTTCCTCAGGCATCCAAACCCTCCATCTAATTCTGATGATTCATAGGAACAGTCAAAATCTTCTCTTATATAACTGTGCAAATGTCAAGTTGCACTTTAATATTACACAATTAAGCATTTCAAATCAGGCGTGTTAAATTAAGAAACATGTGCTTAACTTCTTTTACTGTTAACAAGTTGTGAAATCAACCATAATCCCCCTATGATTAATCAATCCCTTTACTTGCAAGCCATTGCCAAAGCGGAACGATCTTTATCTTGCTGTTTTTTACTTTTTCTTCACCTTCTTCATTTTCAGTAATAAGATAAATAGATTTTGGCTTAAGCGTGTCTATACACTCAGACATAGCGGACAACTCTCTTTCTCTTGTTTTTTTATCCTTTACAGAAAATGATACCTGTATGGCAGAAGAGATATTCGTCCCCTCCCGAACTAAAAAATCAACCTCTTTTCCTGCTTTTGATTTCCAATAATACACTTCCTTATTATTTCTCAATAGCTCGGTATAAACTATGTTCTCATAAATGCGGCTGTTGTTATCAAATACCTTGAACCCGACTGCACTGCTAAGCGCATGGTCAACCATATATGTTTTTGACGGGTTAAAGATTTGCCGTTTAATTGAATAATCAAAAATATCCAGCCTAAAAAACAAAAACACCCCTTCGAGAATATCTATGTAATTTTTCACTGTATTCAAACTCTTAACCTCTATCATTTCTTTCAGGTTTTTATAACTGTATATTGACCCGATATTTGAGGCAAGATAGAGGGTAAGTTCTTTAATCTCTTTTGAATTTCTTATTGAGTGGCCGGCGATTACATCTCTGTAAAGTATGTCCTTAAAATATTGTTCAAGCAGGGAAGCATCCCCGTTCTTTGCCACCTCAGGGAACCCGCCGTATTGGATATATTCATTCAAACTGTTCTTTAAGCTTAACCTTGTATTTCTGCTGTAAAGGTCGTTTTTACTAAAATCTATTTTCTTCAAAGTTAAAAATTCAGTAAAAGAGAATGGATACATCGTGATCTGCCTGTTTCTGCCGGTTAATGCCGATGAAACATGAGAACTTAGCATAGACGTATTAGAACCGGTGACAAATATCTTTACATCCTCAAACTCATACAGCCTGTTGACCCACTTCTCCCATGACTTTATGTTTTGTATTTCATCCAGGAAAAAATACTTTTTACCTTTCGGTTTATTTAATTCCAGAAACGACTCATACAACGCGTCAAAATCATTATAGTCAAAGTCAATAAACCTTTCATCCTCAAAATTTACATACAGGATGTTCTCTTTTTTTATTCCGGTATCTAAAAGCTTTTGAGCGGTCATTCTCATCAGGGAAGATTTCCCGCAGCGCCTGACGCCCATAATAACAATTATTTCTTTTTGAGACAGCAGTTTATTTGCGGCTACACTTACTTCCCTTTCTATTAATTCACCGCTTTTCAGCAAAAACTTTTCTTTATGTTCAACGATTAACCTTTTTAACAAATTCGTGTCCATTTTAAACCTCCCAAATACATTACAACACTATTGTAATATATTTGGCTTAACATTGCAATACTATTACCATATTTTACTCTAAAATTAGTTATGTTCTTCTGAATGCCTCTATTTAAATACTTTTAAAGTTAGTGTAGTTAGAGAATTCCGACACCGTTTTCTTTTGAATAAGTCACATTCTTAGACGTAAATAAGTATTGTGTCCCCCGAATTCCCATAGCTTTCGGTGTCGCTTTCGGTGTCAGGCTTCTCTAACTGTCGCTTTCGGTGTCAGGCTTCTCTAACTTCACTAACTTTTTGTGTTTCCGTGTCAGACTTGACAAACTTGACTTATGCAGGCAGAAATTCCCGCATTTTTCTGTCTTGCCAGGTTACCCTGTTTTATTTCATTTTACCTTAAACTTAAGGCCTATGCCGCCGCCGATGCCTATCGGGGTGCTGTTGCCGAATATTATGTCCATACGGAACTCCAGGGGCACGCCAAACGAGCGGGACATTTTTATTTCATGGCCGAGAGCAATCGGTACACCAAGCGTTGTCCCTGAATCATTCAGGAAATTATGAAGCGCAATGCCGGTCAAGAAATAGTAGTTCTGGCCGAGCTCATAACGCATCACAGCTCCTGCCTCAAAACTCCATACAGCGCCTGAGCGCCATCTCTGGCTGGATGTCGATAACGGTTTGTATTTCTCCTCCCAGTAATAAAGCCTGTGCAAACCAATTTCAGGCCCCCAGGAAAGCTTATCGGACTTGTCGATTATAAGCTGTCCCAGTATTCTATAGTTAAACTGATCCCAGTCATTCAGCCCCTGCCCGGTAATGTCAGAAAGCGCGGGTATATCCATGGCTTTACCTACGTCTACAATTGTGTAGCCAAAATTGTTTTGAATATTCAGGTGCGTATCTGCAGAAACTCCACAGCATAAAACAACCAGCATAGACAACCCTGCCGCCAGACATGATCCGAATTTCATAACCTCTCCTATTTATATTTTGCATTACCGCCGCGGGGCCGGTAATGGTTCCTTGTTGCTAACAATTGCTTATTTGTCCCTTATTTCGTTACCAATTCAGCATCGGTAATTGTTTTAATTAAACTGGCACCTGAAAAGATTTGGGTCTTGGGGACGTAGTTAGGTAATTCGGTATTCATTCCAATACCGTAATGCCGAACAACGTTGTATAATGAATTTAGGTCTTTCTTTGTAGTTTAAGATGTAATCCAAGGGGTTTAAGGGGAAAGGATTTCCCCTTAGAGCAGTCGACATTGATTTTAAAAAGACCTTGAAAAATCATTTTAAACTTTAAAAGAAAGAGCTAAGAACTTGAAAAAAGCGAGCCACCTGTGTTAGAGTAAGTTTGCAAGAACAAACCTAACAAGGAGGCGGCTCATGCAAAGTATATCCAAAGTCGAACAGTTTCGTCAAGTAAGACCAGAGATTCAAAAGAACAAGGATTATCTGCTTATCGGTATTGATGCAGCTAAAAATTCGTCAGTTGCCTGTTTCTATAACATAGAAAAGGAAATTCTTTTAAGAAAATACTATGTTAATCATAATCTTGAAGATTTTCAAAAGTTCACTTACAAAATCGAGCAAACAATGGAAATGAATAACCTTAAAAGTGTTATCATTGGTGTTGAACCAACAGCTAATTATCATAAGCCTTTGTCCGAATATCTGAAAAGCAAAGGCTATCTGGTGGTTTATGTATCTTCTGTTGCCGCTAAAAGCAACCGTAAAACTATTGACGGCGGCCGCTGGGGTAAAAATGACCCTCGCGATGCCTATAATGTCGCAGATTTAATGCGCCAGGGCAAAATCATGTTCTACCGTGATGAAAACACGCAAGCCTCAAACATTCGCAAGTATTTGCTTCTAAGGCAACGGTTAATGAAAACAAAAACATCGCTTAAAACACGTATTCAAAATAATATCTGGACTTGCCATTTTCCAGAACTCGGAAATATATTCCCTAACGCCGAAGACCCTGATGTTTTAACTTTGCTTGAGCATTGCCCTTCCAGTGACAACATTAAAAAAATGGATTTTCAGTATTTTATGAGCATCTTTTCATTGTCAGTTAGCCAAAAAAGTAAAAGATATTTACGATTGACCCAAACCTGGCAAGCCGCTAAAACATCTATTGGCTTTCCTATGCCGTCAGCAATAATACTTGAATCCAAATTGATTGCCCGTGATATTCAAAGAACGAAAAAAGATATTGCTGAAATAGATAAAATCCTGTTTGCCTTCTGTATGCAAGACGATGTTTACCGTCAATTATTGTCTATCCCCGGTTATGGCATATTTACCACTTCGGTTTTTAAATCAAACATAAACATTGACAACTTTATCAGTGACAGGCAAATCACTAAATTCGCAGGCCTGGATATAGAAACCATGTCATCCGGTAAATTCCAGGGTAAAGAGAAAATATCTAAAAAAGGGAATTCCCTGCTTCGTTATGCCGTATGCCAAGCCGCAAATATTGCCATAGCAAAAAACAAGATTATCAGGCAAATGTTTCAGGACAAATTGAAAGAACGGGGTAATTCAAAAACTGCTAAAGCTAAACTTAAAATCAAATTCGTTGAAAAATTCCTTCGAACTGCTTTCGTTATGCTTAAAAATAATGCGCCGTTTGATATAAATCAATTTAATGTTCCGGTGGATGACCCCGTCTTAGACAACGTTAGGGTTTGACCCTGTAGGGGACAATTTGGGGCTTTCACCGGAACTTTTCACTTAGGGTAAAGTATAATCAGCGTAAAGTTTATCTTTAACGCAGGATTTACACAACGATTTCAAGGTTCGTTCCTTCTGTTGTGAAAGACCATCGGTTCTTTAAAGCTATATTACTAATTTTTTGCCCCAAATTCTGGGACAGGTGCGCTACGCTCTTGACTTGTTATTGTAGTATGTCCCATATTTCCAATAACAAATTTCGGGAATGACACCTTTTTTACATCAATTTCCGGATTTCCGTGTCAGACTTGACAAACTTGGCTTATTTTCTTTGACTCAACATTCCTTCCATTCTTTTTACTTTTTCTTCAAAAACTTATCCAGCAATGCGATAAAATAATCTATCTGAGGTTTTGCGATATCCTGGTGTGTGCCTATATGAAAACCGTTATTACCGATGTATTCTGCTTCGGGAAATTCGCCGGTTTTGTAGCCTAAGAATTCAAACCCTTTGCACTGGGTCGGCATAGACTGGAAAAGCGTCCGTGTATCTATGCCGTTTATTTCAAGGTAACTGACCAGCTCATCGCGGGTGAACTTTACCCCCTCTTTAAGTATAACCGCAAAACAGTAGGGAGCCATTTTTTCGTAAGGCTCTTGAACGATTGTAAATAAATAATTATTGAACTGTTTAAACTGTTTGTTTAAATAAACAAAATTATCCATTCTTTTTTTGAATATCTCAGGATATATTTCAAGATAGCCAAGCCCTACGGCTGCTTCTATCTCGTTCATCTTTGCAGAATAACCTATACGCTCAAAAATGAAACGGATATCGGTTTTGTATTTAAACCTTTTTTTGCATTCTGCCCCGGTTGTGTTAAGCACACAGATATTACAGTCGCAGGCCCTTCCGTGCGCCCTTAGAGACCTCAAGATTTCGGCATACCGTGTATTATTGGTGGTTACTATGCCCCCCTCTATTGTTGAAATTATATGTGCAATGTACAGGCTGAAAGCAGCCATGTCGCCTATAGTTCCGATATTTTTCCCTTTATAAACAGCGCTTTGAGCTTCAGCGGCATCTTCAATAACCAGAAGGCCGTGTTTTTTTGCTATCTTATTTATAGTGTCCATTTCAGCCGGTTTGCCCATAAGGTGGACAGCCAGTATAGCCTTTGTTTTTTTGGTTACGGCTTTTTCTATTCTTGTTTCATCTATATTAAGGGTATGCCTTTTTATATCTACGAATTTCGGGATAAACCCCGCATGCAGCACGGAATTCCCCGTGGCGGCAAATGACAAGGCAGGCACTATTACCTCATCTCCTCTTTTTGCGCCGTAATCATAAAGCACAGCCATAGCCAGTGTGTCGGCATCAGTGCCGGAAGATACGGCTACAGCCTCTTTTGTCCCGACAAGCTCTGCGAACCTTTTTTCAAATTCCCTTACATATTTCCCGCCTGATAGCCTTCCTGAGTTAAGTATTTTGTTTGCCAGTATTTTCGCTTTTTTGGTAATCGTTATCGTTCCGAACGGATACCTTATTTTATTCATGTTTTACACCCTTTAATAATATTTTTTTAAACCTTAATTTGCTGCGAAATATTTGTGCCACCTGTTAGCAAATACCCTTATAGCGCCCAAATAAAACCCTTTTAAAAATAAAACGGGCCCGTATTTAAACAGCCCCAAAAATGTTTCCAAAGCATTAAACAGCTTAAGCCTGGAAAGTTGGACAAAAACCGTAAAAGTCAACCCGATTATTGATTTTAACTTAAAACTGTTGCTTAAATATATTTTATCTTTATCAAAATAATTTATATTATCCCTCTTAAAAGCTTTTTGGAACTCATTTAAGACGCGAGGTATATAGACCCTGCTTTCGTAGTTGTTTAGGGCTCTTTGATAAGAATTTTTTGCTAGCTCATCCAGCTTTTCCGGGTTGGACAGGTAATAGTTCACTTTCTCAAGAAGTTCTTTTTTGTTTCCGAAAACGTCTATTTCTTTTCCTATTTCAAACATAGCGTTTAATTGCGGAGAATATTCTGACAGGCAGAACGAGCCCGTCAGCGCTATTTCTATCGGCCTTGCTTTTGCCTGCCTTGCATTTTTCAACAGCGGGTCATCTTTATTCAGCCAGTTAAGTTTATCTATCTTTGTAAAATTAAGGTTTATCCTGCTTCTTGAAAAAGTCTCCGAGAATTTATCCCATTCGAGGAAACCGTAATTTGACCCTCTGCCAAAAGCCTTTATTTTTATTTTATTTTCCGCGAGATACTGAATGTATTCCATACGGTCGTTCTTTTTGCAGTCACCTACGAAACATACATCTATATCCTTTTTTATGTTTACCGGATGGTAACGTTCTTTTAAATGCGATGCAAAATAAAGCACTGCAGGTATCCCGATGTTCTTGTAGGCAAATACGCTTAAGTAGTCCATCGTAGCCAGAGTATCGAAAGCCTGGGCATAGTATTTATTATAGGCATTGAAATACTGGTCGTCATCGAACAGCCAGAGGGCCAGGTTCACTTTATTTCTGAGCGAGGCATAAAATTCCACAGGGATATCGAAATTGGTCACGTACGGGAATACGATAACTACCGAAATACCTTTATTATCGATTATGTGCCTGATATGATCCTGAGTTTTTCCTATCCCGTTATCAATAACCTGTTTGACGATATTTAACCTGAAGCTTTCCTTGAAGTATTCGGATAATATATCCAGGTGGAATTTATGATTCTGATTGTTATCGTCACAATACAGCAATAACAAATTTTTATCGCCAAAAATTGACTGCATAATTATTTACCTCTATTTTATTATCCACCAGTCAGGCAATTCAACCTGTAGAACCAGCCCGTTTTTTACGGCATACTTGGTGACTGCCTGGACTACTCCGTCATGTTCCCTGCAAAATCCGTTATAAAAATCGTGCCCGCCTATAACACCGCCTTTGCGGATTTTAGGGTAAAAATTTATTAATTCCTCGTTAACAAAAGCTTCTCCGTGATTACCGTCAAGGTAAACGAAATCAAGGCCGTCCGGTATATCGTTCATCGAGTCCGATGATTTCTTGTAAACCCAGGATATTTTATCTGAGAACCTGCTTAAGCGTTTTACAGCTTCTTTTTTTGCCAGCTCAAGAGGGTCCTGGTCTATACCATAATGAGCTTTGCCCGCGTCATAATCCCCGTATAGGTTATAGGGATCGACTAAATAGAGCCGTCTTATATCCAGATTCTCAAGAAGGCTCTCGGCATGGTCTGCTTTATATACCCCTATTTCAACACCAGTCAGGTTCTTCCCGGAAACAGCCAACCTTTCAAAAGGCCTCGGAAATACGCGGTGCTTAAGGTCGCTGAGCATCTTAATTATTTTCTCTTCTTCCATTTCCGCCTCCAAATTAATATCAACTATATCAGTCTTTGAACCAAAAAAATCCGTCCGTGTTTAAGATCACCCTTTGAAAACTTTTTATGAACCTCAAAAACGTAAGGAACAAACCTATCACGCCGGATTTCCTTAAGACCGGTACCCATCTCCAGGGCGCCAGATATATGCTTATAAAAGCATCGTTCTGTATCCTGATAAGCTCCTGCGGTGACAGGCTGCCGACCGACATAACGGCGCCGCCGTACCGGATGAACTTTGAAAAATCATTTGTTTCCAGTTTCAAGGCGTGCTCGCCTTTCTTTGCCATCTCATAAAGTTCGGTCCCCGGATACGGCACGGCAATGCTTATATTGGCCTGTTTTATTTCTTTTGAACTCCTAAGGAAATGAAGGGTGTTGCGCACCGTTTCCTTCGTTTTTCCCGGGAGGCCTATCATGCACGAATTTAACGTTTCGATATTGTACCTATTGGTTATTTCATTGGCCTTTTTATAACTTTCAAGCGGCACCTCTTTTTTCATTATCCTTCTTATGTTTTCATCTACCGACTCAAGGCCGAAGGATATCCTGATAAGGCCTGCCTCTGCCATTTTTTTTATCAATTCTTCGTCTACAAGGTTTGCCCTTGTCCCGCAGTCGAACGTTATGTTCAACTTTCGGCTTATTATATTATCGCATAACTCCATTATGTACTTTTTGTCTATAGTTAATGTGTCATCAAGGAATATAATATGCCTTATGTTAAACTTCGATATTATCGAAGTTATCTCGTCAATTACAAGGCCTATTGACCTTTGCCTGAGCTTTTTGCCAAAGACATCAGTACTGCAGAAGATACACTTGAACGGGCACCCTCTTGAAGTCATTACCGTAGTAAAATTCTTAGTGCCGTGCAGCGTGCCTATATTATACCGGTTAAGTTTTAACAAATGCCGCGCAGGTACAGGAATTGAATCTACATCCGCTATCAGGTCAGGCTGGCCGGTAAACTTCACTTCTTCTTTTTCCCTGTATAGAATCCCCTTTATCTGGCTTATATCTCCTTTATTTTCTATGCATTTTAAAAAAAGCTGCCAGGACCCGTCGGATTCTCCTATGAAGCCATAATCGAAACAATCATAAAAAGCTTCCTTTTTCAAGACCGATATATGCGGCCCGCCGATAACTATGGGTACTTTGCTAAAGTTTGATTTAAGGCGCTTTGCAAGCTCAAGCGAAAACCTGAAGAACGGCGTAGTAGCGGTCATACCGATAATATCGGGCGCAAATTTTCCGGCTTCAACGACCATCTTTTCAACCGGTAGGTCTTCGGCCTCGCCGTCTATTATCTTTACAGTGTGCCCCTGATCTTCGGCTATAGCTGCAAGATATGCAAGGTTTAAAGGCGGCCAGACAGACGCTTTTCTGGCAAAGTAAGTTATCATTCCGTATTCTTGTGTCCATTTCGGGAATATTAAAAGTATCTTCATGGCCGCTTACAATAGTTCAGGAATCGTCTGACCGGAGCTATGTTGTCGATTATTTCTTCTTTTATGAATACCAGCACCTGGTACAGGTCTAACTTCCTGCATTTTAAAAGCAATAAAAATTCTTCTACGGCATACCCCAGCTGCAGCCTTTTTAAGAATTTTATAATCAATAAAACCCTGAAAGTGGAATAATTCGCAATAAAGACTTTATCCAGGTAAAGTTTTCTCTGCCCCTGCCGCTTTTTAATAGACATCTCTTTTATTTTATTAAAAAGCTGTGGTATGCCTTTATTTCCGTCGTAGAGCTCAACGGCTTTTTTGTAGGCGCTTAGGGCCATAGCTTCCCTTTTATCGTAATTTTTCAGGTAGTGCCTTACTTTTTCCAAAAGGTCGTCCTTGCTGTAAAACACGTCTATCTCTTTGCCGATCTCGAAAGTATCTTCTATACCGTAAGCATACTCGGACAGCACAAACCCGCCGCAGAGTGCGGCCTGTGTAATACGTCCTTTTGGCTGCTTTAACAATTTATGTACCTTTAAATTCCTTGTCAGGCGCGTTGAATCAAGAGCGTCGGTAAAATTCAGATTGATCTTAGTTTTGTTTATGATTTCTACCAGACGTTCCGCACTTACCGGCCCGTTAACTGAGTTCGGCCCATAACTTACGGCGGGTATAGCGTTGGCTTTTAAATATTCAAGATACTCTAAGCGCCTGCTGTGGCAGGAATGCAGGCCTACAAAGGAAACATCCATATCTTTTTTAAGACCGGGATATTTCTTATAATATTTTCCGTCAAAGAAACTATAGCAGACTATCGCTTCTATGCCTATCAATTTATAATAACTTATGCATGGTTTATTAAAAACAACTACCAGGTCCATGGCTTGTGCATAGTACCTGTCCCTTACCTCAAAATAGTATTCTGTATCCCCGACAAGCATCACGGTGTACAGGTTTTTTCTTAACTTCGCAAAGAATTCTACGCTAAAATGAAAGCCGGTTGCCTCACTCCAGAACATAACGATGTCTATTTTATTGTCCTGTACGAAGCTTTCTATATACCCTTCCGTCCCTTTGTTGCCTTTTTGAAAATACAGGTCTTTATAATCAATAAAAAAACCGCCTAAGCTTGCAGACAGGTCTATCAAAATATTCCCAACCTCGCTCAAGGTCTCTTTATTCCTGTAATAAATTAACAACATCTTTTTATCGTTCATTGCAATAAAATCCGTTCGAGTTTTGTTTTAGTCATAGCAAGTATATGCTCTTTTACTCTTGTACCGAATTTAGTTTCAATCATATTTAAATAATTAGGGTTTCCAAAATATTTATTAAATGCATTGTCCCTGAACCGCAGAACTTCTACGGGGCTTAAATACTTGGTAGGAAGAGGCAAGATATCCTTGGCATAAGGAGAGTAGTTGTGCCAGCCTTTGGGAAGCTTCAATTTTTCTTTAATAGCTATTTCATAAAGTTTCGAGCCCGGATATGCCATAGCACATGAAAAGTTCGCCCACTCGGAATTTATTTCCAATGCCATGTCCAGAGTCTCCTGCATGGTTTGCATCGTGTCATCCGGCAATCCAAAAATATAATTTGCTCCCACCCTTATGCCTGCCTCCTGCACTTTCCTTACTACGTTTACTATATCTTTTCTGCGCATTTGTTTATGAACCCCGTCGCGGACAGATTCGTTGGCAGATTCTATGCCAATACCCAGCCAGTTTATGCCGGCTTCTTTCATTTTCTTCAAGAAATTAAAGTCGATCGTATCTATCCTTGCATACGCCCACAGGTTAAGCTTAAGCCCTCTTTTTATGATGAGGTCTACGATAGCCATATAATGCTCTTTACTAAAAATGAACAATTCATCCGCTATCTTAACATTTTTTACACCATACTTTTCATTTAACAGGGATAATTCGTCAACAACCAATTTAGGGCTGCGGTAACGGATTCCCGGCTTTCCGAACGGCGCATTAATGCAGCAAAACACGCATGAGAACGGGCACCCCAGGCTTGTATAGATAGCTCCGTAAGGCTTCCTGTTCTCAATATCGTCAAAACAATGCCAGTTATGCGCCTTATATTTATCCATCGGCAGAAGGTCCCACGCCCCTATAGGCAATACTTCATCAAGGTCTCCGATGAGAGTAGCCCTGCCGTTATTTTTTGTTTTACCGTTTTCCTTATACCAAAGACCTGGGATATTTTTGAAATCACTTTTACCTGTTTTTAAAATTCCAAGCAAAGATTCAAGAGTATAAGGCCCTTCGCCTTCAATTACAAAATCCACAGTTTCTTCTTCTAATGTCTGTTTTGGCAGTGCGGAAGGGTGCAGCCCGCCTATTATAACCCTGGACGGCGTATCGTTTTTTATTTCTTTACATATCCTTCCTGCAACCGTCATGTTCTGAGTCGATGCCTGAGGGTTTGAACCGTAAACTATGACTGCTGCAAGAAACGGGTCTAACCGCTTCACTTTCATTGCCGTCTCTTCAGGTGTTATATTTTCAGCATTCGAATCTATTACTGCAACGTTGAACCCTTTATTCCTGAGGTATGAGGCGGTCACTGCTATCAAGAAAGGAGGTTCGATGGCAGCCAGGTCTAGGCCGAGCGCCTGGTAGTTATATTTTCTGTCACCCGGATTGATCAAGACAATGTCGATTTTTTGCTGCATTAATAGGTCCTATCACAATTTTTAACTTGCAATTTTCTGTGGCTTCCGCAGGGTTCCCTATCTGTCATTGCGATACCGCAAAGCGGGAGAAGCAATCTAAAAATGATGTTGCAACGTCGAGATCGCCACGGTCGCCAAAGCGACCTCGCGATGACAATACCTCTTGATACCTCGCGGTCTTACCGCAAAGTGAGGCATCATAAGAACATAGCGGAGACTGAGAAATACAAAACTGCTTCATAGTAGGCCTTCAAGCATTTGTATTCTGTCTATCACAATATCCGCCTTCTTTAGATATTTCTTGTTTAAAGTCGAAGCCACGGCTACACAGAACATCCCTGCATTTTTTGCCGATTCAATGCCCAAAGGGGCATTCTCTACCACCAGGCATTGGGCAGGGTTTACCGACATTGCTTTTGCAGCTAAAAGATACGGCAGGGGGTCCGGTTTAGGTTTTCTTACCATATCTCCGGTAATCACTGCTTCAAAGCGTTTAAGAAAATCTGCACCGGCGGATTTTACGAGGCGAACCTTGCTTGCTCCTGTGACCAGCCCCAATTTATAGCCTTTCTTCCTTAGACGCGATATTAGAGTTTTGACTCCGCTGTACAATGAGAACGAATTATTGTTTAAATAATAATCATCTTTAGCTTTGCATATTTTATCGACCAACCCGGATCTATTATTCTTTTTCCCAAGCAATTTCCGTGCTACATTTTTAACGTTCATGCCTTCAAGGAGAAAATATTCCTTTTTGGAAAAGCACACCTTATGTCCCTTAAGAGCAACCTTCCACGCTCTATAATTATCTTCCATGGTCCTGGCTATAACACCGTCAAAGTCAAACAAGACAGCTCTATATTTGTTCATAAAGACAACTTGCCTGCTGTCCATATCTGGAAAGACCTTTTATTATGGATTTCAGACCGTGTTTTTTCTCCCGAAGCAACCTTTATTACCATAGCCAGAAGTTTTTCACCGAGCTTATTCAATAAACTCATATCTTTGATAAGAACACCTGAATCGAAATCCATATCGTCCTTAAGGGACTTAAATACTTTTGTTGTCGAAGGTATCTTTATTACTGGGACTATTAAACTTCCTTCAGGTGTTCCCATGCCTGTAGAAAACAATATGACATTAGCCCCTGAAGCCGTCAGCCCTGTCATTGATTCAAGATCATTGCCCGGGCCGTTCATAATAGTCAGCCCCTTCTTACTTATTTTCTGGGCATAATCTACAAAATCAACTATGGGCGAATGCCCTCCTTTCTGTATAGCACCGAGGCTTTTAAGGGTCAGGTTTACCAAACCGCCTTTTTTGTTTCCGGGTACAAAGTTTCCGTTCATAGAAATATCTAATTTCTTGGCCAAGCCTGTATAATATTTCAAGCCGTTAAAATATTTTTCTATTACTTCTTTTGAAACCATTCTTTTTATAAGGATATCTTCTGCACCTATCATTTCAGGCATCTCTGAAAGTATAGCAGAGCCGCCTGAACCAATGACCATGTCTACGGTTGCGCCTATCAGCGGGTTTGCGGTAATTCCTGAGAATGTATCGGAAGCGCCGCATTCAGTCCCTATTATCAGTTTTTCTAACGGGAACTTTTCTCTTTTTATATTATTTACAGATTTAAGCCTTTTCAAAACTATAACTTTCCCCTTTTTATAAGCTGCTTGATCACCTCCTGATTCGATGATCGATAAATAATCAACCGGTTTTCCAGTTTTTGACAAACCATCGAAAAACTTTGAAATATAACTTTTATTTGTTTTTTCGCATCCGAGGTCAATGATCAATGCACCGCCGACATTCGGATGAGAAATAGTGTTTTTCAAAGTAAGGACTAACCGGTCTATGATATCACCGTCATTACATCCACAGCCTTCAGTATGGCCGGCTGCTACGATCCCGTCAATATTTTTATATTTTTTCTTGATTACAGGGTCAACGTCAAACGAAAGAGCTATGCGCCGGGCCATGTCGCTTGAACATAAGGAAGTGGGGACCAAGATATAATAGTTTCTGGTTCCTATGCTGCCGCCTTTCCGCCTGATCCCATAAAAGTATTTGTCCGGAATATGACCGGGCTTGTCAATTTTTGCAAATACCCTATTATTCCTGGCCAATAACTCCAGCTGGCGCTGTGTATGCCTAAACTCCCTGATCAATTTATCATGGACTAGCTGCCCTGAAAAAATACCTTTTGATATGCCAAAAGGGCTGCCGTATTGGATAACCTTCCAGCCCTTTTTAATATTATGCAAAGCAAACCTATGCCCGGCCGGTATGTTAGATTTTATTTTAATTATATTATTTGACCACTGGATCAAAACGCCTTTATTTATGAAAGCCTTTGCTACGGCTATATTATCCAGGCCGTTCATAATGACAGCTATATTCTCAATCTTATAAACCCTACTTTTCATAAATCTATACCTGGGACTTTATCCTTAAGAGAACCAATTTTTCTTTAATGCTTAAAACGTCGTTAATAAATGTTTCAGACTTTTGTGCGTCGCCTAAACTCAAAACCACATTGCCTTTGCCGTCATAGATACTGCCTCTTAAAGAAACACATATCTCGCCGCTTTTGGTTTTAAAACCCTTTTTAAATTCTCTGTTATTTGTAAAGACCTCGAAGATTATGGTATAGCTGTCTGTTTCTACCGGGCAGGATACATGCTTTTCTAATTCCGTGAAATTGAAATAGTTATACCCGTTTATATTTATTGTTTCCATTTCCCCTATACCTTCGTAGCCGTAGTACTCCCTGCCGTACTTGTCCTGCAGCCTTAGGAGGTCTGTTTTGATAGGAGGCGATTCTATTTCAAGGAGGTCTATCCCTTCTTTCGACAACGCTTTGGTGGAATGGAATACCCCTTTTTCAAGAATTACAGCATCCCCGCCTTTCAAATACCTCCTGTGGTCCAATGTATTATTCATGGCTTTTCCGGAAAGAAGGACCAGCGAGGTTTTTTTGTTTCGATGACAATGCATCGAGGTAGAATGGTCCTGGCCTAGATGCAGGAACCAAACCGCTATAGACTCGTTTTCAAAAACGAGAAATTCATAGCCCCAGGGTTTTAAGACCACTTTATTTGAGTATGAATCGGGCTGGGTTAACGAAGCTGTACTTTTCTTTGAACGTGCATTTATAACTTTTTTGTCTTTTTGGCAGCTTTTGACCCGTGAAACGCCGGTAGTCCTTATTTCCTTTTTCTTAACCTGCTCTAAAAATGAACCGTAAGTAAGCTCAACTCCTCTGGAAAGCTCTGTGCGGCATTCCCAGCCTAATTTATTTATCCTTGAACTATCTAGAAGTTTTTTTGCGACGCCGTCAGGTTTTGCTGTATCATAAACTATGTCACCTGTAAAACCTACGGCTTTCTTGATAACCTTTGCCAGCTCTTTAATGGAAGACCCCTTTCCTGTTCCGACGTTGTATAGAAAGTCCCCGGTTTTATTGTTCATTAAATAGAGAGAAGCATCTACTACATCATTTACAAAAATAAAATCCCTTACAGGTCGCCCCGTACCCCAGATTATCACTTTGTCCTGATTTGAGACCTTTGCCTCGTGAAAATTCCTGAGCAGTGAAGGGAGAACCTGGGAATTCATGATATCGTAATTTTCGTTCGGCCCGTATATATTCGGAGGTACAACGACCAGGAACTGGGTCCCGTACTGCCTGTTATAAGATTCGCAGATTTTTACTCCTGATATCTTCGATACAGCGAAAGGTTCACAAGTAGACTCAACAGGGCCGGTCAGCAGATATTCTTCTTTTGCAGGCTGGGGGCAGTTTTTCGGATATATATCGGCACAGGAATAAAATATCAGCTTTTTTACTTCATTTAAAAATGCCTGATGCAGTACATTGCACTGCATCATCGTGTTTTCGTAGATAAAATCAGCCCTGTACGTATTATTCGCAAATATCCCACCGACTTTTGCCGCGGCAAAAAACACGTACTCCGGTTTTTCTTTTTCAAAAAAGAGCTTTACCTGGGATTGATCCGAAAGGTCAAGTTGAGAGTGCGTACGCACCAGGATATTCCTGTACCCTTCAGAATAAAGTTTCCCCAAGATCGCAGACCCCAGCATCCCGTTATGCCCGGCAACATATATCTTAGATTTCTTTTCCATAAAATGTCCCTTCGGAATTTTTGATTACACAGATTAACAAAACCGATTACGCAGATTCATAGGCCGAATTTTTTTAATGTTTCTCTCATCCACTCGCCGTTATACTTATAGTGCGGGCTTGAAACTATGTTCCCGTCAACTACTACCGGTAAATCTACATACTGCGCCCCCGCATTTATAATATCATCTTTTATACCCACGTATCCGGTTATCTTCCTTCCTTTTACTATGCCCGCTGATATTAGTATCCAGGGGCCGTGGCATATAGTTGAAACGACTTTCCCTTTATCGTGCATGGCTTTTACAAAATCAAGCACTTCTTTTATCTGGCGGACCCTGTCCGGAGCTTCGTGCCCTCCGGGCAAAACCACAAGGTCAAAATCTTTCTCCTTAAGTTCCGTGACGTCCATGGTAGGTTTTACCGGCAGGCCGTACTTGCCTTTTGTAACAGCCTTGTCTTTTATGGCCACATCGACTTTGAATCCTGCTTCCTGAAGACGATAGTAAGGATAAATGAACTCCTCATCCTGAAAATTCGGGCCAGTTATTATTACCGCTCTTTTCATGAGTTTCCTCCCGGGATACTATTCTTTATACCTGAATAGATTTGTTTGTTTTTATCTTTGTAATCTCTTTCAATCTGTGGAATCAAGACGTCCTTGTCATATAGGATGTCTATAAATAACCTTAATAAGGGCCGTCATCATACTTTAGACGGACTGCTTCTATAGAAAACCATTTGTTTTTATAAACTTCATTTATTCTATTGTTTTTCACTGTTTTAGTATTTCTTTTACTCTCTTACATATTTTATCCGCATCCGGGGACTTGTTCTGCAGGGGAGGGCACAGGCATTTTGTTTTGTCTAAAAGCCCCAGGGCGTTTACTGCATACCCGCCTGCTAAAGATAATTCGTAGGCTATTGACCTTGAGGCGCCGGCGATTTCATGGCCAGGGTCAACAACAAGCGCTTTCCGTGTCTGTTTTAAGGGCCCGAGTATGCGTTTATCTATAACAAAAGGTTTTAGCCAGACGAGGTGCACAACATTGCATTTTATACCGTCTTCATGGAGCCTCTTTGACGCTT
The DNA here is from genome assembly GCA_020523885.1 of Candidatus Liberimonas magnetica. Lineage (NCBI taxonomy): Bacteria > Pseudomonadati > Elusimicrobiota > Endomicrobiia > Endomicrobiales > Candidatus Liberimonas > Candidatus Liberimonas magnetica. The sequence goes on along the minus strand of JAJAPY010000002.1, from coordinate 283,597 downwards.
TTACAGCTTCAAACCTGCATGAAGAGACAGGATAAATAGTTATATCCGCATTTTTATAAATAATATCATCAAGCTCTTCGGTATTAGCGTAGCTCGCCCTGTGCTCGCTGCACATGAAAGGTTCGTCATGAGCCATATAATCTTTCCATATAGCTCTGTATTCTTTTGGCGTCATAGGAGAACAAACCCGGAATCCCGGGAAATGCATGAAGATGCTGTGCAAAACACCGGAATGAACAGGCCCGAGGCAATCCGAGGCTATGGCCCGCACAAAAACCGGAGCTGAGGCTTTATGGAGTTCTTTTATTTTCGCCGCATAAAAAATAAGAGAGCTTCCGTTAAGTATCAAAAAATCCTGGAACCGTATGACAAATATCGGCCGCCTTCCCACAAGCGAAATACCCACGGCGATCCCTGAGCCGGCAACATCCGTCATGGGCAGTTCAACTACACCTTTAACGTTAGGGACGGTGTTGTTGACCCAGCCTACCGCGCAGATGGATTCTCCGAGCAAAATGCCGTTATTTTCTACCAGGTGTTTTCGTGTTATTTCTTTAATAGTTTCTGCAACTGTTTTTGATCCCATACTCGCCCCATAGCTTTTTTCATGTTATTTTCTGTCTCTTCAATTTCTTTTTTATAGCCGAGTTTAGAAAGTTCATCCTTAACTATGGAAAACCTGTCCCATTCCGGCGGGCCGTCTACTCCGCAGCCTACATGCCAGTACTGCCTGCATGTAAAGATATTTAGATAAGCAGGCAGAGAAGTTTTAAGCTCTCTGGTTTTTGAATATATAGTCCAGGGGTCATCCGAGAACTCGAAGGCCGGCATGCCAAGGGCGCCGGCTACTTTTGCTACGCTCCAGGAACGCCTTTCTTTTACTTTGGTAAGTATAGATAAGTTATTGTCTTCACAGATAAACAACACCGGGAGTTTATGTGTTACCGCAAACCCCATGGCAGAAAAAACATAATCTTCTTCTGCAGCTCCGTCGCCGAAAAAACAAACTACTGGTTTTCCGCTGCCAAGAGCCGCGCCTACGCCAAGAGGCACGTTTTCGCCGATCAAGCCGTGATGGCCGAACATCTTTATGCCGTTATCAAAACATTGAAGGCAATTTGACCCTGCCTTGCCCCCGCTTACGCCCGTAGGTAGGCCTAAAAGTTCGTCCCTGAGTTTTTCCGGATACCCTCCCCAGGCAAGATAAGTGCCATGGCACCTGTGCTGCGCAAATATCATGAACTCAGGGATAGCCATTGAAACCGCTGCAGGTATGGATTCCTGTCCGGATGAAAGATACACCTGGTAAGTAAGGAAACTGTCCTTGCCGGCATCTATCACTCCCTGCTCAAAATATTTTATTTTGCATATCCTTTTAAATATTTCAAGCAAAACCGCTTTATCAATTTTTTTCGATAGGCCTTTAATAACGCCGATATCCGCTGATCTCACTTAAATACCCTTTCCTATTGAACCGTAATTTTCCCTGAACCACTCGTAGGTCCTTATCAATCCTTCTTTTATGCCGACCTTAGGTTCCCATCCCAATGCCCTGAATTTACCGCTGTCCAGCAGTTTCCTTGCAGTGCCGCCGGGTTTTGTTCTGTCCCATTTTATACTGCCTTTATACCCCACGATATCAGCGATCATTTCCGCATATTTTTTTATCGTGTAATCGTGGCCGGTTCCGATATTGTAATGTGTATTTTCAAGCCTACCGGCGTTATTTAGAGCAAATACCGATGCAAGGGCTATATCATCAACAAAAACAAACTCCCGCCTCGGTTTACCGCTGCCCCAAAGTACGATCTTATTCTTATTCTTTATTTTTGCCTCATGTATTTTTCTTATTAACGCAGCAACTACATGAGAACAGCCGTAACTAAAATCATCGTTAGGCCCGTATAACGAATTCGGTACCAGGGCAATAAACCTGTTTGTTTTATATTCTTGATTATAGGCTTTACAGGCGAGAACTCCGGCGATCTTAGCTACTGCATAGGCTTCATTGGTTTCTTCTATTTTGCCGGTCAAGAGATACTCTTCTTTCAAAGGCTTTTTATATTTACTGGGATACATACATGAAGAGCCGTAAAATACGAGATGTTTTACCTTATATTCATTAACAGCCTGAAATACGTTATTTTGAATGGATATATTTACCTGATAAAATGTGGCAGGATGTGTTTTGTTTGCTAATATGCCGCCGGTAAGCCCTGCGGCCAAGAATATTATTTCGGGACGTTCTTTGCCGATAAATCTACGAACTGCTTCCGCCTTTGTCAGGTCAAGTTCCTTATGAGATCTGGTTATTATATTTTTATACCCTTCTAAGTTCAGCCTTTTCATTAAAGCAGACCCCAACAATCCCCGGTGGCCTGCTACGTATATTTTTGATTTTTTATATATTCCCATATCTGCTGTTTTTCAATATAACAAAACCTTTCATAAGTTCTTTTATCCCCATATCAAGCGAAAAATCCGGTCTAAACCCGGTCTTTTCTATCTTTTCGTTGGAGACTACGTAATCGCGCTTATCAGTATCTTCACCGATAGGCGATTCAAGGTATACAAAATCGGGTATGTATTTTTTGATCTTTGCGCATAATTCAAGCTTCGAAATATTTGCATCCGACAAACCGACGTTATATGCCTGGCCTTTCATCTTTTCAAAATTATCTATGCCGTGCATAAAAACCTTTGCTATGTCGCGGATATGTATGTAGTTCCGCTTGAAATGCCCTTCAAAAATAACGACAAAACGGTCGTTCACCGCCCTGTAAACAAAATCATTTACTAAAAGGTCTATCCTCATTCTAGGCGACATCCCAAACACCGTTGCAAGCCTGTAACTTATAGAATTTTCTCTTTCAAGGATAGCCTTTTCAGCATCTACTTTAGTAATTCCATAAAACGATATAGGGTTTAGCGGGGTTTCTTCAGTACAATACTTATCTTTCTGCCCGATCCCGTACCCGCTGTTCGTTATAGGCATTATTATTCTCTGTTCTTTGCTTATATTTTCCGAAATGAACCGTATCGCTTCAGTGTTAATTGACCGTGCGGCTACCTTATCCATGTTGCATGCAGGAGCGCCTACTATCGCGGCTAAAGGTATTATAACATCCTTATCTTTCAACAACCGTTTCATTGTGGCTTCATCTCTGACATCGCCTCTTACAACACTGAAATTTTCAAGGTAACAGTTCTCGACAAGAGTACTTTGAGCGTATAAAAAATTATCAACTACCGTAACTTTATGCCCTTTATTAAGCAAATAAGGCACAAGAACAGAACCAAGATAACCTGCTCCGCCGGTCACGAGTATTTTATAGCTCATAATATAGCTCCTGGTTTAATATTTGTCTTATCTGTGTAATCTCTTTTAATCTGTAATCAAGACATCCTGATTCTTAGTTAGGATGTCTTAAAACTGTTTATAAAATATAATATCCGAACCTACGAAATCAAAATCAAAAGGTATATTAAGATAATTATTCAATGCTCTTTTCAGCCTGTTCTGGTCATCAGGTTCTACGTAGAAAAGCATGAATCCGCCCCCGCCTGCGCCGAGCAATTTCCCGCCAATTGCACCATTTTTCAATGCTTTTTTATAAATGTCATCAATGAAATCATTGCTTATCTTGTGCGATAGAGATTTCTTTAATTTCCATGTCTCATTGAGCAGGCTTCCAAAACTTTTAAAAGAATCTTTTCCGGAAGTGACTATTTTGTAAGCTTCATCTACTAATTCTTTTATCTGTGAAAGTTCCTTAGAATTTCTTTTTATATTCTTTATCTGGTCTTCTGCGATCTCGGACGCATTCCTGGACAATCCTGTGTAGAATAACATGAGCTTGCTTTTAAATGTAGAAATACCTTTCTTTGACATAATGACAGGGGTTGTTATGATCTCTCCGTTAGGCATGAACTCGATTTTGTTAAACCCGCCGTTTGCGGCAAAGACCTGGTCCTGGGACCCGACGTTTTCTTTTATCAGGTTTTGTTCGATATGTATCGCTTTTTCAAACAACTCCTTCTTAGATATGACCTTTCCCAGCAAAGCATACATGGCTTTTAGAAGGCCTACGGTAAATGCGGAGCTCGAGCCCATGCCGGACCTGGCAGGTATATCGCCGTCATGGTGGATAGATATTCCGTGACGATAATTAAGATATTTCAGGACTTCTCTTACGGCAGGGTGATTTATTTCATTTAACTTGCTTACCGTTTCTATTGCGGAATAGGATATGAAGTGTTTATGCGGAAAAAAAGGAGGTAATTCTCTGACACTTAAATAACAATATTTGTTTATGGCAACTCCAAGCACCTTCCCCCCGTGTTTTAGGTACCAGGAAGGGTAGTCTGTCCCGCCGCCAAAAAATGATATTCTGTGAGGTGTTTTGGTTAATATCATAAACGCCTATTATTTTTATAAGGAATCTAAAAACCCTATACAAGTTCCGAAGGGATTAACTTATAAAAGTATATCAAATTTGTGTACTTTTTTCAAAGCGGATTAAATCGTGGAAGGTTATTTTTTCTTTTATCAAAGAGATGATTCCAAAACAAATTAACAGAGAGATCTGTACAAAATGAAGGGTAACTATCATGCCAAAACCCTGATTTTTGTCAACACCAATAAATGAAAGGGCTGTAACACCTAAGAATTCAACAGTACCTACATATCCTGGAGCGGGCGGAAGTATCGCACCCATACCTATCATTATCATTACAAAAAAACATTGGAATAAATTAAGATTAAGCCCGAAAGCCTTGGTAAATGTGAGAAAAACAGTCCCCTCAACCGTCCATACGCAAATGGATAATAAGGATACTATTAGGATAAGCCTTAGATGGCTAAAAATACTCAAACCTTTAATGAAATTTATGAGGACATTTTCCAATCGCTCTATCCATTTTGAATGTATAGGAATTTTATTTAGTAACCTTACAGCCAGGTCCTGGTGAGTTGCCAAAAAGAAGAGAAAAGCTATGCTTCCGATGAATAAAAAACCTCCAAAAAACATTGATTTTTTAGCCCATTCAGGGAAAGGAAGAAACATAATTATTGTCAGGAAAAGAAAAACATACGTTAAACCGTCAAATAAACGTTCCAGGACTATCGTTGCAAACGTGCTCCCGATAGGTATAGAAAGTTTTTGGCCGGCTACTTTTGCCCTTACAAATTCGCCGAGCCTTAGCGGGAGCAGGTTGTTCATAAAAAAACCGATTATAACCAAAAAAGCTAATCTAAAACCTGGTAATTCCTTTATAGGCATTAAAAGGTATTTCCATCTGAAGCCTCTAAAGAGAAAAGCAATAAAATAAATAGACATCCCTAGTAGAATCCAGTATTTATTAGCCTGCAATATATATTTCCAGCAGCTTGAAAAATCAATTTGCCTTAACGTTAAGAACAGGAATATACCGCCTACAAGAAAGCCGGCAATGAATTTTTTGTTTAATTTTTTTATGATTTCCTCCGTATATTTTTAATAATGTTATCAATTATTAAGCCTTTTGTCAAAAATAAAATAACAGTCTGTGTAACAAATTGCGTACAAATCAGTATAAATATAAACATTAATAAAATATGATTGAAATTATATGTGTTTTGCGCTTTTGAGTAATAGGCAGGTAAAGGATTTGCAAACTTCTTTTTGCATTAGAATTTTAAGGAAAGGCCGAATTTCATTGAGTCGCCTAGTATTCCCATGGGTACCCAGGCAAAATCAAAGCCCATAACACTGTTGTACATTACTCCTGCCCCTGCAGCAAGCCCGGATAACTGTTCTGTTTCATATCCAGTTCTATATCCTGCTCTTATCGGAAACATCAGTTTTTCTCCTGCCTTAATACAATACTCTGCCCCTGCTCCAAAATTTGCATCGGCATCGTTCGACTTGCTTGCATCAATACCTATTTTAATGTGTTCAGTAGGTTTATTACAGACTCCGGCTTTAATTGTCGTGGGCAACGGATCGGCTTCGTTTATAAACTTTATACCGCTGCCGACATTTAAAACAGAAAAACCCAGGTCAAGTTTAGCTGATCCTTTCAATAACAAGCCTGTGTCTGCGACAAGCCCGGAAGCAGTCTGGTCGTCTATTTTCTGGTTTATGTGCAATTAAAACCTGCTAATATGGTAACTAATGTAATTGGAATTAGATAAAAAATAGAAAAAGACAACTCAGTGCCGGTTAGAAAATCTGTAACTCCTAAAAATGTAACAATGAACAGCCCAATTAGGATTGCAAAAGGTTTAGATATGATTTTTTGGTAATCAAGTATATTTGCCATATAAATATATTAAGATTTTTTATTTAAAGTTTCAAGTCTTTCTTCTAGTTCCAAGACTGCGCGAAAAATCTCGTCACTTATAATCCTGTGTCCTAAAGCATTTGGATGAATAGTGTCTTGTTTGGGGTCAAGAAATAAATATGATGGGTCGTTCTTATTATAGTTTTTAAAAGCCTCTACAATATCTACCATTGGAATGTTCTTTTCTTTAGCTATTTTTTCCATAATGCTGTTGTAAATGCCCCCGAAGTACTCACAGTGGGAACGTTCCTTTTCCCGGGCAAGCTTTAAATATTTTTCAGATAATAACTTATTGCCATTTCCCCTGGCATACAGACTAAGAAAATATAATGCTTTGCCTGAAGATGGGTCTATCTCAGCTGCTTTTATCAGTTCCGCAAAGGATGCTTTGTTGTTCTTTCCTTTGTTGTTTAAAAGAGCATGTTTCACCAAAGCTTCTGCTTCTTCTGCTGCTTCTTTATTCGACGGAATATTTTTGGAAGACTGAAGATTAACAGGCATTTTTATAAATATAAGCTTTAATGAATTAGAGCGGGCAAAGTCAACAAATTGTGACAAGTTTTCTGCGTAATCTTTTTCGGACACCCTTCTTTTGTCAAGAGGAACCATTTCCGGATTTTCTAAGTAAAAGCTGTTAATAGAACTTTCACTAAGTATTATTCTCTTCAAGAGGCGGTATAACTTGCTCTTCCTGAGTAAATTTCCGCAGTTTACAAGAAGTTTGTTTTTGGGCAGTAATTCATTGTCACTTTTTCCATTACTACGAAAAAAACGGTATTTGTCTACGTCATTAAGCACATAAGAGACTGTGATCATATCGGGTTCCAGCTGAATTATTTCATCCCTTAACAATTTAAGCCCCTGATAGGATGTGTAACCTATTTCGCCTGCATTTATTACTTCTACTTTTGAATATTTGCGCATGCTGCCCTGTAACTTTTTTTCAAGCTTGCAGGGATATGTATCATCTTTTAATACCCCCCAGCCGAATGTAGGAGATGCCCCCATGCATATTATCCTAAAAGAGTTCTTCTCTTTTTCTTTTTTTATTTCTCCGTTCCTAAATCCCAGAGAATTTGTAGTTATGGGAGCCCCTTGAAATAACGTATTCAGGTTGTTTTTCTGCCTCCAGAAAAGGGCCGTATCCTCATTAAGAATGCTTAATATCTGTTCAATGCGTTCTTCCCTGGGAAAGAATATACGCACTGCAAATTCTAGCGTAAGAAGCAGGGTCAGGGAAAATGACAAACTGATTATTTTATGCCACAAAGAGTTATTCAATTGATCTTATCCTTGAGGGCATATTAAATATATGCCTAGAATGCTCAAGTAAAAAATAGATTGCTAATAATACAAAAAACAACAGGGCTATCAATGTCAGATATAAACCTAAAATATAAGAAACCGGCTTAAATAACATGTATATTTTAGTTTTACCAGCAGTTTCCAGGAATACTGTTTTAAATATTTTGTTTCCCCTGTATACCCTCGTACTCTTTTTATCGTAATAGGCTTTCCAGCCGGGGTATGATATCTCGCTGAATACTAAAGTTCCCGGTGTATTCAAAGACACTTCAGTTACCGATTTGTTGTAAAATTGTTTATAGGATAAGACTTTAGCGCCTTCAGTAAACCTTGGAAAGTTATCCGGGATATCGGAAACCACGATCTCTTCATCGGGCGGCAGTTTTGTGTTTTTTAAGTACTCTATCTGGTCATAGCCTGATTCCTCCCGTACAAGTTTTGTAGTTTTTGGGAAATAGACAAGGGGTATCGCTATATTCTGCCTGTACAGTTTTAGCCCGCTTTTAAAACACATAAATATGTCCCTATTCTTGATGTCTTTTGTTGAAACATTATATCTTACAGAAAATCCCTTCATTAAAACGGAATTAAAATCCATCCTTGCAAGCCCTGTCGGGCTCATGATCTCTTTCTCCTGCAGCCCTAAATAGCGTGTAAAATCCTGAAGAAAAATCGTTTCATAGCCGTTTAGATTATAATGATGGTATAACATCGCTTTATCTGCCGGTAAAACACCTGGTTCGGTCACCATCCTGTACATAGGATAAATATAGTTAGTTATTTCACTTTTTCTTCGGCTATTTGAGATATCCTGTGAATATATGAACCCGTTGCCGTACCTGAACAGGTCAAATATTATTATCAACAATATAAGTAGTTTTAAAATATTTTTTTGCTTTTTAAGATATTTGTCCCAGGCAGCGGCAAAAAGAATTATAAAACCCGTTATAAATAAGTATGAAAACCTTGCCGGAGCACGTACGAACTGCAAGCCCGGGGCTACCCAGTACATGAATTTGTAAGCAGGGTTATAATTTCCCAAAGACAAAAACCCTCCAGCTATCACTATTATAGGCCAAAAATATTTTGTATTTTTTATAGAGATATAAAACCCGGCGGCCGCCAATAAAAAAGGTATTATTCCTATGTATAATGAATGCAGCTCAAAGAAATAACTGGGGTTCGCTTGATAAATATAGTTACCGTTGATTATATTCCCATAAAAATCAGGCAAGACCAGGTTAACGAGGTTTTTAAAAGGAAGAGAATAGCTTGAAGCAAGCTTTTGCCAGTTCAAAGTCTCCGCTACTTGCGACAATTCTAAAGACGGTATCAACTGTATACTGACTAATATGACAGCCGCAGGTACAGCCATTAAGAGCCTTTTCCAGTAGTTGATCCTATTAAAAATAAAATGCAGTAAGATAAACAATACTGAAGTATAAATAGGCTGTATATGCCCGGACAAATATTGGAATGCTATCGCAAAAGATAAAACAAATATATGCAGGTATGAACCGGATCTTTTTATGCTCTCCAATAAATAAATTATGCTGGGGAACCAGATATACCCCGAAAGTGCAGCGGGGTGGCCTGCAGGGACTTTAAAAACAAGAAAAGCGCTAAAAACATAAGTTATGGAACAAACTATAGAAGATGTGCCTGAAAACCCTAAATACGCAAGCAAAAGATACATAAATATGCCGGCAAGAAAAAAATGCAAAACTATAAAATAATTAAAAGCCAGATGTATCGGAAGCATATAAAAAATTATAGAAAAAGGATACAAAACAGCGCTTTGCGGGTTGGCAAGAAGCGGCTGTCCGGCAAAGATATATGGATTCCAGAGAGGTATTTTCCCTGAAATTATGTTTTCAGCAACAAGATGCTTTAAAGGATAGTAGTGCAGGTAAATATCCCCGTAATTACCTGCGATCCCTCTTATTGTAAATATAATAGGCGAGAAAAATATCGCAATAAGGACTGCGAGCAGGATGGTATAAGGAATTATTTTATTCACTTAATAATCCAATAAGTAGATTTTATTGCCCCATAAATTAATATCAATAACAATGTAAAAACAGTAATTAAAATTCCGACTCTGTATGAAAACGGCAGATAATATTGAATAATCCTGTTTTCTCCTGAGGGAATTTTAAACATCCTAAATAAATCATTCCATTCTGAAAGGTTTATTTCTTTAATTCCATCACTCTTTCTGGAAGGGATTACATAAGTTTTCCAGCCGGGCATAAATGCTTCTTTCCAGACAATTGTTGACTCTGCCGGAGCTGTGGAATTCAGAGTTATTTTACCTGGTTTATTCTCGACTATTTTTATAACCGCCCCGCCTTGGCGGGATGTCACATTATTTAATGAGCTTTCGGTGTTTATACTATACTCAGCATCCTGAGTGCGTCGAAGGGCTTTTATCTGAGGGGTTCCACATTCGTATAATCTGGTTTCAGCAATTTTTTGATAAAGAAATAGAGTGTCGTTATACTTGAGTTCATAGCCTTCATGATTTTTAAGTTCATCCCTGCATAGCAGATATTTTACACCCAAGATATCTAAGAAAGGCAACAAGTCCTGAGGGGTTTTTTGTTTATACGCTTTATCTATGAACTCTTCGACACTCTTTAACGTCAAAGGTTCTCCAAAACCGTATGCATTACTTATATGATAAGGAAGAGAAGTAAGGTTATAGAGGTATCCTCTTGATTTCTGCCATGAATCCTCTACATCTTTCCCTCTAAAATATCTGTTCTTTTCAGTACCGGGGCTTAAAAGGAACCTGGCAGCACCTATATTTTTTTGAATAAAAGCCACAATTTCATGTTTTTTATAATAATAGGTTTTATCTGCCAAAGGCTGAAAATGATATCCGTAAACCAATAGTTCCGAAGATACCAGCAAAACCAAGGATAAAAGCACCCATTTATTTAAGGTTTTGTACAAACCGTCAAAACCGTAACCGAACATAATCGTAAGCCCTATTATAGAAGCATAAATAAGCTGCACCGGGTATCTCATAGTTTTAAACAAAAATACATTTTTAAACAAGAAAGGATAAATTGAAGTCGTGTTTCCCAAGGCTAATATAAATCCCGATAAAATCAAAACTAAGGAAAATATTTTTGTTAATTCTCCTTTTCTTTTATTAAAAATACCGTAAAAAGCTATCAAGGAAGATATTAGTCCTACATAGAGGGTCGTGTCCCATTGATATTTTTCGCCCGTAACAAGGAGAATCTGGCCTGCTTTATATTTAGGGTAAAGGAACCTGGCCACATCATCAATCTTAAGCGAATGCAGCATCGCTATATCTGAACCTATACCGGATATAAACCTGTTAGAATATGCCGTAAGCTCAGCCAGAGGCATTAACTGTACAGCAACAATGCCGGTAACTATGATAAGAGTATAAATTAAATTCACGGAGATTTTGTTATAATCTTTTATTATAACAGCTTTCGTAAACAGATAAAAAATGAATATTACTATTTGAAATATAAATACCTGATGCCCGGCCATAAAACTAATCGACGCAGTTAGGGCAGCCAAAACAGGGTTTTGCACAAACAAGAACAATGCGAACACCCACACATCCACGCCTATATGGCTTAAAAACTCAAGTTTTGTGATCAAAAATCCGTTGAATACAAATAAGATCATCATGCCCAGGGACGAATATGTTCTGAATTTATTTTTTACAGCAAATAAATATGTAAATATACCTGCAACTGCAAAATGGATAAAGCAGTATAATTTTAGCGCGATATAAAAAGGCAATAAATAAAACAATATATTGAACGGATAAAATAGAGCTGACTGCCAATTAGCCAAAAACGGCATCCCGCAATAGGAGTAAGAATTCCATAAAGGCATTTCACCTTTCTGAATGGATTCAGCAGCAAATACTCTCCAGGGATGGAAAATATAAGTCAGGTCGCGGAGGAAATAAGTCTTCCCTGAACATAACACAGGCAGGAAAAATAAGGTTACAATAGAAAATAAAAATAAATAAACATATAATGTTCTTTTACTTTGCATGGCCTGTGAAATTCAGGAAATTCCTTAAATTGTTTTGATATTTTGGGTTGAACCTGTCATACTTAATAGCCTTGAGCATTGAATCTGACGCATATTTATTTTGGTTGTCTGTCCAGTATAACCATCCGAGGTCCGACCAGTATGCGGCATTGGTTTTGCTATGCTCTATAGCCTGCTTTTCCGCTTCAATTGCATTATTCAGGTAGACTTTGTTTTTATTCCTTGTAAATTCAAAATAACATATTTTTGCCAGTTCATTATAATACCTGGAAGCCTCCGGGTCTAATTCTACGGCAAGTAACAGCTTCCCTTCAGCCTGCTCATATTTTTGTTCATTAAAAACATTAACGCCGTTTCTAAAAAACATATATCCTGCAAAAGGTTTGAGAAAAACAACGGCTATAATAAAATTGAGCGCCATGAAAAGAGAAACGGGCAAAAAGCTTTTCTCTCTTTTAGTCATCCGGCTTTCTTTGAAATACAATATTCCAAAACAAACCCAGAACAGCATCAATGTTGAATGCACGTAGAAACTGTAGTCAAAAAGGTTAATAAACAAGAACGCTGTTATCCCGGATAAAATCGGCAAATAAAATTCATTGTCAAGCCCTTTTACGTATTCCGTCGACTTTTTGAAGACTTTGAACAAAAGAACGATAAACAGCGAAAACCCTATTAGCCCTGTTTCAGCTAACAGCTGTAAGGCCAAATTATGCGCATACAGGGTATTTAAACCCGGCAAGGCCCTGTAATTCAAATATATATTGCCGAACCCCCCCCAGCCCACTCCTGCAATAAGATTCTGCGCTATTATATTTATTGCAGTATGCCACCAAATTAGTCTGTCAGATAAATATAAATTATCCGAAAGACGGTACTGGTGCATTTTAAGGAATGTCAAAAAACTCAATATAACTATTATTAAGACCAATAACAGTTTAACAAGCCTGAAATAGGACTTGTAAAAACTATAGGAGAACACAACTACTATGACCGATGCGCTAAATATCGCTATCCTCGATTTAGACAGGATAATGCTTATAAAGATTATTACCGGGAGGAGCCTGTAATTTTTATTTTCGTCATTCCAGAATATTAAAGACAATCCGAAACAAAGGGTCAAATACCCTGCAATAATGTTGAGGTTAACGATTATTTCAGATGGGACAGCTGTGCCGAGTACATATTTTTCGGGGTCCCTAAAGAAATGGGCCAATAATATAACACAGAACCAGACGCCTATGAAAACAGGTATTTTTAAAAGACCTTTTTTTTTCTCCGAAGGCAAATGCCCAAAAACAAATGAAAAGATAAAACAACCCAGCAAAAATAGTAGTTCATCCCTATATAAAGACAATTCTTTTACTTTATGGCACGGTATCAACGTAGCGACAAAGAACAAAATAAACAAACCATCCCTGACAAGATCAAAAGAGAATTTATAGTTGTTCAACAGGTAGACGAACGAAAGTATTATGAGTAATCCAAGAATTGTTTGGGTTTGGTAGTCCCAGCTAAATCTTAAGATGGGTGAAACAGCTAAAATAGAACCGAATAGATATATTAGCCATTTATTAGGAATGCTTTGAGAATCCACTATATTATTAATCAAGTATTTTTGGGGTAATGAAAACCAATAGTTCTGTCCGGTCTTTAGATTTAAAATCTCTCCTGAACAGATGCCCTATTATAGGCAGGTCGCCTAATAGCGGTACTTGAGTGCCGAGTTTCCGGTCTTCTTCGGTTATAAGGCCGCCGATAACTACAGTTTCCCCATTTTCGACTAAAACCGTTGTTTTAGCTTCTCTTGTCCCTAGAACCGGCCCGGCTGGATCAGCCCGTACAAACAAACTTACCTCAGGATGGACGAAAAGAGTTATCTTATTATCGATATTCACGGTAGGTACAACCGTCAGCTTTATTCCGACATCCAGGAATTCAGTGCTGGTTGTCTGCCCTATGGAAGATTGTGTCTGTGCTGAAGTGTACGGCACTTTCTGGCCCACAAGTATCTTTGCTTCCTGATTATTGATCGTAGTTACTCTGGGTGTTGATAAGGTTTTTGAAAGCCCTTTTTGAGCTAAAGCAGTGAGCGCACCGGTTAAATAGTTATTATTTGCCACTATCCCAAAAGCAATTGAACCGGCCTGGCCTGCAGCAGGCGCTGCAGGGAAATTTACACCAGTCCCGCCAGCTGTAATTCCGCTTACATTTCTTTGAGCAAGGCCGGCAGCACCTGCGCCAAATCCTGCAGCCCCGGCGGCTGCGGCGGATTGTCCTACATCAACCCTTGTAGTGTCATTATTTACCGGGGTCCCGGCATACTGCCACTGAATACCCATGTCATAAGAATCTGTTAAGGTTATTTCTACTATTTTCGCTTCGATTAAAACCTGCTGCGGCTTTTTATCAAGCTGGCTCATAAGCCTCTCTACCGAAACCAGCCCGTCGGGAGTGTCTGTTACGACCAGGCTGTTTGTTCTTGCATCAACCGAAACGTTGCCTCTTCTTCCCTCGGCCGAGCGGACAGAATCCAGGTTAGCTTTTACGTCTTCAGCTTTTGCATAATTCAAAGGGAATATTTTTGTAAAAGTCACTGCCTGAGACCTTTCTTCCGCTATCTTTTGAGGGGTTGCAATACGAAGAATATTCGGGCCCTGTTCCTGGCTTACCAGCCCGTTCAAGGAAAGAATGGTTTCTAACGCTTTGTCGAAAGGCACGTTCTCAAGGTGAAGGGTAACATTGCCCTTTACATCATCTGAAAATATTATGTTTATCCCGCTTTTCATGGACAAAACCCTTAAAACATCCCTTATATCGGCGTCCTCAAAATCGAGCGTTACAGGGATTTTCGGCAAAAGGACTAATTTTGATTCCGAAGCTTTAACCGGATCATTTACTTTACCGGCTTGCTTTTCTCTTTTTGCCCTCACCTGTTTTATTTGTTTGGACTGGTTGTCATTTTTCTGTTTCTGGATTTTTTGGAATTCTTTAGGAACAGCTGTTGCAGGTACGGCTTTTACTTCACTTGGCTTAGGTACCGGGGTTTCTGGATTTGCCTGCGCAGGTTTGGTTTCTTCAGGTTTTTTTTGTTGTTCCGGAGTTTTTTGAGTTTGCTGATTTAATCCCTGAGCGGGTGACTGGTTTTGTTGTGTTTGAGAAGGAGTAACAGCTGCAGGTGTTATGGGAGTCTGCGCTGTCTGTGCAGGTGCTTGGTTTTGCTGTGTTTGAACACCGGGAACAGCTGCAGGTTTTAAGGGTACCGGTGCTGCCTGCGCAAGTACCGGCACAACTTGAGTTTTTTTAGCTTGATCTTCTTTTACCTCACTTGCTTTTGTATCCGGATTAAATGATATTTTCACATCGTTACCTTCACTCTTCAGTTCAAATTCCATCATTGCCGACAAATCTATCACTACACGGGCAACCTTGACCGGAGCATTCTTAAACTGGCCGCTCCTTATTCTTTTTATAGTAGATTTGTTAACAGCAAGGTCCTTCTCTTTAAAATTGTGTTCTGTATTTGAAAATTCAACGATCAGCTTGGGAGGGTTCGTCATTTTAAACGCATTGTATTTTGTCTTGCCTGAAAGGCTGATTATTACCGAATTTCCGTCAACCCTTATATTATTCAAAGTTTTAAAACCTTCTTGTGCAGGGGATAGTCCGGTAAAAAGCATCAAAAATGATCCTATTATGCCCAATTCTATTGCTATTTTTTTCATTTCTTCCTCCAGATAAGTTAATCCCTTCGGAACTTACTTACTTTCTTCCTTAAGCTTTATTTCCTTGCTTTTTTTTATGGCATCTATAATAACGACTGAATCCTTTTTTATACTCCCGGTAATTCCGTTCACTAACCTGCGCCTGCTGTCAAAAAGATTGCCGTCCATCAGCATGAAAGAATAACCGCCTCCTACTAAAATAGCTATCTTTTGTTTGCCGTCGTCCAGTATGCCTTTTAAAGACAACGAGTCAATATTAGGTATAGGTACGTCATTTAAGCCCTTTAACATAGCTCCCTTGGCATTTAAAGCTATAAACGGATCCCTGTATTTATACCCTGTATATGCATATCTCGGTGGGGCTACTTTTTTTAAAGCTGCCGCCTCAGGCTGTTTCGGTGCTATCTTAGGAAGATTAGGCCTGAGTTCCGGGCTTTCCTTGCTCCCGCAGGCAGTTAAGAAAATTATAATAAGGTACAATGAATTTATCAGTGCTATTCTCAAGTTAGGCTCCACTTCGTTCTGCTAACTATCCTTTAAAAGTATATGCGATTATCGAAAAACTGGCGGTAATACTATTGTTCTTAGAACTGGTATCCGCAGACATTTCTAAATTCTTTGCACTGATTATCCTTGATTCCTGCCCTAAGTCGCTCAAGAATTGTGCCAGAGAATGATACGTCCCTTTGACCGAGACCCTGAATGGTATTTCAAAATAATTTGATTTTTCAGCTACAGGGTTCGGGCTGAAGCTTAAGACATTAAGATGGTAGTTCTGTGAATCTTTTGTTATTATCCTCAAAAGTTCCTGGATACCCTTTTCTTTAGGAAGCCTTTTCCCCAGTTCAGCTACTTCTTCTTCGAGCAGTTTCATTTCCTTTTGCAGCTTCGGCAATTCTTTTGCCTTTTGTTTCATAGATGCAACTTTTGTCTCGATATTATTCAGCTGTTCGGATGACTCCCGATATTTTTGGTCTAGCGGTGCCGCCAGGTATTTAAAATATACAATAACAAAAAAAACAATGAATATCCCTACGCCAACTAATTTTTGTATCAATTGTTTCGTCATTTTTTTATCTCTTTTCTATAATTAGCCGTCATCTTGAAAGAATAAGTCGGCATTTTATCCGTGCCTGCGGTAGTAATTTGACCTAATTCTATATTGGAGAAAGATTTATCGGTACTTAAAAAGCTTATGAAATCCGCTATAGCATAATTATCCAGAGCCTCCGCATCCATGCTGATGCTTAAATCAGTATCATTTAAAGTCTTTGTATTAACGGATTTAAACCAGATGTTGTCAGGCAATACGGACATTAATTTTTCCATAAATACAGGATAGGTAAGGCCTGTTGCTGATAAAGTATTAATAAGGTTTTTCTTTGTTTCCAGGACCGTTTTTGTGGACTGCAAAGCTTCAACCTGGCGCACTATACTTTCATATTTAGTCAATTCCCGGTTTGCTACCTCTATTCTCTTTTCTAACTTCATATTTGAATACAATTTTGAGCCATACCCTGCACCACCTAAAAGAACGATTATCGCAGCCAGGATACAGGCAAGGACAAATAATTCGTTTCTTTCTTCCTTTTTTATTAAGTTTGCCGCTAGAAGATTGACTTTGATCATAATTATTTTCTAGTAAAATTGAAAGTTCTATACTTCTGTAAGTGCTGTAATCTTTGTGTAAAATTTATGTAATCAACAAGTTCCCGAGGGGGCTAACTTGTTTATTCATTCATGTCATTTTCATGACGTACTGCAAGCCCAGTTGCCACAGCCAATTGAGCTGCAATTTCCGGTGGAACAGCTTCCCCGGAAGTTATGTTTTTTAAGGGGTTAAAAACCTCTACAGCTATTTTAAGATCGTTATTTAACAACCTGTCCAAGTTCTTCAGGTTAGCGGAGCCACCGCTTAATAGTATCTTATTAATAGTTCTATCAGGGTTTTGGGAAATATAAAAATCGATCGACCTGTGAATTTCCGTTAAAAAATCTTTAGCCATAGATGAAAGCGCCTGTGATACCTGGAGAGCTTCTTTTTGGTTCTCAGACAAGGTCTTTTCTTTTTCTTCGGCAGTTACCAATATACTATGGGCGAATTTTAACTCTTCGGCTTTTTTTATTTCACAACCCAAATTCCTTTGAATAATCTTAGTGAACGAATCTCCTGCGATAAAGATATCCCTTACGACTTTCGATTTATTGTTCTCAACTATTGCTATGTTCGTGACAGCGGAACCGATATTGATAAGCATTACCGTTTCCTGAAGAGACGGGTCGATATTGACCTCGTAAGCATTCTCAAGAGCGAAAGCGTCTATATCAACTACAATGAGGCGCAGGTTAAGCTCGTTAAATATTTCCAGCCTTGACGCAATAACATCTTTCTTGCACGCAACAAGGATCGCTTCCATTTTCTTATGTCCTTCTTCAACTATATCTCCGAGTATATGATAACTTAAATCAACCTCTTTTATGTCGAACGGTATGTACGGTTCAGCTTCAAAAACTATTGTTTTATTCAATTCTTCCCTTGATAACTTGGGGAAATTCACATAGCGTACTATTACCTGATGCCCAGAAATCGAGGTTATAACGTTTTTTATAAGTATTTTTTCCTTGGCAAAAAACTCACCTATCCGGGCAATAATATTTAACTTCCTTTCCTGAGGGGGTAATTCAGACAGGTTTTCATTGATGGGAAGAATACCCCATTTGACAAGAGTATATTTATTGCCAGAAGCTTTCAGGAATACTATTTTTACAGAAGAGGTTCCAATATCGACAGCGATTGCATCTTTTGGTTTTAGGAAAGATAATTTTGGTATATTTATCGATGGTATTAATTTCGGCATATTATGTAATGATAATATTATAATTTATAAATATAAACATATTTATATAAATTTATAACAGATTTTAATTAATTTGTCAAGCATATTTGCATTTTTTTGTATTAGTAAATACGTTTTTGAAATAATTATTGAAAATAAAGCAGCTTTTACCAAAATAGCCAATTAGAAGGTATGAATAAAATGAAATAAGCTGCAAGGCTTAGGAACGGGCCAAACGGAATATATTCATTTCTTTTATTTTTTTTCAAAACTATGAGCATAAGGCCTATGATACTTCCGATTATTGAAGCAAAAAAAATAGTGAGGAATGCTTTTTTTAAGCCTACTAAAGTCCCGGCCGCAAGGATAAATTTTATGTCCCCTCCTCCCATAGCATCCTTTTTTAAAACCATAGTCCCCAGATAACCTACCACGAATAAACACCCTGCGCTTACGACTCCCCCAAGTATTGAGTTTAAGAACCTCATTTGCCAGTTTGTTCCGAGCTCACGGTTAAAAAAACAAAAAGATATGCCTAAGATTAATATACATAAAGATAAGATATCCGGAATTATCTGATACTGATAATCGATAACCGCTATTATTACAAGCAGCACTGTAAATAATGAATAAACGAATAAAGAAGCAGGCTGGTACATGAATCTCCATCCTAATAAAATAAAAAGAATGCCAGTAAGTATTTCAATGAACGGATAAATTAAAGATATCTTTTCTTTGCAGTGCCTACATTTTCCGGACAAAACAAGAAAGCTTAAAACGGGTATATTGTCATACCACGCGATACGGTTTTTGCAGTTTTTACAAAAAGACCTTGGTTTTACAACTGATAGGTTATTCGGTATTCTGTATATGCAAACATTAGCGAAACTACCTGCTATTAATCCGAATATAAAGCAAATGAATAGATAAGTTATCATTTTCCCTCTGTTATGTACATTATACAAAAAAATAACCCCGCTCGTCAAAGAACGCGCGGGGTTACCATTCAAGTAACACTCAGATTTTAGTAAGAAGACCAAACCTGGCCCTTTGAGTCGGTATGAGTACAATTTACCCATACATCGCCCCATTGTTTTTCTCCGGTTCCAGGGGAACGGGCATCCTGATATCCCCATGCACCCGGGCTTGCAGTTTCATTTCCGCTTGCCACTGCAATTGTAACGTTCGCTGATTTTGCATGGTGCGGCGGTGCATAACTTGAAGTAACTTCCTTCAGGTATTTACCATTTTCCATGGTTAAAATAGCACCTAACGTCCCTGCTGTTGCCGAACCTCCTGATGCCGTCGGCACCGGGAACCAGCCTTCCAATTCTCCGTAGTAAATAGAAACAGCGCTGCGGATAGCTCCAAGGTTTCCTTTTGTTGCACCTTCATTAGATTTACGAATAAGGTCGGCAAATTTTGGAATAGCAATAGCTGAAAGTATTCCAATGATTGCTACAACGATCATAAGCTCAATTAGCGTAAAACCTTTTGACTTTTTCATTTTGTTTCACCTCCTTTTTTTACAGAATCCTACAACCTAAATATAACAAATAGCCTTGTATTTGTCAAGTGAAGTTCCTCCAGTTGAAGCCGGAGGCTTTTTGATAACACGACATCCCGCCATTATTAACAAATCCCAAGACAACAATCCGTGCCTATATTACGGCGGGACTATTTACTTGCCATCTGGCCCATCTCGAACATAGGCATAAACATGGACATTACGATCGCACCAACAACGATACCCATTACTACCATTACCAGAGGCTCTATCATGCTTGTGAGCCCCTTTACCGCTACATCAACTTCCTGGTCATAGAAATCAGCTATTTTATTTAACATTATGTCAAGGTTACCGGTTTCTTCACCAATTGCTATCATCTGAACAACCATTTCAGGAAAAACACCTGTTTTACGCAGCGGCTCCGCCATTCTTTCCCCTTCCTTTATAGCCTGTCTTGCGGTTTCTATCGACTGCTCAATTATTTTATTGCCGCTTGTTTTCCCCACCGTATCAAGCGCCTGAAGGATCGGTACACCAGATTTTATAAGCGTACCAAGCGTCCTGGAAAATTTTGCCACAGATACTTTTTTTATAAGAATTCCGAACACGGGGAGTTTCAAGAAAATTCTGTCAAGAACTACCCTGCCTTTCTCAGTTTCTCCATACTTCTTAAAACCAAAGAATATCCCGACAGGAGTTGCCAGCACCAGCAATATGAAATTCCTTAAAAACTCTGATATCCATATCATTACTTTTGTCGGAAGAGGCAATTCTCCTCCAAATTGAGAAAAAATATTCTGAAATGTCGGTATTATAAAGATCATAAGGAATAATGTTACAGCTCCTGCGATACATCCGATAACTGCCGGGTACACCATGGCCCCTTTTACTTTTCCCTTTAACTCTTCCGATGCTTCAAGATATGAAGAAAGCCTGTCTAAGATAGCGTCTAAAATGCCACCGACTTCTCCGGCTTTTATCATAGCAACGTAAAGTTCTGTAAATGCGACAGGATGTTTTCTCATAGCATCATTAATGGATATACCCTGCTCAATATCTTCCCTGACACTAAGCAGGACATTTTTGAATAGCGGGCTTTCAGCCTGGTCAACAAGGATCGAAAGGCCCTGAACAATTGGCACACCAGCAGAAACCAGAGTAGAGAGCTGCCTTGAAAAAAGCACCAGTTCTTTAGAACCTACACTGGGCTTCATTGGATTAATCTTATCAAATATTTTTTTAATAAATCCGGGTTTGTTTTCGGATATCTCGACTACGATAAGCTTCTGATTCTTGAGGCGTTCCATCGCAGTTCTCTGGTCAGGAGCTTCAATTACAGCTGTGGACTCACTGCCGGAAGCATTTCTTGCTTTGTAGCTAAACTTAGGCATTATAACTCCAACAAACTTAATTGCAAAATGAAAAGTGAAAAATGTAAAATTAAGGTGTCCGCTATAGCGGACTTATTTAAATTAATCCCGCAAAGCGGGATACCTTAATTTTGATTTTTTCATTTTGCATTTTTAATTTACTTACGACTTGACCGTGACTTTTTCTAACAAACGCTTTAAGTCATCCTTATCAGTGCTATAATCGAGCGCTGTCTGATAAGATATCTTTCTTTTTGAATATAATTCAAATAAAGCCTGGTTCATGGTCAGCATCCCGAACTTTCCCCCTGTTTGCATCGCGAGATAAAGTTGTTCTATCTTCATATCCCTGATCAAACTTTTTACCGCAGGAGTTGCTATCAAAACTTCACAGGCTAAGGTACGTCCCTGGCCTGAAGTGAGTTGGATAAGCTGCTGGGCAAAAACCGCCTGAAGGGTCAGAGAAAGCTGTGAGCGTATCTGAAATTGCTGATGCGGCGGAAATACATCTATTATCCTGTTTATCGTAGAGGCTGCATCGGTAGTGTGAAGCGTTGCAAAAACAAGATGCCCGGTTTCAGCTATAGTTAAAGCAGCTGAAATCGTTTCAAGGTCCCTCATTTCCCCTATTAGAATAACATCCGGGTCTTGCCTCAGGACATATTTCAAGGCACTCGGGAATGACCCTGTGTCTGCCCCCACTTCCCTTTGATTGACTATGCATTTTTTATGATAATGAATGTATTCTATCGGGTCTTCGATGGTTATGATATGCCCCTGGCGGTTTTCATTCAAATAATCTATCATAGAGGCCAGGGTCGTAGATTTTCCTGAACCCGTTGCTCCGGTGATCAGCACCAATCCTTTTTTTAATTTCATCAGGGTATAAACTACAGGCGGCAAATTCAAGTCGTCAAAAGTTAGGATTTTAGTAGGGATCGAGCGGAGTGCCGCCGAGACCGAGCCGCGCTGCCGAAATACATTCATCCTTACCCTGCCGACACCTTTAATACCGAATGACAGGTCAAGTTCGTTGTTGGCCTCGAATTTTTCCTTTTGAGTGTCCGTAAGAAGCGAGTATACCAGTTTCTGGCATACATCCGGAGTAAGTTTGTCAAAATCAGTGGAAACCATCTCTCCGTCTATTCTCAGCATAGGAGAGACTCCGGGAGTTAAATGCAGGTCAGATGCTTTTTTCTCAACCAGAAGCTTAAGTAATTCTTCCATATTTAACATTTATCATCTCCTTAATGTCGCGCCCCCGCCTTTGGGCGGGGACTTACCTTCTCCCGCTTTGCAGGAGAAGGATTGTTTCGGCTTGGTCGGAAATTGCTCGCCTCAACACTCCCGGAGAGAAACTAAGTTTCCCTTCCGCGTTCAGAAAGTCTCGCAGCGTGAGTCTTTCTTCACTGAACCCTTCTAAGTTGATATTTTATGTATACTTTGTAAGCCTTAACATTTCTTCTGCAGTAGAAACTCCTGTCCGGACTTTTCTCCAGGCAGCTTCACGCAAGGTAATCACACCCATATCTGTGACTAATTGCCTTAGGAGCGATTCCTGTACATCGTCTAATATTAGTTCCCGCAGTTTGCTGTTTAATTCTAATATCTCATAAATGGCTACCCTGCCCCTGTATCCGGAGAAATTACAGGAACTACATCCCTTGCCCCGCCATAATTCTATTTTTGACTGGTCATTAGCGAACTTGGGGTCAATGCCGATATTACGCACATTGTTCGTCGGGATATCATAACTCTCCCTGCAATCGGGGCATATAGCGCGCATAAGCCTTTGTGCAAGGACCATCCTTAATGAGGTCGCTATCATGAACGGTTCGATCCCCATATTTTTTAAATGTACAAGGACTCCGGCCGAATCGTTTATCGGGAATGTTGCAAAAACCAAATGCCCGGTCAATGCCGCGTTGATACATTGCCTTGCGGTCTCAGGATCCCGGACCTCGTCAACAACGATTATATCCGGGTTTTGCATTTCAAAGGACCTTAATACCCTTGAAGCCGTCATTCCGTTATCTGTGTCCACCTGGACCTGAGTGATCCCAGGGATTATATACTTAACTGGGTCTTCGATCGTCAATATGTTCCTGTCCGGATGATTTAGGTGGCCTACGGTTGAATAAAGAGTCGTAGTTTTTCCTGAATATATAGGGCTTGATATTATTATAAGGCCGCTTTTTGATTCTATATTTTTTTTATAAGCTGCCAAAGTTTCGGTTTCAAAACCAAGTTTTGCCAGGTCCCTGCAGAGCGTTTCATTGCTCAATATCTGCAGAGTGAGCTTTTGTCCGGTAACCGTTGGGATTATGGATATTCTTAGATCTATGTCATTCCCATCTACCCTTATTTTAATTTTTGAGCCCCTGGGCAGGTATTGATTTATGTCTATATTAAGGTTTGCCATTTTCTTCAGCCTGTTCAAAATATTCTTGTATTCATTCAGGCCTAACGTAGAGTAATCATGCAGAATTCCGTCGATCCTGAAACGTATGTGCAGGGAATCCGCCTGAGGCTGCATGTGTATGTCCGAAGCTTTACTTTTAACGGCTTCGGACAAAATCGAGCTAACCAGTTCTTCATCTGAGATATCTTTTGCGGATTTTATCAGGTCTGCTACCGTATGTTTAAATTCAAGAGTATGGCTGTAGTACTTTTCTATGGCTTCCTTGATTTCGGATTCTGAGGCAATTACAATATTGACATCCAGCCCTGTCATTACTTTAATATCGTCGATCGCAAACACATTAAAAGGGTCAGCCATTGCAATCGTTATTGTATTTGCTTCTTTTGCCAGCGGGATAAGTATCTGTTGCCTTGCCACACTTTCAGGGATCGAGCGCACAACGTCCGCAGGAATTTCTCCGTACTCATTTATCGATACATAGGAAACACCGCACTGCTTGCCTAAAAATGCCAGCATGACCTCTTCATTTATTACGCCCATCTGCGCAAGTATGGCCCCTAGTTTTTCTCCGGTCATTCGCTGCGTTTCAAGGGCTTTATCCAATTGCTCTTTGGTGATAATACCTACATCCACCAGGATATCGCCGAGTCTTTTCTTTAAGGAAGTCAAACGCAAAGGTGTGCTCCTTTAGATTTATGTTGTAGTATAAGAATTTTAAAACTCTATACTAGAAATCACCGTAATCTTTGTTTTTGATCACTGTAATCAGTTAGTCCCCCAAGGGGCTAACTTGCCTTTTACTTAAATATTTATTCACCGAAACAGGAATCAGCCCTTTTAAAGAACCGCCTAGCCGTGAAATCTGTTTTATCAGGCTTGAGGAAATATAAGTATATTTTTCATCCGGCATTAAAAATACAGTCTCAATTTTCTTACTGAGCCTTCTGTTCATTAAAGCCATTTGAAATTCAAATTCAAAATCTGAGATTGCGCGCAGGCCCCTTATTATCACACTTGCTTTTCTTTTTTTAGCATAATTAACCAATAACCCCGAAAAAAACTCCACCCTGACCCCATTTAAACCTTTTGTGGTTTCTTTAAGCATAGTAATCCTGTCTTTTAATTTAAAAGTGGGTTTTTTATCGGAATTATCAGTTACCGCTACTATTACTTTCGGGAAAAGATGCGTAGCTCGCAGAATAATGTCTAAATGCCCGTTTGTTGGAGGGTCAAAACTTCCTGGGTAGATAGCTGTTTTTATCAAAAATTCCTCCACTTATTATTGATTTCTCAACAAATTTTACTCACTCTATGACAAGAGCTAAACGACTTGCTCTTTTGACTATTCTAAGCAACCGCCAATGATTCTGTGGCGAATGTCTTACGTAGGATGGCAATTTTAGTGAAGAACATGACATTATAATTTGATGAAATTATAGCAAAAAAGAATTTTGTTTTCAATGTTATCATTTTTTCCCAATACTATTCTTTATTCTGAACCTGGCATATATCCCAATTTATTATGCCATAATCGATATCTAATCTTTCTCCCTATCTGAAGACCGCCTAATTGAAGGCTGTTATTATCACGATTCCAAATATACCCCTCCGGGGGTTCCGGAAGGGTGGTAACATCATCTGAACGGAACCATATCCCTTTCCGCACCTCATTATCGAAGTCAGCTTCATCTTCACTGTATTGGTCCCAATATAATGCTTTAACATTCTTAAATTTTAACACGGTTTCCAAAAGCTTTTTGTCTATTTATAGAAATATTAAAATTTATTGACATTTTAATTATTTGTTGCTTGTAGGGGTCAGGCATGCCTGACCCTTTTGATTATTATTTTCATCCTCATCCCATTTCACAGGATTATTCATAATATATTCCCGGATGTTCTCTAATGAATTTGCTGTACGAATTATATGGTCATTGAAAGAACGCTGCCATATTTTACCGGGAATGTTTAAATTATTTTGTTGAATATATTTAACATATTCAACCGAACATTTCGATTTGAATGAACAAACAATATCAGACACCGTAGGGGCGGGCCTTGCGTCCGCCCGTAAAGATACCGAATTGTCAACAATTATAATACCGTGAATATGATTTGGCATGATAATATATTGATCCAATTCGACATTATAATATTGTTTTTTGATGTTTTGCCATTGACTATCAATTAGTTGGCCCAATTTTGATAATCTGATTTCATTTTTATAGCGGGCGGACGCAAGGCCCGCCCCTACAACTTCTATTTCACCAAAAATATTCTTTCTATCTTTTGAACAAATGGTTACAAAATAATGCCCCTCCAAAGAATAATCATACCCTTTTAATCTGGTTTGTTTTCTTGATTTGTATGTGTTCATTAATACCTGCGATTGCGTTTATTTGTATCTTTTGTCAAATTTTATTAGAAAATGAGCCTAACATACATGTCAATTTTATATTTTTTATACTTGTATTGCAATTTATTTGGGTAAGTCTAAGAGAGGTTCCGCGTCCAAACCCCTCCCTTCGCTAAAGCTTCGTAAGGCAAGTTGCATCGGAAGAGGCTCTACTTGGTTTTATCCGATATTAGACAGGGCGAACTTGTCTTTGTAGAGGGAGAGCATTTCTATCCTTAAAACGAGGTTTTCGTGGTTTATAAGACCGGGGTCTTCCTTAATTATTTTTTGCGCTGCATCTTTTGCCTGTTCTATTACAGGAGCGTCATAGACTATCTTTCCGGCTTTAAAAGGAGGCAAGCCGTGCTGCATTGTGCCAAAGAACTCGCCTGGGCCCCTTAAGGAGAGGTCTTCTTCTGCTATGGCAAAACCGCTTGCGTTATTGACAAGCACGTTTATCCTTCTTATCGAATCTTCGCTTTTTGGCTCTCCTATCAAAAAGCAAAAAGATTTATCTTTCCCCCTTCCTACTCTTCCTCTTAATTGATGGAGCGTTGCAAGGCCGAACCTTTCTGCGTGTTCAATGACCATTACAGTGGCATTGGCTACGTCTATTCCAACCTCAATTACTGTTGTTGAAATAAGTATATCGTATTTCTTGTCCCTGAAATCAAGCATTATTTTGTCTTTTATACCGGCCGGCATCTGCCCGTGCAGCAGCCCCACCTTATAATCCTGAAATACCGTTTTTGACAGGTAATCCGCTTCTTTTACCGCAGCTTTAAGTTCAATTTTGTCCGATTCCTCTATCAACGGATAAACTATGTATGCCTGATGGCCCTTTTTTATTTCGTCTTTAACAAGATTATAGCTTTGAAAATCTTTCAGGTGCATGGTTTTGACCGGCTGCCTGCCGGGAGGCAGTTCATCAATTACAGAAATATCCAGGTCGCCGTACAAAGTAAGCGCAAGAGTCCTTGGGATAGGAGTTGCCGTCATAACGAGCACATCGGGATTTTTTGATTTTATATGTATCTCCGCCCTCTGCATTACCCCGAACCTGTGCTGCTCATCTATAACTATCAGGCCAAGGTCTTTAAATTTAACATCTTCTTCTATAAGTGCGTGAGTCCCTATTATTAAATTTGTCCTGCCCAGGGACAAGTCTTCTTTTATTGAGCGTTTTTCCTTTTTGGCTCTGTTAGCCCTGCCTGTCAAAAGAGCTGTGTTGATGTTTAAACCTTTAAGCATATTATTTACTGTCAGGAAATGCTGTTCAGCAAGTATCTCAGTAGGCGCTAGGAAAACTGCCTGGTATCCGTTTTCTATAGCTAACAGGACAGCGCTAAGCGCAACAACCGTTTTCCCTGAGCCGACATCGCCCATTAAGAGGCGGTTCATGGGAGTTGTTTTCTGCATGTCAGAGAATATCTCATTTATCACCTTCTTCTGGGAAGCTGTAAACTCAAACCCCAGCTTTTCCCTGAACGGCGTTAAAAGGGACTTTTTAACCGGATATTTTCTTTCCTTAAAGTTTTTGTTGTTCCTTTCCTTGACTATAGCAAGGGCTGTTTCAAGAAGCAGGAACTCGTCAAAAGCAAGCCTTTTTCTTGCCGGCTCGATATCAGAAAGCTCTTTCGGGAAATGAATGGACATAAGAGTTTCCTTTGCATTTTTAAAATTCATTGCCTTTTTTATGCTTTCCGGGCAAGGTTCGGGCCAATCGTGCCGGCTGCTGTCTACGGCATGGTACATGAATTCCCTGAACCATTTTTGGCTGATGCCTTCTGTCAATGGGTATACCGGTACTATCCTGTTAAAATGTATCAACTCACCCAGCTTTGTTTCATCCGCCACCGGCTCATATTCTTCGGCATTTATTTCTTTTTTTCCGAAATTAATTTCTACTTGGCCGTAAACAAGCACTTTTTTGCCTTTGACAAAATCCCTTTTTAGCGAAGAAAAAATATCATGCTTGTAGTATGGGCTCGATTTCCTGAAAAAAACAGCAAAAATTATTCCGCTTCCATCGCTTAAGCACGCCTTGAATGCAGAAAGGTTTTTGCCCAGCTGTATTTGTTCCGATAACTCAACTTTAGCCAGGATAATTGCTTTCTTGCCGGCAGAGGCAAGGGCTATCTTTAAGGGTACCTTGCGGTCTTCGTATTCTCTTGGAAAATAACTCAACGCATCATGAATGGTTTTTATACCAAGGCGGGAGAGCATTTCTGCTCTTTTAGGGCCGATTCCTTTAATATACTGGACAGATTGATTTAACATGATTTTTAGTATAGCAAATTCAGCTTAACCATTTTACACTTCGCAGGAGTTCCGCCCAGGGCGGACCACCTCCGAAGTGTCCAAAATCAGATGACACTTGCTATTTAGTGATTAATTTGGTATATATATACTTCAATAAAACAAGAAAAATCTACGGAGGTAAACAAATAAAATGTCTTTTAAATGCGTAATTTGCGGGAAAGGGCCAAAAAGCGGTAATAAAGTCAGCCATTCACATAAAGCCTCGAACAGGACTTTTATGCCTAACCTTCAACATCAGAAAATAATTTTAGCAGGTAAAAAGATAAAAGCTTACGTATGCACTAACTGCATCAAATCAGGCGAAGTCATAAAAGCTATTTAACAGGGATATTCAAGCTGAACAAATACCTGTAAACATCATTGCTTGAAACCATATATTTTTCCCCTGCCAATGACAATTTGTAACTGCCTTTCTGGTAAGATATTCCTCCGGTAAACCTTGACAGGTTCTTATTGTTCAGGTCCGGCCCGTACATACCTATTTGAAAGCTTAAAATATTTCCCAGGCTCTGTTCTAAACCTATATGCGTCAGTTCTTGCGGAGAACTGTCGTCTTTCCTGTAATATCTTTTTTCCCAGTCAAAAGCAAAAATAGAAAATTTCGAAATATTAAATGAAAATCCGGTTACTATAGAAAACGGCAGCAAATCAGTTTCATAGTCATCCCACCACATGAAGCCGCACAGGTTTTTCAGATTTAAACCCACGTTCAGCTCATCAGAGACTTTACAAATTGTGCCCAGGTCCAGGCTAACGCCGTTACCGTCGGAAATTACCGCCGACGGGATATTGTTTATGATCTTTGACTGGCCTATCCTTCCGCTTAAATATGTAAGGTTAAGACCTGTATAGACCTTATCTTCCTTTGTTTTTACTGAAAAAGTGTAAGCATTGATCTTAGTCTGGGTATCTATCTTGTCTAATCCGCTTACAATATGTATGGCGTCGCTAGCCAGCGGCCGCCAGGATAAAGCTCCTTGCGGGTTGGAGAGCCCGATAAAAACCAGGTTCCTGATCTGCAATGCTTCACCCTGTACTATTTCATCTGAGGTCAAAGCGCTCTGCCTGGTTATTTCGTAGCTGAAAGACAATAAACTGTCTTCCGATAAGCCAAGGCCCGCAGGATTAAAATAGATAATGGAAGGGTCTCCTCCTACAGTGCTGTAAGCATAGCCCAGGCCCAGAGACCTGCCTCCTGGAGGAAGGCCGTCAAAGGTATTATATTGTGTCGGAGCTTCAGGTTTAGCAAAAACTGAAGTACAAAATGAAAATAGCGACAATAAGATGACAGTAATTAATCCAAGATTTGCAGGTAATGTAAACGTTTGTATATGCCCTCCTCGTTGCCTAATAATTGTTCGTGCGTTCCCTGTTCGACTATTTTTCCTTTATCCAGGACAATGATCCTGTTTGCCTTTTTTACCGTAGCAAGCCTGTGCGCGATGAGAAAAACCGTCCGGTGCTGCATCAAACGTTCGATCGCTTCCTGAACGAGTTTTTCGGATTCGGCATCGAGCGAACTCGTCGCTTCATCCAGTATCAATATCGGCGGGTTCTTTAATATGGCTCTTGCTATTGAAAGCCTCTGCTTTTCCCCTCCTGAAAGCCTTACCCCCCGTTCTCCTATCATAGAATTATAGCCCTGGGATAATTGTTCTATAAATTTATGCGCGTTTGCCGCTTTTGCTGCTGAAACTATCTCTTCGAAAGCTGCCTCTTTCTTGCCGTAAGCTATATTAAAATTTACTGTCTCATTAAACAATATTACTTCCTGGGTCACTATGCCGATTTGAGTACGCAAAGACTGCAATGTCACATCCCTTATATCTTTATCGTCAATTAAAACCCTGCCCTCATCCACATCATAAAAACGAAGCAGAAGGTTTGCAAGCGTCGTCTTTCCGGACCCGGACGGGCCGACCACTGCGATTATATCTCCCTGGTTTATACTAAGATTTATTTTTGAAAGCACATTTTCTTTTTCAGGATAATGAAAAGTCACGTTATCATATACAATAGAAGCTTTAAAAGGCTGCAAGGTTACTGCTCCATCATTGTCGACTATAGTCGGTTTTTCGTCCAGTATCTCAAATATGCGTTCCGCTCCTGCGATCGCCTGTTGTATCAGCGAATTAGTGCTTGCAAAATTCTTTAAAGGCTGGTAAATAGAAAAAGCAGCTGTAAGGAACGCGAAAAACGAGCCCGGAGTCCAAACTCCGTTTATGACGTCCATTCCGCCGAACCACAGGACAAAGGCTACGGCAACCGCTCCTATAAATTCCATTATCGGGCTTGAACGGGCGTCTACCCGAATAAACTTCTGCTGGGTCTGATAAAAATCCTCGTTTTCTTTATGAAAGCGTTTTATTTCATCATCTTCTTTTATAAAAGCTTTTATAACATTTATTCCTGAAAGGGTTTCCTGGAGGGATTCGTATACTTCAGCCATCTGTTTCTGCCCTTCTCTTGAAGCGTTCCTCATTTTTCGGGCAAAACCCGACAGAGGTATGCTTGCCACGGGAAATATTATGAGCGACAGGGTTGCAAACCTCCAGTTCAAATAAAATATAATGCCTATCATAAAGATCACGGTAAGGCCGTCCCTTATTATGCTGGGCGGGACCCGGAACAAGGCATTCGATAAAACCTGTACGTCGTTCGTAACGCGGGCCATCAGTTTTGAAGTAGAGTTCTTTACGTAAAAACTGTGCGACAGCGTAATTAATTTTTCATAGAGCTCGTTCCTCAAGGTCTTGATTATGTTTTGAGTTATGTAATACATGAGGTAGTTCTGTCCGTAACCTGCGATCCCTTTTAGGAAAAATGCTACAGGTATCATAGCCGTTAAAATATAAAGCATCTTTGTGTCGCGTGCTATAAATATCTTGTCTACCATGTTTTTTACTATCCACATGGTAGCGCCGGTTATAGCCGAGAAAATAGCCATACAAAAAAGAGATAACAAGAACCGGTTCATGTGAGGCTTTAAATAATCAATAAGCCTTTTTAGTATCATACGATCCCCAATATTATTTTTGCCGCCCTTATGCTTACATAATTCTGGCCCAGGCGGCTCCTGAAAGATATCAATTTTTTCTTAAGATAGTCCAATTTTTCTGTGTTCCTTAACAGGTTTATTGCAGCTCCTGCGATATTTTGAGGCGTCGCTTCATTTTGAATGAACTCAGGCACTACTTCTTTTTCTTCCAGGATATTTACCATGGTTATATACTTTACGTTCGCGACCATCCGGGCGATCAGATAATTCAATTGCGAAAGTTTATAAAAAACTATCATAGGCACACCTAAAAGAGCGTTTTCCAAACTTACCGTACCCGAAACGCTAAGAGCTAGAGTAAGTTTTTTTCTTTCATCATAGGTATCTTCATAAAATACCGGTATATCAGTATTTTTATAATCCAGTGATCTCAACCCGAAGATCTTAAAATCCGAAGGTATCTCTTTATTAATAATATCTTTAACTTCTTTAAGCAATTTTAAATGACGGTCGACTATGTGCTGCCTTGAGCCTGGGAAAAGCCCTATCACCGGTCTTTCATACCCTGATTTAAACGAGTTAGAGTCTACGGCAGGTACCATATCTATGAGAGGATGCCCGACAAAAGCCGTATCCATGCCTGCTTTCTTGTAGATATCTACTTCAAAAGGAAGAATTACAAGCATTTTATTTACAAACTTTGAGAGTTTCTTCACCCTTCCCGGCCTTGAAGCCCATACCTGTGGGCTGATGTAATAATAAACAGGAATTTGCTGCCTGTAAGCCTCACGAGCTATATGTATATTAAAACCGTAATAATCGACAAGTATCACTTTATCCGGTTTTCTTTCTTTCCAGTACAGGGTAATCTTTTTGAATATTTTTCTTAATTTAAAATACTGTCTTATCGGTAAAAAACCAAAAGCGCTGAAACTGACTATATCATCAAGGAAATGATCAGATACAATTTTAAGGTTTTCTCCGCCGACAGAAGATACATAAGTATCCTTTGACAGAGATTTTATCGAACGCACAAGGTTTGCGGCATGTTTGTCACCGGAGGCGTCTCCGGAAACAATAAATATGTTTTTATTCATTGGTTGACTATAACTTCATGTTCTTTAAGATTTCATGGGCAAGTTCCAGAGCATCCCTGCCGTGTTCACCTGACACCATTGTTTTTTTCCCTTCAATAACACAGGTCAGGAAATGGTCAAGTTCCTTATAAAGCATTTCCTCATCCTTTAATTTCGGCTTAATTATTTCAATATCGTTAAAACTCTTTATCACATCGGACTTTTTGCGGTATACTTTCAGGCTTTTATTCGCATAATCGACGGATATGTAGCTGTCGTTCTGAAAAACCCTTATTTTTCTGTATTTTTCAAGAGATACCCTGCTGGCAGACAGGTCGGCTATGCAGCCGTTTGAAAATTTTAAACGGGCCTTTACGATATCTTCATGGTCAGATAAGACCTTTGCACCGAAAGCTTCCAGTGAAACCACTTTGTCGTTCATTAAAGCAAGCAATATATCCAGGTCATGGATCATAAGATCCAGCACAACACCTATATGACTCGTCCTAGGATCATAAGGCCCAAGCCTGTTAACTTCAATGAATTTTGGCGAGTGGATGAACGGTCTGGCTGCTATCACGGCAGGATTAAACCTTTCAATAAGCCCTACCTGAAGCAGAAGCTTTTTTTCAATCGATATGGAGATAAGCTCCTGTGCTTCTTCTACTGTCGAAGTAAAAGGTTTTTCGACAAGGCAATGAATCCCGGCTTCCATCAATTCTTTTGCTATTTTAAAATGAAAAGGAGTAGGTACCGAAATAACTGCCGCCTGTATCTTGCCTATAACGCTTTTATAATCGGAGTGACTTTGTGCGTTATATAGCTTTGCTATTTTTTCGCCTCTTTTTGTATCGACATCAACGATAGCTGTCAATAAGGAATTGGGATGGTTGGCAAGGACCCTTGCATGGTGCTGTCCCAGTGAACCAACTCCTAGAACAGCTGTTTTTATGTTCATAATTTTCCCTTATTATTATCGAAATTATGTGTCATACCCGCGAAAGCTGGTATCCAGAAGTTTTATCTTCGATATTAAAAACTGGGTTCCTGCTTTCGCAGGAATGACAAAATGCGTCGAACAACAGTGATTTTCCTTATAACGCAACGATAGTTATATTATTTTCATTTGCCAGTTTCATCAGTTTTTCTTTTTCGATCAAAAGAGTCATCTCTGAATCTATTGCAATTATTTTTGCTTTGACCTCGGACATAACTTCTATCGTTTTTGGGCCGATAACAGGTATGTCAAAACGAAAATCCTGGTTAGGTTTTGCTACCTTCACAACTACGACATCTTCTTTTCCTAGTGATGCTCCCCGCCTTATGCATTCATCCGTGCCTTCAATAGATTCGACTGCCAGGACACAGCGGTCTTTTACCACAACGCTTTGCCCTATATCCAGGCCGGCGATATGTTTGGCGATGTTATGCCCGAACTCGATATCTCTTTGATCTTCTTTGTTTGGTTTTTTACCGGTAATAAGGCCTTTTTTGGGGAGCATATGTTTCAGGAATTGATGGGAAGGAAGCAGCTTTACGCCTTCTTTTTCAAACTCATACGATACTGCGCCGAGTATCGTATCTGCCTTTTTATCTTTAAGGCCGGATAAAAGTTTTACTGCACGCAGATCTAGTTTTAAAGCATCGAACAGTTTGGCATGCTTTACCTGACCTGCCATCAATGCTTCGGCAATATTTTCTTTTTTAAAAAAATCTATCATTGCCTGCAGCTTTCCGAGAGGTAGCCATACTATTTTATCAACGGTCTTTTCCAAAGAAGGGTCTGTCTCTTCTTTCAAGGCTATCGCAAATACTTCGTTACCTTCTTTTTTTATCTCTTCAGCTGCTAAAAATGGGAAACGTCCATTGCCTGCAATTAGGCCAACTCTTTTCAATTTTAGTCCCTTAAATTTTTATTTCTGTTGGGTCTCTAAGCTGTTAAAAGACTTGTAAGCATTGTTTTTTATCTGCTTATTGTCTGCCGGCTTTCTTGCCGTACAGCCAATAAATATTAGTACAATGGTCAATAAAATATACTTTTTCATAAGTTAGACTCCATTTCGTTCCGCTAACTGATTACACAGATTAAACTTCAGATTACACCGATTTCATGTGTGAGATTTTGCCTTTAATCTGTGTAATCAAGACCGTTGATGACTTTTTCAACGGTCTTTACATCTCCTCAGTATTTTCTTTTCTTCCGGGACGGCAAATGCCTCGTTTGGATTTATGTATAAAATCTATCATTTCCCTTACTTCTTTTTTAGGGTCACTTGCTTCAAGCTGGTCTAAAGCTTCTTCCATCGGAAGGCCAGAAAGAAAAAGGGTCTTGTAAGCATTTTTAATTTCTTCTATCATTTCAGCCGTAAATCCGCGTCTTTTCATGCCGACCAGGTTTAAGCCCACTAATTTCGCCCTGTCGCCCTGTGCCTGGGTAAATGGCAGTATATCTAAGGAAACTTTTGCCCCGCCGCCAACCATGGCAAGCTTGCCGACCCTGGTGAATTGATGAAAGCCGACCAGGGCACTGATAACAGCAAAGTCGCCTATTTCTACATGTCCCCCGATCGTTGCCGCATTTACCGTAATTACGCCGTTTCCGATGATACAATCGTGTGCTATATGAGTATAGGCCATGAAAAGGCAATTTTCTCCTATAACGGTTTTACCGCTTGCGGTAGTACCGCGATTAAGCGTACAAAATTCCCTGACTGTACAATTATTTCCCAGAATAAGTTTTGTAGGTTCGCCTTTATATTTAAGGTCCTGGGGAGCCGTACCTACTGCTGCATGGCTGTGAATTATGCAGTTTTCCCCGATTTCGGCAAACTCTATTATTGCGTGAGAACCTATTTTGCTTTTAGCTTTAATCTCAGTCCCTTCCCCTATTATAGCGTAGGGCCCGACTTCCACATCATCTGCTAGCTTTGCATTTGAATCTATTATTGCTGTTTTATGAATCATTTCACGCCCTCTTTATCTACGATTGCAAACATGAACTCCGCTTCGGCTACAAGGCCATTATTTACAAATGCTTCTCCGCGAATTTTCCCGCCGCGTTCCCTGGCCCTTAAGACCTCTATCCTCAGTTCCAAAACATCGCCCGGGTAAACGGGCTTTCTGAACTTTGCGTTTTCAATCGACATAAAAAACGCCAGTTTATTTTTAAGGTCCGGGCGGGACATGAATAAAATGCATGCAGTTTGCGCCAGAGATTCCACTATCAACACACCGGGCATTATAGGCTGACCGGGAAAGTGGCCTTGAAAAAAGCTTTCGTTTCCGCTGACACACTTAAATCCGGTCGCCCGTTTTAGTTCCTCATTTATTATGACCTTATCTATCATCAAGAAAGGATATCTATGGGGAATCAATTGCTGAATCATATTAATATCCATCATAGTCCCTATAGGTGCTGAAACATTGCTCATAGTTTTTGGCTCCTTATCTTCTTTTTGTACCAGGCCGTTTTTGCCTTCCAGCTCGGCTAGTTTTTTTGCGAAATTAATATTATGGTTATGACCGGGCCGTACGGCTACTATATGAGCTTTTATAGGCTTGCCGAGCAAATACAGGTCTCCGATAAGGTCCAATATCTTATGCCTGACGAATTCATCTTTAAAACGCAGGGTTTTATCCGGGTTATGAATATCATTTAAACCTATTACGATAGCGTTGGTCAGGTCCCCGCCTTTTCCAAGGCCTTTCTTTTTTAAGGCTTCTATCTCATAATCAAAGCAAAAAGTCCTGGCAGGCGCAATCATATT
Source organism: Candidatus Liberimonas magnetica (assembly GCA_020523885.1). Classification (NCBI taxonomy): domain Bacteria; kingdom Pseudomonadati; phylum Elusimicrobiota; class Endomicrobiia; order Endomicrobiales; genus Candidatus Liberimonas; species Candidatus Liberimonas magnetica. Next base: position 247,493 of record JAJAPY010000002.1, on the reverse strand, counting down.
AATAAAAGAATCAGGAGTGACTACAACAGAAGCTTTCTGTTCTGATAAATAAGGGTGGTTATAAACTACGGTACAATCTATCTTGAATTCATCCGAAGGAAATGCCGTAATCTTGACTTTATCGACTTCGTAGGTATAAGGTTCAGTTAAAGTAAAATACTGTCTTGGAGCATCCTGTTCTACGAGCCCCGCTTTAACGATGATATCTACAAAAGGTTTTGCGCTTCCGTCCATTACAGGGGGCTCATTATTAGTCAGGCATATCTCCATATTATCTATGCCAAGCCCTGAACACACTGCCAGAATATGTTCTACTGTATGCACACGCACTGTCTCGGTGCCTATCGTTGAACCTCTTATAGCCCCAAGAACTTGGTGATAGGTCGCATGTATCTCGGGACTGCCGGGTAAATCAATGCGTTTGAACCTTATCCCGGTATTGGGAGGCGAAGGTTTAAATTCAGCTTTTGCGATATTCCCCGTATGAAGGCCTATACCTTCCATTGTTATTTCTTTACTGATAGTTTTCTGTTTTTCCATAGATTGCTATCCTTTCTTCTCCATCTTTTTTATTTTTTCATATATTTCGGGCAGTTTTTGTATTAAGGCCTGGATCTTCAGATTTTTCTTATGGTCCCTGGCAGGAAGCCCTGAAACTATCTCGCCGGATTTTATATCACTTATTACTCCGGATTGCCCGCCGATGATCGCTCCGTCTCCGATACTGATATGCCCGGCAACGCCTGCCTGGCCTGCGATCGTCACATTGTTCCCGATCCTGGCTGAACCTGCTATCGAAGCGGAAGAAACGATTATACAGTTCTCGCCAATTTGGACATTGTGAGCTATCTGTATCTGGTTGTCGATTTTAGTTCCTCTGCCAATGAATGTTTTTCCGATAGTAGCCCTGTCAACAGTGGTATTTGCTCCTATCTCTACATTATCTCCGATATCAACAGTTCCTATCTGAGGTATTTTATGAAGGCTATTTCCGTCAGGTACAAAACCGAACCCGTCGCCCCCAATTATCACTCCTGGGTTAAGTATCACCTTATTCCCGATTACTACGTTTTCTCTTATGATTACCCCAGGATAAATCAGGCACTCCTCTCCTATCTTTGTATTTTCACCCACATAGCATTGAGCGTAAATTATCGTCCTATCACCTATTACAGCATTATCTTCAATTACAGAATAAGGGCCGATATGCGCAGCCAAACCTATTTTTGCACTTCTTGAGACCACGCAGGAGGGATGGACCCCTACTCTTCCCAGCTTTATTCTTTCTTTTTCTATTATCTCCAGTATCTTTGCAAACGCAAGCTGCGGATTTTTTACTTTGACCGCAGGTTTATCAGAAACATCATATTTCTTCGGCAACAATATAAGCCCGGCTCTTGAGGATGCCACCTGCTTGGAATATTTCTCATTTCCAAGAAATGAAACATCGTCTTTACCGGCTTCTGAGAGACTGGCAGCTCCTGTAATTACTATTTCAGGTTGTGCAAAAAGTTCCCCTTCTACAATTTCCGCTATTTCTTTTGCGGTCAATTTCATGTCATCTTCCTCTCAACCTATCCAGTACTTTGTCGGTAAGATCCTTAGCCGTTTTTCCAAATAAGATCTGGCTTTTATCAACTATAATTGTTACCCCTTCTTCATCTGCGATTTTGCCAAGAACAGTGTAGATGTCAGCTAAAACGTTATTCGTCTGGTCTTCTTCAAGTTTTGTAAGGCACTCTTTCTGAGTATTGACCAGTTTTACAATGTCCAGTTTTTTTGTTTCGGCAGTTTTCTTGATTATTTCAAGGCCTTTTTCAATGTCGGAAACCGCTTTTTCTTTTTCACTTATTACTGCCGGATTAACAGCCGGTTTTGATGTGGGCGTTGATTGCGATACTTGCAGGTTCATTTGGGAGGTCTGTGCCGGTTGCAAAGCATTCTGGTCGATTTTAGAGGATACATTTTTTAAGACCGCAATTTCATCTTTAGTCCTGTTTAGTATGGTGGTACTTGATATGATCATCTGCTCAAGCCTGCCGATTTCAAGTTGCAGAGTATTTATTTCTTTTTTCTTTGAATCAGCTGTTACACAGAATTCATCTTTAAGGCGTTTTGTCATAGGGTGTTCTGAAAAAACCTTATCGATATCTACGTATCCTATGCTTGTTTCCTGGCCCTTTCCTTGAGAAATGGTACTTGGCTGTTTATCAAGAGAGATTTCGACCGCATTTGATGCCACAGGTAAGTAAAAAGTTAAAATTAACATAACTAGGATGTTATACATATTAACCTCTTCTTCATTATAAAATTAGCAATTATCAGTTAGCATTTCAAAATAAAATCAAAAGCTAAAATAAGTAAGCTGTTAATTTGCCTTGTTAATTGCTGATTTTGTCTTTTGCCTTAACTAAAATATATTACCTATCGAGAAATAAAACTGGCTCATACTCTCCCCGGGTTCATGGTTAAACCCGTATCCCCAGTCAAGCCTTAAAGGAAATACTGGAGTCGTAAACCTTATCCCAAAGCCAGCACCAGATTTCATCCTGAATTTCGTAATTGTATTTGTTGCCGAATCCCTTTCATTGCTCCCTATCTCAAGGTTAAGGTCTCCTGGATTATTCCAGGTGCCTCCGACATCAAAAAATATTGCACCGACTATCACAGAATGTTTTTTTTCTTGTACTATAGGGAACTTATACTCTACATTATAGACATACTCGATTTTTCCGCCCTGTATAGGCCCGATCTCGGACCTGTATTCATAGCCCCTGACCGTATCTGCCCCTCCGATGTAAAATCTTTCATAGACAGGTATGTCGGATGAAGACCCGTAATTCTGTATCATGCCAAGGGTGGAATTTATCGATAAAACGAATTTCCAGAATGTCGGTATAAATACTGAATTTCTTAAAACTGGTTTTATAAAATTAATGTTCCCCCCTAAGGGCCCTCCGGCTATCTGCAAAGAGAATGATTGTCGCCCTCCTTTTGAAGGGTCAAAAATATTGTCCCTTGTATCCCAGGCGATTTGAGTGGCTATGCTGGATGTTACATCACTAGTAGGAACAACATTGCTTGAGGCTTGTGTAGGGGTATCAAGGTTTATATCAAAAACGCTCACATGCGCGTAGGTATATGTAAAAAACAAGCTTAAGTATTCATTTAAACGCGGCCCGACACTTATTGTTCCGCCTTTTCGTCCTTCTTTATAAGCACTGAATATTGAACCATAATCCCTTGTTACTTCTGTATCAAACAAACCCAAACCAAGGCTGACGGGCTTGTTCAAAAACCAGGGCTCTGTCCAATTTATCTCATAATTCTGCCTTCTGGCGCCAAATTCCCAGGTTAAATTAAGCCTCTCTGCCCTTCCGAATAGATTTATATGCTGGACCTGCAGTGTACCGACCAATTGATCGACCGAAGAATAACCCGCTCCTGCCGAAAGCATTCCGGGTTTTCCTTCTGAAATATTTAAACTCAGGTCCATCACATCTCTTTTATCGGTCGGAAGTATTTGAGGATCAACAGCATCAATAAAACCTAAATTATGGATCTTTTCTATACTTCTTCTTACCTTTGAAGCTGAGAATACGTCACCTTCCCTTATAACCAACTCTCTTTTTATAACAAATTCTTTTGTATTTGTTAATCCATCTACATAAATCCTGCCTACATAAATTACACTGTTTTCCTTTATGTCAAAGAGTATGTCCATTATGCCTTTTTCTTGATCCGGAGTGAATTTCGGCACAACCTGGCAATTTAAATAACCTTTATCTGAATAAAGCTCCAGGATAGCCTGCTGAGATTCTTTAAATTTTTCTTCCTGGTAAAGGCTTCCAGGCTTCAAGGTAACATCTTTTTTAATTTGAGAATCGGTAAAAACGATATTGCCTGAAAAAGAAATATTTCCGACTTTATATTTTTTCCCCTCGCTGATATTCATTGAAATGAACATTTGAGTTCTTTCTTTATTGTACGTGATTTTCGGCTCATCAACCTGAATCTGTATATAACCGTTATTTTTGTAAAACTCTTTTATCGCATCAATGTCATTTTTCAGATTTTCTTCTTTAAAAACCTTTTTCTTCTTGACTTTATCCATCTTCCCTTTGATCTTCTTTGCCTTATAAACTTTGGTCCCCGTTATCTCAACTCCGCCTATCAATATCCTGTTCCCTTCACTTATCAAAAAAGAGAGGGTCATTTCATTAGTTTTCTCATTAATGGTCGGATAGACCTCCATCTTGCAGTCGGCATAGCCTTTATCGCCGTAAAGCACCATTATTTTATCTTTAGATTCCTGTAATTTCAATAGTTCGTAGTAGGTTTTTTCCTTTAGAGTTATTTCAGACATCAATGAACCGCGTGATATTTTTTTATTACCCTTAAAATTAATTCTCTTTATGTACGGCTTTTCTTTCACTTTAAAAGTTATTTTCCATGTCGAAGTATCTACAAGAACACTTACGTTGTCAAAATATTCCATCTCCAGCATAGTTTGAAAATCAGCCTTTATTTTACTTTCAGAATAGGGCTTGCCTGTCTTTGATTTGATTTTTTTAAGTACTGTCTTTTCTTTTATGTTGATTAAGCCTTCAATATAGATCCCGGAAATCTTGTTTACCTTGTAGTTATCTGCAAACACAACATTCACCAAAACCAGAACCAAACCGAAGATTAGTATAATGTTTTTTGTCATTCCACCAGCCTTATTTTTTAGTAAAATTTAATAAGCATGAAAATTGATTATACAAAAAAAAATTGAATTATGCAACTTTTTCAATTTTTTTCATGTTTTTGCTTGATTTTTTTGTTCTTAGAAAGCATAAGCTATATTATAATATTAGAAATATAATTATAGGGAATTATCAATAATTTAACATAATTTTTAGAACTAAAAATATAATGTTACTTGTAGATTTATAGAAAATATATTGAATTTTCAATAATATAATTATAGTATATTGAATATTGTTAATTAAAATAATATATATTATATAAAAGCATTGCAATCTAAACAATTATTAATTATAATATTATTGGAAGTTGAAGTAAAAAGCTTAGTTTAAGTATCATTTGAAAAGGTTGAGCAAATGAACAAATTTTTTAAAGAATTAATTATTCTAACAGCTTTACTTTTTCTTTTCGTTTCTATTTCCTTTACCTGGCAAGTAAACGGGAATAACGATTTGATTGGAATGCTTAATTCCGGTGGAAATGCATCCACTGCAAGCGGGGTTTATGAAAATGACGGGTCTTTTGGTTCATTTGTATCCGCATCTGTGGTTTCTACGTATGACCTCAACAGCGGATTTTTGCCAAACGTCAACAACCTCCCACTGTCAATCCTAACATTCCCTCTAAATAATTCTACTACAGTAACTGCTCAGCCGACTTTTCAATGGGATTACTCAGACGCTGACTCCCATACTCAAAGAGGCTTTTTAGTCGAGCTGTCTACCGATGTAAATTTTTCAATAGTAAACTATACATCCGGCGAAACCAACTCTGCAAATAAATTCTGGCAAATCTCGATGATAGATGCAGCAACCTATTACTGGAGAGTCAAAGTTAAGGATGATCCATGGGACGAGTGGAGCCTGAGAGGCGCAACAAATAAAGTTATTGTTATAACCAAATTACTCGATACGATCAAGTCATTACAGCCTTCGGGCATATTTTTAACAGTAGCAAATAATAAACCGACAATATCCTGGGATGTACCGGTTAACAATGTAAATAATACGATCTGCGACGATCAAAGTACATTCAGGGTATACAGGTCTACCGAAATATTTACGGACTGGAAAATGGTAGGCACGGTCTCCTATACAGGCTTACATCTCTACAATTGGACAGACACTTCGCTGACTCTGCCGACAAACACAGTTGAATCTTCACCGGCTATACCGAATACAAACGTATATTATTATAAGGTCACGTGTGTAGATAAGGACGGAAACGAAAGCGCAGATTCCATGATACAAGACTCAAGCAATGATTTTAATCTCATCTCGGTATCAACCGATACTCGGATGATAGTTGCTATACCGTCAAGCGTGAGCAAAGATCTTTATAAAGAAAATAACCCTATAAAAGACAATATAATTATATTGTCGCAGGAAATACCAAACGATTTAGACGACTATAATATTTTAAAGAGTTATGATATATATCCTGCTAAAGCATCAAACCTGAAAAGATTGCCTTACATGAGCTTCAACGAGGCTTTAGTACGTGTCGTCTGGCAGTTCGGCGATTCTTCCTCCGTTACTTCTTCTAGTGTCTTATCCCATGTTATTAAAAACAACATTAGCAGCAACTTGGCGTCTTTATATGACAACCAGTTCTCTCTGTACTGGAATAACGGTAATGAATGGATAAAACTCGGAAAAGATTCATTTAACGGAGCTTTATCTTTCAGGACTGCGCGCCTCGGCAAGTACATGGTAAAACAGGCATTGAAAGCTCAATCTTTTACTCTTAACAAAGTATATCCTACCATCTTTACTCCTAACGGAGATAACAGGAACGATTGCGTGGAATTCCAGTTCGAAAACCCGAAGGACAGCCCTGTAAGCGGCAGTATTTATGACCTCAGGGGCAGATTCGTCGCAAAACTAAAAAGCGGATTCAACAAGAATTCCTTAAGATGGGACGGACTGATGGATTCCGGTTCACTGGCAACTCCGGGAACATACATTTATCAAATCGAAGCTAAAGGCAGTGATTCAAAAGTAGTGAACGGCGTAATTATACTGGCACAATAAATTGAAGGCCTTTCGCGGGTACGATTATGGAGGGAATCTATAAAAACAGATTCAATTTACCCCCCACTCTACAGAAAAACCCATACCGAGTGCTGGGATATCGTTTAGCCATAATCCATACATACCAATAGAGGGCACAACATTACGAAAAAGAACCGGAGACTTCTGCAGGAAATGAAATGATCAAAAAAATAGTCTTACTTACCATTTTGATAACTTTTTTTAACCAGCCTGGTTTCGGTGAATTTGACGAGCTTGGCACCAGCGCAAGAGCTGTCGGTATGGGCGACAACTTTGTTGCAGTATGCGACGATACTTATGCTATTATTTACAACCCTGCAGGCCTTGGCAATGTTCGGCATAAGGAGATCGCTACAAACACGAATATACTTTATGCCGGATTATCGGATGCCATAAGCGAATCTTTTGCAGGATGCCTCTATAACACGCCTAAATACGGCACTTTCGGGTTCGGCTTAAGATGGTTTAAAGCAGCACAATTGTACGAGGAAGACACAACTTTCATTTCTTACGGCAAATCTTTCTTCACTATTTTCGGCCGCACAGTCTTCTTAGGCGCAAACATGAAAATGCTTACAAAACAATATGCTCAAACAATATATACTGAAAATGCTATAGATACGTTAGGAAACACATATGGCCGTGACCCTGTTTTTGCAAGTGGTTATGCTAAATCAGGAACGGCATATGATTTAGGGTTTCTTTCAAAGATTAATGACAGGATCTCAATAGGTACAGTCTTTAAGAACATCAACGAACCTGATATGGGAATGCTGACCTCAGCTAAAGTTCCTTTAATTACAAAACTGGGGATAAGTTACAGAGACAGCAGGCTTACAGTTCCTTTTGAAATAGAGTCCAGTAAGGGAGATGTTATGTATTCATCGGGGTTTGAAAGATGGGTCTCTAATCAAATAGCGTTAAGGGCAGGGCTCCAGATAGGAACCAGAGACCTCTCAAACTCAACATTTGGCCTATCTTATGACCTCAGCAACGTAATACGTATTGATTACGGTTTTTCATTCCCGTTTAAAGGGATTACGGATACCTACGGTTCTCACAGGTTTAGCATTATCTTTTCGTTCGGAATGACTGCAGAAGATAAAAAAGCAGCCAGGAGAAAGATTTCTGTAACAAGAAAAGATAGTTTCAAAAATGGAGTAAAAGCATTTAATAAGAATGAATATATAAGAGCTTATGACTTATTTAAAGAAGTATCCCAATCAGACCCTGATCCCAAAGTAAAATATAATGCATTGAAACACATTAATATTATTGTTACCGGAATGAAATCGCTTGAAAATGAAAATAGTAAATCTCCGGACAAGAATTACTATTATGCTCATGGGCTTCTTATGTATATATATAATAACTATGCTGAAGCGCTGAAATCGTGGCAATTATTCTTAGATTTTGATAAAAACAATGCGGAAGTCAATAAATATATAAAAGACTTAAAGAATATGTCGGATACCCTTCCTAAATAATTAAATCTCTTTTCCTTTCTTTTTACCTGCTACTTATGCATATTATCATATAATAACCTTTTTATAGAACTACATTCTGGTACCATCAGGCTATAAGCCAGATTCTATACTCTATAAACAACATAGATTCAAGATGTAGATAAAGGATGGATTATATATATATATATGAAGTATTAAGTTATATGGGCACATTTTCATACTCTGTTCATATAAAGCAACTGTTGACGGTTTTATGGCTTAAATCCATAAGAGCTGGTTTAGAGTGGTGGTTGTACGGATGGGAAGCATTATTAAAATGAATTTCAGGGTTGACATAGGTTAGAATCAATAAAAATATCTATGAATTCAATTTTAATATAAGAATCATTATTGTTATAAGGCTTATTAGTCCCAAGAGCAAAACAGCATATTTCCATTTCATCAGTTTGGCATGCATTACCGTATCTTTTCCGAGCCACTTGTTCTTTTCCTGCTCAAATTTCTTCTGCAACTCTGTTTTTTCCCATTTTAAGTGCTGAAGTTTCAACATATCTACATCTCTATCTCCTGCCAAATATTTATTTTTCAATTCATGTTCTTTCTTCGTTATCTCTGCTTTTATTTGGTCCATCTCGATATCTTTATCCTTTAACTTTTTATGCCACTCGGCATTTTCTATTTTTGATAAATCTGCTTTCTCTGCATCAAACTTTATCTTACTTGCTTTTAATTCATCTTTTAAGGCTCTTTTTTCCTGCTCCAAAGAACTTCTTTCTAAGTTCCATGTTTCCTGCTCTTTCTTGTAATCCATATTCCGCTGGTTAACTTTTTCTTCATACTCTGCCCTTATTTTTGCTTCATTTTCTATATTTTTTTGTTTTTCTTTTTTAATAATTTTCGTAAGATCTTCGTTCTGACGGATTTTTTCTTCAAAATTCGTTTTTTGAGTTTCAATCAGACCCTGCAACCTTTCCAAGCCCGTATCTTTTTGAGCCAACTCCATTTTGTATTTCTTTTCAATTATATCTATTTGATTTTTCTGGCCTTCTATCTGTTTTTCTTTTATCCTGACTGCTTCTTCCATTTCTTCTCTTCGCATTGTCTCTTTGGATAATTCAGATATTTTTAACTCCTGATCATCCACTCTTTTCTCAAATCCTTTTATTTTGTCATCTCGCTGTCCGAGTATTGCTTTTAACTCAAGGATATTCCTTTCTGCGTCTTCGAATTGGTTTGCTTTCTGTGACAGCACCTGCTGATGCGCTAACATTTTTTTCTCTAGCTCGGAATTTTTATACCTTTCGCCAAAAAGATCTTTGTCTTTTTGATCGATCAATTTTTTCATAAGTTTAGTTTCTTCATCTGAACTCTGGTTAAGCGTTTCAAGCTGTTTCAATTTGCCTTCATACTCCTGTTCTTTTGCTTTATGCCCTTCTTCAAGAGCACTTTTATTTATAAGTTTATGGGACATTTCATCGATTTTAAATGCCTGTTCATTTATAAATATTTTTAGTTTATTTACTTCTTCATCAGATTCAGATTTAAGTATCTGAAGTTGTTTCAATTTGCTTTCATATTCTTGTTCTCTTGTTTTCTGTCCTTCTTCCAGCGCACCTTCATGCTTAACTTTTTGGGATATTTCCGTAATTTTAAACGCCTGTTCATTTATTGTTGCCTTCAGCCTATCCACTTCTTTTTCCGACTCAGACTTAAGAAGCTTAAGCTGTTTCATAAGTTCTTCAGATTGCTTGACTAAATCGCTTTGCTGGTTTTTTAAAGCATCATTAAGCCTTGTGATTTCCTCCTGTTTTGTTTCAAGGCCTTTTATTAAGTTACTCTTTTCTGAACCAAACGAAGTTCTTATACGTTTCAATTCTTCGTTTAAAACATCAATGTTGTTTCTTAGTTCAAATTCTATTTTTGCTCTTTGATTTTCTTTTTCATAGATTAATCTTTGCATTTTATTTAACTCTTCTTCTTTGCTATGGATCTCTTGCTTAACCCGCAGGCTCTCTTGTTCCAGCACAGCTTTTGCCGATTCGTATCCTTCATGTTCAGACTTAAGCATTTGAGCGTGGGATTCTCTTTCATTATTTAATTTTTCTGTAAGCCATTTTATCTGTTCGATAAGATGTTTCTCCTGATCTTTTTGCTGTTCATCTTTGTCTTTTTGTAGACTTATAAATTCGGCTTCCTTTTTTTTAAATATTTCTTTTAAAGCTCCGATTTCCAGCTCCTGTTGTTTTATTTTTTCTTCCAATTCTACCCTGATCTTGAGAAACTCCTTTTCAGGGACACTGAGCTGCTCAAGCCTTTTTTCGTATGATAACTTCAGTTCCGCTTCAAGTTTAGGCACTTTATCTTCCAATAATTTAATTGTATCCTTCAGTTCAAATTCACGCTCCGTCCATTTCTTCATTTCCGACTGAAGAATCTCTTGGAGGTATTTTAGCTCTTTGGTTTTTCGGTCGAGTATTAAATCATCGTCAATATCAGGCATTTTATCCTCTATTCTATTACCCAGTTTCCATTATCTTTCAATCCGTTCAGTGCTTTTTCTATTTTATCCTGAAGGTATTCAGGTATTTCTGCTTTCTTAAGTTCATTGATCTTTCGCAAAGAACGGATTAACTCTTTTTTTACATCCATTTCATTTTCATTTAAGTTATCTAACAAGACCTTAACTGCTTCAGGAGAATTTATCTCGCCAAGCGCATGTATAGCATCAATACGCGTCTGCTTATCCGGGCTTGATTCCATTTCTTCTAAGATATTTAAGGCCCTCGTAGGATTATGCTTGAATAAAGCCCTTGCCGCCTCTGCATTTATTTTGCTATCCTTACTTTGCAAAAACGGCTGAAGGACATCTTCCGCTGCCTGAGGGTCTGTTTGCCGTCCAACCACCTCAGCTTCAATAATTCTTAGCTCTTCTATCTCCTGGCTATGTTCAGAGAGTCGCCTTTTGCCGAAATCCGGGAGGCCTTGTGCAGTTGTCCCCCCCCAGATATGCCTGTGTCCATCCCTCAGAAGGGCTGACCTGCTTATTATATACCTGGCTAAAAACAGGACAAGTACTACTGAAAATATTGCTAATACAAGAAGTATTACAGCGGCAAATATCAAAACTTGCTTCATCCTTGTTGTTTCTCTGCTGATACTATCCGCTATTTCATTTCTATCTCTTGCTACTCTGGAAAGCATTTTCTGCATCAGTTCTTTATGTTTCCCTTCACTATTTTGAAGCAATATTTCCTGCTTCTGCATAAACTCTTTGTATTTTTCTTCATAACCTTCCAGTAATTTTTCCTGTTTTTCCATCCTGGATTCCAGCAAAAGAAATAACTTTTTATCTGGTTTGGCCGATGCATTTTGCTGTTGTTGTTTTGCTTTTTCCTGCTTATGAGTTGCTTGCACAGGTCCTTCCGAAGATGCCGGCTCCTGAAAAGTGTCTCTGTTGTCAGACAGATGTTTTTTAGCGGTTTCATACATTGTTTTATATTCATTTTCTTCCGGGAACAACTCTAATAGCTTTTCCAAATAGGGCATGGCTTTGTCATAATTCTTCATATTAAGATATTTTGTTGCCAATTCTTTCGCATATATACCCAAAAAATTCCTGGCGAACATATCATCTTTATTTAATTCCAGACTTTTGTCGACATCCGCAAATGCACCTTCGGTGTCCCCATTCACGTATTTCTCGCCGCTGAGAGTATAATATACGGTTGATATTTCATATAAAACATCTTTTACCTCAGATTCTTCCTTACCTAATTTCATTGACTTTTTCAGGTCTAAAACTGCCCTGTCCAAGTCACCCTGGGCATATCTCTGACTGCCCCTGTCAAAATAATCGTCGGCAGAAAATTGCTCAGCAATCGAAAATTGATAAAAATTTATTATTGCAGGTAAAATTAAAAATATTCCAAATATATTTTTCATTATTTTATTCGTTTATTTTCTCGCATGTATTAAATGAATTTCTATATTTTATACCTGTTCATTCCCCTAATACTTCTTTTACTTTAGCCCAAAGTTCTTCAAGAGTATAAGGTTTTTCCAAAAAGCCGTTTATTTTTGCTCTGCCACTGGATTCAAACATTTCGGACATCATCGCCCGGGTCGTGCTAATAATTACAGGGATGTCTTTAGTTTTATCGTTTTCCTTTAATTTCAGATTTACTGAAAACCCATCCATTTTAGGCATTATGATATCCAGCATGATCAGGTCAGGCAGCTCAATTTTTGCTTTTTCTAAACCTTCTTCACCGTTATGAGCTTCTATGACTTCATAGCCGGCGATCGTCAAGCCTCTGCCCAAAACTTTTAGAGTCAGTTCTTTGTCATCGCAAATCAATATTTTCTTACCCATTTTTACCATCTTTTAGTCCCCTCTTCTTTGTAAAAGATCATGGAATACGAAAACCGCTATCTGCCAGCTAAATATTTTGCCACTTCCTGAATTAAGGCCTGCGGATTGATAGATTTCATGAAATAATTATCTGCACCCGCTTCGATTCCTTTTATCCTGTCTTTCTCATCGGCTCTTGAGGTTAGGATAAATACCGGTATCTTTTTAAACTTATCATTACTTTTGATATTTCTGCATATTTCAAAGCCGCTAATTCCCGAGAGCATAAGGTCCAGCAGTATAATGTCAGGGCTTTCCTGCTCAATTTTAGAAAGCACAGATTTTCCGTCGTGCAATGTAATGACATTGGCTTTTTCTAATTCAAAAACAGTACGAAAAAAATCCAATAATTCATCTTCGTCATCCACCACCATTATCTTTTTTCCTTCCAGATATTCTTTATATTTTGACCTTTTTTCTAATGCACTTTTTATTATATAATCAAGTTCAGCCAGCTCAAAGGGTTTTTCAAGGTATCCAAATCCGCCTTCCTTCATAATATCTGCAAGCATCTGCGGTACCCATTGGCCGGTCATAATAACTACTGCGCACTTAGAATAATCTTTTTTTATCCGTTTTAATAAGTCAAGTGCATTTATTCCGCGGATATTTAAGTCAACAAGCATAACGTCGAAGTTTATCTCTAAAAACATTTTCCTGGCCTCATCGCCGGTTTCCGCAAGATAAACTTCGTATTTTGTTTTTAAAAACCTGCTGCAAACCTCTCTGACAAGGTTATTGCTGTCTACGACCAGAATACGTTCTCCGGACATTTTTACAGCTCCATTTGGCTTATCGGTAAAATAACCGTAAAAATCGAACCTTTCCCCAAGCCCTCGCTATCAGCAACGATCGTACCTTTATGCTTCATAACAATTCCCGAGCTTACATACATTCCCAATCCTGTTCCCCTGCCAACATCCTTGGTAGTGAAAAACGGGTTAAATATCATAGGTAAAACTTCTTTGCTAATACCTTTACCAGAATCCTTGAATTTTATTACTACGACCCTACAACCGATTTTAATAGGTTTTGTGTCCGGGCTGTTAGAGCGGGTATACTTTCTCGAGAGCTCTTCAGTCCATACTGATTCGTTTGCAGAAATTTTCAACACTCCTCCCTGGGGCATGGCATCAGCTGCATTCATTACTATATTAAGAAACACTTGCTGAATATGGGATATGCTCATTTCTACTGCGGGCAGGTTTTTTTCAAATTCTTTTTTAACTTCAATTTTGTCAGAATTAATCCGGTACCCGGCTATGGTCATAGTTTTTTCTATTACTTCACTTATATCTGCTGTTTGGATACAAAATTCCTGATACCTTACAAATCCCAGCCAATCGTTTATTATTTTTTTACAGTTTAAAGCAGATGTTTTTATTTCCTTAATGTCTTTTATCACAGACTCGTAAGATGGGTTCTCAAGCAGGATCAGGTCAGCAAGGCCTAAAATAGCTATCAAGGGGTTGTTTAATTCATGTGCCACCCCGCTTGCCAACATTCCCACGCTTATCATTTTTTCAGACTGGATCATTTTATTTTCCGTTGTTTTCAATTTTTTATTGGCAGTTTCCAACTCTACGGTTTTTTCTTTTAGCATTTCTTTTAGTGCCGTCATATCAGCAAGCAGCATTTTATTCTCAGATGTCAATTTATTTATTTCGCTCAATTTAGACCCCCTTGTCATTCTTAACCACCTTTAGCATATTTTGTCATAGGACAGCCTTTACAATGTCTCAATTTCATGCAGACATATAGGATTATCTTCCATTTTTACACTTAATTCTACCTCTTTAATTCACTTTTGGCAAACAATTTTATAGAATTTATTGTCATTAAAATATCGATATATCTTAAACAACATAGTATTTTGTCAAATTTATGTTTTAACATTTTATTTTACGTCACAAGCCTTTCCATAGACTATTTGCCCTCTCTCTTCTTCTTTGGTAATCCAAAGCGCCATTGCTGTTCTATAGTTATTCTTTTATCATACTGCATAAAGGGGTTGTTCGTGGGTATTTGATATAAACCTTTTAGGAATATATTTTTAGTCCATCTATATGAAAGTTCTAATTCATGTCTAGTGTCAAGCTTATCTTGAATCTGATCCAGTGTCACCGAATAACCAAACAGCATTTTATCATTAAGACTTTTTTCCATAGAATACTTTGTCCCTGCAAGGATATCTGAAAAACTTTGCTTGCTGGCAGGGACTATATCTGCGAGCTGGCTTGTATTTGCATCATCTACGTATTGGATCTTGAACGTATCTGCTATCCCTGTACGTTTCAGTAAATTCCTCGCAACAGGGGTTGTCAAACTAGAACCAAAAAATCTAACAAGCTGTTTCCTGAACATAGAGTTTGTCGATAATGATTCAGAGGAATCAAGCCCCGTTGCTTTTTGAAAAGCTTGCTCAGAGGCAAGGTTTAAATCGTTTTTTGAGACAAAACGGGGTTTTATATCTTCAATTTTTGATTTATCAATAAACAGTTTTATAGTATCGTAACTGTTCTGGTCTTTACCATAAACTTCTATCTCAGCCTCACCTTCAAGATACGACACTGCATCCCTTGTTTCAAAAACCGCTTTGTTTATTTTAAATTCCTTTCCTAAATATATGACATTGCCTCTTATTGCTTCGACTTTTCCTTCAACCTTAGGATATTCGCCTTTACCTGTAAGCTTTATCCCCCCTGAAGTATTCACACTTGCAAGTTCATTTTCATACCAGGTATTTTTTCCTGACCTCAGTTCAAGGTCCCATACTATATTCGGCCAAAGGCCCGCAAATATATCGTCTTCTCCTGCTGCTTTGACTATAGACGGATAAGTGAAATGGGTATTTTCCATTTCTACCCATCCTGATAGATGTATACCATCAGCCGGCCCTTTAAATTTTATATTGAATTTTGGCTCGCCGGCAGAATAATTTGTAAGTATATCCAGATTCTCAGAACTAAACAACGAGGAAGGTATAGGCAATTCAGGCACAGAAATAGAGATCCCCCTTTTTCCGGTAGTCTGCCATGTAAGATCTATATTTTTTGGCTTAAGTTTACTGAATACGACCTTGCCGTTTAGAGCCATATCTCCCTGCCCTATGGTAGCCGAGAATTCTTTCACGCTAAGTAAATTATTTTTCCACGATAAAAAAACTTTCAGCTTAGTAAGTTTTTGAAAATACCGCCTTGCATATATTTCGCCTTTCGTTATTTTTAGATAACCGTTCCCTATTATCTTATTCAGTGTCCCTGATAGAGTTATCTGTGAATTTATTTCGCCTTTTGCAGATTTGATATCTTTGGACATATTTGAAAGCAGGCTTAAGTTTCCTTTTTCAATGCTAAAAACCAGATTCAAAGGGGTGTTTTGCATTCTTTTCTTTGATGTATTAGTAAAATAAAATGGGACAAATCCGCTACCCATTATGGAGTATTTATCTTTTTCTACCAGTTTTAGTTTTGATATAGACAAAATATTATCTTCTTTTGTAATGACTTGTAAATAGAAATTGTCAAAAGGCATATCTGCAATATTCCCGTTAGATAAATTTATTTCCCCCTGCAACCTGGGTCTTTCAGGAGTACCATCGGCCTTAATGTTCACACCTAAACTACCATCAACATATACCGGTAAATCAGCCAGCTCGGAAACAACCAATGCAGGTATATTTTTTGCAAACAGGTCGAATTTCAACCTGTTTTTACCAATTTCGCCGTCTATCGCAACTTCTCCCTGGATTTTTTTACTGATTTTACAATGTTTCATATATATTTTCGGATAATTACTTAAATCAAGCACCCCGTTTATTTTTAGACTTTGTTCATTTTTTGTTTTTAAAATTAAATTGTTGTCCTTATACAACACGCCTACTGAGATATTTTCTAAATTATGTTGATTAACCCAGAGTTTTTTTGTTGCTAATACAGAATTAATAACAATTTTATTGTGTTTATCAAAATTCCATTTCCCAGAATATGTTATACCCCCGAATATTTCAAATAAGCCTAAACGCAGATTTTTATACTCCGTCTTTACAAAATATTCGTTATTATTAAAATCTAAAAAGCTTCCTTTAAGCAAACTTATTTCACTGTCAGAATATTTAATTGTTAACTTACTTATTTTAAGTTTCTTGTCAGTCAAATCTAATTTAAATTTGACTTCATCTATATTTTTCCTGTAAACAGACAAATTATTGCAACTCGCATTTAAATTCAAGTTTGGGTTGTCATAAGAACCAGACAATTTAAAATCTCCGGAAGTCGTACCTGAAACATGAAACGGCAGTTTAATTACTTTATTCAATAAAGATAACGGCAGGGATCTTAAATTTACTTTAACATCAGGATTTGGCCATATCCGGCCATTTAATTCCGCAAAGCTTTTTCCTGATAACATCTTTATATTTTGAAGTGATATCGTTCTATTTGCATAAGAGATAATCCCTGAATGGTTAAATAAAAATGATCTGTATTTTGTGTTATTTGCAGAATAATTAAATGCTACAATAGGAGACGTCAGACTTCCTACTACCAAGGCTTTCCCGTTCAATTTACCTCCGGCATCTTTTACTATGTTTCCAATAGGTATATTTGTAAATATCAAATCACCGTGTAAGGCTTTACTCCTAAAGCTTAAATCCAGTTTCCCAGTTGACAAAGTGTGCCAATTGTAATTTATAACTTCAAGTTTATCTTTTGTTAAAACAATATTAGCTAAAAAAGGTTTATTTGGCCATTTATTTACTTGAATGCCTTCAGATTCAAGCTTTCCATTAAATTTCCAGTTATGCGCATTATAATAATCACCAATTACCGTTAAATTGCCGTTTATCATATTCTGTTTCAAATAATAATTATGACAACTCAAATTAATCCGGCAATTATCCTCCTGTGAAGAGAGATCAATCCCCCCGTTCCCGGTTAAGGTCCCTTTGTTATTGTAAAAAGAAAGTTTTTGCAAAGAAACCATATCTTTTGACATATCAAAATCAATTATCCCATCACCTAAATTATCCTCACCCCAAAAAATATCTTTTAACTTAACGTTCAGCTTTCCGGTATTTTTTGACGAAAAAGCAAGCAAACCCGAAACCCTGCATTTTAGCGGAAATTTAACATCTAACAAAGGCAGAATGTTCTCAACTTTAAATTCGTTAAAAGTCATATCTACATCCCAATCTTTTTCATTTTTCCAATTCCCCTGGAAATACCAGTCTTTACCTAACGATTCAGATTTTAGCTGCCATTGTTTATTCTTTTCTATCAGCTCAGCCTTAAATGAAGCTTCATCATTACTGTTGGTCTTTAGACCAGCTGCATTTAAATTTATAAATGAATTTGACTCGGTCAAGTTCCCTTTAATTGAGATATATCCCTTTAACGGTTCAGAGTATTCTAAAAACAATACAGGAAATTCGCTTAGAGACAAATTAGTGACATCTATGTTAAGGTTCAAAGGGGTCAGCTTTCCGGTTATTTTGCCCGTTATATTTTTCCTGTCTTTTAATACTATAAAAAGCTCGTTTAGGTCATCCAAAGAAAGATCTACAATGTATTTTGTTTTAATTGAGCTCCCCTTACAGGTCAGTTTCCTGTTCTTATCATATTTGCACTCAAATTGTGTGCTTCCCAGCAGAAACCTTCTATACACTAAATCGAGCACATTTATTCTGCCGGTAAGCCCAGCCTCATCTACATTCCCGTCTAAACTTATGCTTCCGCTCATTAGTTTATTTAACTTTGAAAAATCAATAGCTGCCTTATACTTCAGATCATTGAGATTAGCACCAAACACGTCTATCTTAAAACCAAGACTTGAAACTTCTGCTTTTATTGCTTCTTTATCAAAAATAAAACTCCCCGTAGAGTTGTATATATCAAATGTTTTCCACTTTATTTTAGGCACAAAAACATTCATTTTAAATTGATTTTTGTTTGTATAATGGCAGGAAGCGCTCATATTTATCTGGGTATCATTTCCCGATATATCCACATCTATGTTTCCTCTTACGGCAGCCTTGTTATTTTCCATTTCAAGCTTAATAGCTAGTTTTTGTTGCCCAATCAAACCTGACAGGATAAATATTATTTTATCGTCTATTCTAAATGAACCTTCGCTGTTTTCCAAATCAAAATATTTATTCCGTACATTCCCTCCGCTCCAGGTTATATCTATACTGGGGAATTTTCCGGACATATCGCCCTTAACTTTATCATCTTGTCTGAAATTAAACATTTTTTGACCCGTAAATAAGACAGGCTTTTCAAAATGGATATGCTCTATGAAATTTTCTGGGTTTTTAGGTGTTTTTAAGAGTTCTACGGGGTTAATATAGACAATTACTTGCGGGCATTCAAGCACATCACTTACTTTTAAATTTTTTATGATAAGCCTGTTTACGAATTTATAATCTATCCTATCAAAGCTTATTTGCTGGTTTTGGATTATATTTAAGGCTGATTTTACCCTTGATTCAAGAAAAAACAGCCTTATATTGATAATATAAGAAAGAGATACAAATAGAAGCAGGATTAACGATATTGTGCGTATTTTCTTCCACATTATTTTGGGTCTACGACCTTGATTACACAGATTGAACTTCAGATTATGACTTCATTAGGGTTAATTAAGTGAAATCCCTTTAGGGTCACCGATTACACTGATATTAAATCTGTGTAATCTTGCCTTTATCTGAGTAATCAAAGAGCAATGAGTTTTTCAGTGCCCCCTATTTATGAAGCGCATTCAGTTCTATCTTTTGGCTTAAATTCCAAAACTTTTGCTTCATGGTTTAAGGTCACAATAATATTGATCTGAGGATCACCGGGGTTATGAGCGAACTTATTGGATAGGATGTACTCTGAAAGAGGGTCTTCAACATATCTTTGTATTACTCTTTGAAGAGGCCTTGCCCCGTATTGAGGGTCAAAACCTTTTTCCAGGAGATAGTCCTTCGCGTCCTTATCCAGTTCCAGAACAAAACCGTGCTCGGCTATCTTGCTCTTTCCTTTTTCAAGCATTAAATCCAATATTTTTATCATCTCTTCTCTTCCTAAGGGATGAAAGACTAGCGTGTCGTCTATCCTGTTCAAAAATTCCGGGTTAAATGTCTTTTTCATTTCTTCGGTTAATGTTTCTTTAATATTCTGGTAATCGTGCCCGACATCTTCCTGGACCAAAAAGCCTAAAGATTTACCTTTTGATATAAGCCTGGCTCCCACGTTTGAGGTCATTATCAATATTGTGTTTTTAAAATTAATCCTATGCCCGAGATTATCGCTTAAGAAACCGTTATCCAACACTTGCAGGAGTATATTAAAGACATCAGGATGCGCTTTTTCTATTTCATCCAAAAGTACAACAGAATAGGGTTTCCTTCTTACTTTTTCGGTCAATTGCCCGCCTTCTTCATAACCCACATACCCCGGAGGCGCACCTATGAGCCTTGAAACAGTGAACTTCTCCATAAATTCCGACATATCAACTCTTATTAGGGAATTTTCATCACCGAATAAAAATTCCGCCAAAGCCCGTGCTAGTTCGGTCTTTCCTACTCCGGTTGGGCCAAGAAAAATAAACCCGCCTATAGGTTTTAAAGGGTCTTTCAGTCCTGTCCTGCTTCTTCTTACGGCCTGAGCTATAACCTTTATCGCTTCATCCTGTCCTATGACCCGTTTTTTAAGGTTTTCTTCCATGTGGATCAGCTTTTCCGATTCTTTTTCTGTCAACCGCATTACAGGTATCTTTGTCCACTTTGAAACCAGGGAAGCGATATCCTCGGCGCTAATAACCGGCCTTGCTTCGTCTCTTGTGCTGCGCCATTGTTTTTTTGTATCATCCAAGTCTTTTCTAAGGTCTTTTTCTTTATCTCTTAGATGTGCGGCTTTTTCATATTCCTGTTTTGCTATTGCTGTTTCCTTTTCCATAGTGACTTTATTTAATTCTTCTTCTTTCACCTTAAATTCCTCAGGAGGCTGTGACGTCTGCAGCCGTGCTCTCGCCCCTGCTTCATCTATCAGATCGATGGCCTTGTCCGGCAGGTACCTGTCAGAGATATATCTATCCGAAAGTTCTGATGCCGCAATTATCGCTTTGTCCGAATAATGGACTTTATGATGATTCTCATATTTTTCTTTTAGACCGTTGAGTATCTTTACTGTTTCTTCGACACTTGGCGGTTCTACCATTATTGGCTGAAAACGCCGTTCAAGAGCGGCATCATGTTCAATATGTTTCCTGTATTCATCCAATGTCGTAGCTCCTATGCATTGAAGTTCGCCCCTGGCCAGGGCAGGTTTTAACATATTGGAAGCATCTATGGCTCCTTCTGCAGCACCGGCGCCTATCACAGTATGAAGCTCGTCAATAAAAAGAATTACCTGATTTTTCGTCCGGCGTATCTCTTCCATAATATTTTTCAATCTCTGTTCAAATTCTCCTCTGTATTTTGTTCCTGCAACCACTGAAGCAAGGTCAAGCGTCATAACTCTTTTATTATTCAATATTTCAGGCACTTCACTGGAAGATATTTTTTGAGCCAGCCCCTCTACTATCGCTGTTTTTCCGACGCCGGGATCGCCTATTAAAACCGGGTTGTTTTTAGTCCGCCTTGAAAGAATCTGAATTAAGCGCTCTATCTCGTCTTCTCTTCCTATAACGGGGTCTAGTTTTGACTCCTTGGCTAATAAGGTGAGGTTGCGCCCGAACTCATCAAGCGTAGGAGTTTTAGTTTTAGATGTTTTTGTCCCGTGATGTTTATTGTTAGCTGTTTCAGATTCCTGGTCTATTATGTTCATAAGTTCTTGTCTTACGTCATTGATCTTAACGGATAAATTCTCTAAAACCCTGGCCGCTATGCCTTCTTCTTCGCGCAGTAATCCCAATAACAGATGTTCCGTGCCAACATAAGTGTGGCCAAGGCTCTGGGCTTCTTCAACAGCCAGTTCAAGGACTTTCTTGGCCCTCGGAGTAAACGGTATTTCCCCCAAAAGCATGATGTTGTCTCCGGTACCTACCAATTTTTCCACTTCAGCACGCACCCTTTTCAAGTCTACTCCGATGTTGTATAAGACTTTGGCTGCCATTCCTTCCCCAAGAGCAACAAGCCCGAGTAAAATGTGCTCAGTCCCCACATAATCATGATTTAACCTTTTGGCTTCTTCCTGAGCGATTATTATTACTCTCTGTACCCTGTCCGTAAATCTGCTTGACATGTTTTTTACCTCACAAGTTATAGACTACAGTCCACAGACTTCAGGCAACAGACTGAAAAACTTATTCTTTTTGCCTTTACTCTGCAGTCGGTGGTCTAAAGTCTGATGTCTATTTCAGTTCAATCTCTGCCGTATTACCATAGCCCGCACAATATCTGTTTCTTCCAAAGATAAGGTTTTTTCCGTTACCTGCTGCAAATGCGCGGGCTGAATAATCATCAAAAGCTTATTTATGGCTTCCTGATCCCAGGGAATATCCAGTCCTATGTTCAATCCAAGTTTGATCTTTGACAACAGGGACATGGCTTCCGATAAACTGATGCTTCTTGCATTTTTTAAAATCGCTTTTGCCCGGTAAACCTTGTCTTCAGTCAATAGGGCTGTTCTTCCGTGCCTTAATTCGTTCCTGGCATTTTTTTCGTAGTTTATTATAGCACTTACGACATGTTCAACGGTTTTTATTACTTCGCTCTCAGTCCTTCCTAAAGTCGGGCCGTTCGTTATCTGGAACATATCTCCGAGCACTTCAGTGTTTTCTCCGTAAAGACCTCTTACAACCACTCCCAGTTTTGCCAGTTCCCTGAGCATCGGCTCTATCTTATCAGCCAATATGAGCCCGGGTAAATGCACAAGGCATGATGCCCTCATGCCGGTTCCGGCATTTGTCGGGCAGGCAGTAAGAAATCCCCACTGCTCAGAAAAGGCAAACCCAAGTTCCTGGGATAACTTATTGTCTATCGTATCTATCACCCTTGCAGCAGCTTCCAAATTTAAACCCGGCAGTATCGATACGAGCCTGAAATGGTCTTCTTCATTAACCATTACAACTACCTTTTCGTCACCGCTTATAATCAGGCCTCTTGGTTTTTTACTTGCAGCATGGTCATACGACGTTAAATGCCTTTCAATCAACAATTCCAAGTCCAACTGGTCAAGACCCGGGAAATATAAAACTTCAGGGTCGGTCAACTCATCCTGTCGTTTAATGATACCTGCTGAGCTCTCCCAAATATTTTCTAAAACGGCGTTGTTTGCCCTCCAGGGAAAAACTTTATAATCGAGGTTCCTGGCAAGCCTTATTCTAGAAGATAACACTATATCGTCTTTAGGGCCGGGCTCTATGCTTCTTTTTAACTGCTTGTTCAGGTATTCTTTTAGTTTCATGTTTATGCCGTTTATTCAAAAGAATCTTCAGTCCCTTCCGGAGGGGCTCCACTTTTTTTTATTTTCTTTATCATATCTCTGAGTTCCGCAGCCTTTTCAAACTCCTCGTCTTTTATAGCCTTGCCAAGCTCTATACGCAGCCTGCTAACTTTGTCGCTAGAAACAGGGATTTTGATTTTTGCCTGCTTGCCTATATGTTTGATGCTCCCATGTATCCTTTTTAGGAGCGGTGAAAGCTGCATTTCAAAGGATGAATAACATTTTGAACAGCCCAGGCGGCCCATTTCTTTGAATTTAACATAACTTAAGCCGCAATTCGGGCAAACTATCGATTTTGCAACCTTATGCCCGGGTATTTCCCAATCACTGAGGTTAGCTAAAAGATCAACTATTGAAAAATGCGGTTTTTCAAGTGAAAATTCTATACCTTGCTTTTTTGCACATTCTTCGCAAAGGTTTAGGTTCATAGTTTTACCATTTACTATGCCGTCTAGATGTATGTTAGCTTCATTATTGCGGCAGATATTGCATAACATAACTAACCCCAAATGCAAAATGAAAATTGCAAAATACAAAATTGTTGTATCTCGCAAAGGCGGGATTAATTTAAATGGTCCGCTATAGCGGACACCTAAATTTTACTTTTTACACTTTGCATTTTGCATTTCCTTATATAGCTACACCCGTTGAGTTTGCCAATTCCCTGAACAACTCTATTAATTTCAGGGAATATATGCCGGGATTCCCATCCCCTATCAACCTTCCATCAAATTTAACTACAGGAATAACCTCCGCGCCCGTACCTGTTAGGAAGCATTCGTCAGCTGTATAGATTGTGTAAGGCGTAAAGAGCTCTTCACTGACCTTGAGTTTAACTTTTGGCGCAAGCTCTATAACAGCCCCTCTTGTAACACCCTCAAGCGCTCCGGCTGAAGCAGGAGGAGTAATAAGCTTGTCCTTTTTAATGATAAAAATATTGTCCCCGGTACACTCAGCTACATAGCCCTGGGCATTAAGCATTATAGCCTCCTGAACACCAAGCCGTGTAGCTTCTATTTTGGCAAGAATATTGTTTAAATAGTTAAGGGATTTTATGCAGGAGTTTATAGCCTGGGGTATGTTTTTTCTGGTTGAGACAGTGGCTATCTCAAGCCCTTTTGTATACAACTCTTTCGGGTATAGAGTAATCTTATCTGCTATAATTATAATCGCCGGACCGGAACATTTAGGACCGGAACATTTTTTCGGATCAAGGCCTAAATCGCCGGTTCCCCTGGTAATAATTAATCTTATATAGGCGTCCCTTAAGTTATTAGCTCTTAAAGTCTCAAGTACGGCTTCCTGCATTTCTTCTATTTTTATCGGTATCTCAAGCATTATAGCTTTTGCTGAATAGAAAAGCCTCTTTAAATGTTCTTCCAGCCTGAAAACCCTGCCGTTATAGGCACGGATGCCTTCAAAAACACCGTCACCGTATAAAAGGCCGTGATCAAAAACAGATATTTTTGCATCGTCTTTTTCTACCAATTTCCCATTCAGGTAAATCTTCATTTTTATCCTCCAAAAATCAGTCAAGTTTTTTAATTTTTTACTAAAACACCGTCGCTCATTTTAATAATCCTGTCTGCTTTGGCTGCAAGCTCAGGATTATGAGTTACAAGCACCAGCGTTATGCCTCTGTTTTTACATTCTTCAAATATAATTTTCTCTACTTTTTCACCCGTAGCCCTGTCAAGGTTACCCGTAGGTTCATCCGCAAGAAGGATACTCGGGCTGTTTATCAAAGCCCTTGCTAAAGCAACTCTCTGCTGTTCTCCTCCTGAAAGTTCCGACGGCAAATGTTCTGCCCGATCCGCTAATCCAAGCTTGTCAATTAAACCTGTTATTTCATCTTTCATCCTGACCTGATTTTCCCATACTGGTATAGTAATGTTTTCAAGGACGGTGAATTCGGGCAAAAGATAGTGTAGTTGAAACAAAAACCCTATTTTATTCTTACGTGCACAGGAGCGTTCTTTATCGGAGAGCATTGAATAATCCTGTCCGTCAAGCACTACTCTTCCAAGGCTCGGTCTGTCCATTAAACCCAATATGTGCAAGAGAGTGCTCTTTCCTGCACCAGACGGCCCTACGATAGCTACAGTCTGGCCTGAGTCAATATTTAAATCTATTCCCCGTAAAGCGCTGACTTCGACTCCATGTTCCAAAGAAAATGTTTTATGAAGGTTCTCAGTAATTATATTCACTAAATTAACCGCCTAGGGTGGATAATTTAAATGAAAAATGAAAATTGCAAATTGCAAAATTAAGGTATTCACCTTTGGCGAATAATTCAAATAAGTCCGCAACTGCGGACACCTTAATTTTACATTTTTCATTTTGCATTTTTCATTTCCTATGTTCTAACCGTATCTTATCGTCTCTATCGGGTCAAGTTTTGTTGCCTGATAAGCCGGATAGATCACAGCTATCATAGTTATAAGTAACGCTGCTATCAAAATGCTTAGCACATCGTTCGGCAGTATCCTTACAGGCAATGTGTCTAAGTAATATACGTCCGCAGGCAAATGGATAAACTGGTATTTTTTTAATACCAGGCTTATGCCTACCCCTAAAAATAAACCCGAAAATATTCCGGTCAACCCTATAATAAGGCCTTCATAAAAGAATATTTTGCCTATCCTGTACCGTTCAAGACCGATCGCAGACAGAATGCCTATTTCTTTTGCTTTCTCAACGGTTAAAAGGAGCAGGTTTGAGATAATGTTAAATGAAGCTACAAGTATTATAAGCGTCAGGATTATGAACATCATTATCTTTTCAAGTTTTAATGCAGAAAAAAGGTTCCTGTTCATCCTTTCCCAGGAACGCACGCCATACGGGTAAGATAAACTATCTTGAAAGTATTTTTCCAGCTTAGATGCCTCATTGGGGTCTTTTATCGAGGCACCTATTCCGGTTACGGACCCATTTATATCAAACAATTCCTGGCTTGTTGAAAGGAGAATATAGGCAAGGTTATCATCGTATTCATACATCCCGGAATGGAATATCCCAGCTACTTTGAATTTTCTCATTTTAGGGACAACTGCAAACTGACCCGGAGACATAAGTATCACGTCATTACCGGTTCTTAATCTCAACTTATCAGCTAATTCCTTGCCGAGGATTATTTCATCACTTGCCAGGTCATTTAAAGGTTTCTCATCTTCAATTAAAAGGCCTTTTATATCAACAACTTTGTTTTCCATCTGCCAGTCTATGCCTTTTATTACTGCTCCGTAAGTATTGTCGTTGTTCCTCAAGATTATCTGGCCGTAGACAAACGGAGCGGTTGAATTTACTTCCTTGTTTTTTGACAGGCTTTCTTCGATTTCCTTATAATCATTGAAGCGATAGGAATTTTCTTTAACAACTACCAGATGAGGCTGAAGCCTCAATATCCTTTCTCTTATATCCTTATGAAAACCGCTCATAACCGCCAAAGTTATTATAAGAGATGCAACCCCTAGTGTAATTCCGCCTATCCCTATGACAGTTGTAAGCAGGGTAAATACACCTTTTCGGCGGGCTTTTAAATATCTTAAAGCGATAAATAATTCTAAAGGTGCCATAGTGTTTAATCCTTAAAGTTAGGCCAAAGATAACCTAAATGCAAAATGGAAATTGTAAAATGTAAAATTGCGGTATCCCGCTTTGCGGGATCAATTTTAATACGTCCGCCATGGCGGACACCTTAATTTTGCATTTTTCATTTTGCATTTTGAATTTCTTAACTTTATTTAGGCTATGGCCTTAGTGTAGGGAAGAGTATTACTTCACGAATAGAGTCGGTATTTGTAAGTGTCATTACCAGCCTGTCTATACCGATCCCTAAGCCTCCTGTTGGAGGCAGCCCATGTTCAAGAGCAATAACAAAATCTTCATCGTAAGGCTGGGCTTCGTCGTCACCCTTAGCCCGGGCTTCCATCTGCAGTTGGAAACGCCGTTTCTGTTCAACAGGGTCATTGAGCTCCGAAAAAGCATTGGCTATTTCTTTTCCGTTCATAAAAAGTTCAAAACGCTCGGTTATACCCGGCTCATCATATCGGGATTTTGCGAGCGGAGAGTATAGAGTCGGATAATCCGTAACAAAAGTAGGACCATCTAATTTGGGCAGGACCAGTTTATCAAAAACTTCATCCAGGACTTTTTTGCCCGGCATATCCGAAGGTATATCAAGCCCGAGTTTTCTTGCGGTATCAGTCATTTCTTTGGTTTCAAGAAGCGGAATAAAATCTATCCCGGTATTTTCTTTCAAGGCATCGAACATCTTGACTCTTTTAAAAGGAATGCCCATTTCAATGCCCAAGACCTTTGCGGCAGCAGAAATCAGATCTTCAGTGAGCTTCATCATATCTTCATAATTTGCATAGGCCTGGTATATTTCAAGCATAGTAAACTCAGGGTTATGAGAGCGGTCAATGCCTTCGTTCCTGAAATTCCTTCCTATTTCATATACTTTTTCAAGCCCGCCTACCACGAGCCTCTTCAAGTAAAGTTCAGGAGCTATGCGAAGGAACAGGTCAATATTCAAAGCATTGTGGTGCGTTATGAACGGCTTGGCAGCTGCACCTCCGGCTATTGTCTGCATGACCGGGGTTTCGACTTCTAAGAAACCGCGCGTATTTAATTCCTGCCTGATAGCAGTGATTAGCTGGCTTCGCTTGATAAAAACCGCTTTTACTTCCTGATTTGAGATGAGGTCAAGGTACCTCTGCCTGTACCTTGTCTCAACATCCTTTAGTCCGTGCCATTTTTCCGGTAAAGGCCTCAAAGCCTTTGATAACAAAACCCAGCTTTCGACTTTAATACTTAATTCTCCCGTCCTGGTCCTGAAAGGGAAACCTTTTAATCCAACGAAATCTGAAATATCCACCAGGTTTTTAAACGTATTGAATGACTCTTCTCCTATATCGTCTTTCCTTATGTAGAATTGCATCTTGCCGGAAAAATCTACGATATCTGAAAAACAGGCTTTTCCCATTTCCCTTCTTGAGATTATCCTTCCGCAAATATTAACGCTTTCAGAAGACATTTCACCTGTATTAATTGCCTGATAGCGGCTTAAGATATCTGCTATCTGAGTGCAATTATTATATCTCGAAGGGTATGGATTGATTCCTGAGCTCTTTAATTTTTCAAGCTTCTGGCGCCTTAACTCTATAATCTGATCTAACGGTGTTCCTGCAGCGTTATCCATATTTTTATGCCTTTCCGGGAACTATATCGTCAATTAAGTTATTTATTTTATTTTTCAATACTTCCGGATCAAATGGTTTATCTATAAAAGCCAGGACATTTGACGACATCTCGAACAGGTCTCGCATCTGCCCTTTTGCCGACAAAACCACTATCGGTATATTCCGGGTCTTTTCATTATCAAGCATTCTTGTAACAACTGTATAACCGTCTATATCGGGCATCATCACATCAAGTATGATAAGATCAGGTTTTATAACAGTCTGAGACGAGGGCAATATACCAAGTTTTTCCAATACGTCTTTTCCGCTAAAGGCACTATGCAATTCATAATTTTCGTTTTTTAACACAAAATTAAGAAGCTCAACAACATCTTTTTCATCATCTACAATCATTATTTTGAACATAACACCCCCTAAATTTAAAAATGCAATTTAGATTGAAATTATACCCAATTTTTCATTAATTGTCAATTAGAACAGTCTTTTGCAGAATAATTCAAGTAGTACAGGTTGTTAATGTCAAATTAGCTTATAAAAGACATCTATCAACCTTTTAATAAAATTATTTGAAATTTAAGGTGTTTTTTACTTGTTTTTTAATTTCCAGTCAAGGTAAGATGTAATGAAAGGGTCTATACCGCCGTCCAAAACGATTTCTGCTTGAGCTATCTCTTTATTCGTGCGGTGATCTTTTACCAGCTGATAAGGCATAAATACATAGGAGCGGATTTGATGCCCCCAGGCGATCGCACCTTTTTCGTCGTAATGTTTTTCCGTAGCTTTTCTTAATTTTTCCTGTTCTAATTCGTATAGTTTCGCTTTAAGCAGCTTCAGGCATTTTTCCTTGTTTTTGTGCTGGGACCTCTCGTTCTGGCATTGCACTACTATATTTGTAGGCAAATGAGTTATCCGTACCGCAGAATCTGTCTTATTTACATGCTGGCCGCCATGCCCTGACGCCCTGTAAGTATCTATTCTAATGTCCTTTTCTTCTATTTTAATCTCTATATCATCTTCTATTTCGGGAAGAACATCAACTGAAGCAAACGAGGTATGGCGCCTTTTATTTGCATCAAAAGGTGATATACGCACAAGCCTGTGCACACCTATCTCCGCCTGCAGAAACCCGTAAGCATACTCTCCTTTTATAATAAGGGTCACGCTTTTTATGCCGGCTTCCTCACCTGAAAGTATATCGATGATTTCGAATGAAAAGTTTTTTGCCTCAGCCCAGCGCAGATACATCCTAAGAAGCATCTCAGCCCAATCACAGGACTCCGTGCCCCCTGCTCCTGCATGTATCGCCAAAATAGCGTTGTTAGTATCGTATTCTCCGGACAACTTTGTCTCTATCTCAAGTATTTTGACCGTATTTTCAAGTTTTTTTATATTTTCTTCTATTTCTGTTTTGATCTGCTCATCTTGTTCTCCTGCATTTAATTGGTCCAATGCATTTATATCATTAAATTCTTGATTTATTTTTTCCCATTGGCTGGTTATTGCCTTAACGGTTTTTAGATGTTTTAACAGCTGGCGGGCATCTTTGGAATTGTTCCACAGGTCAGGCGCAGAAGCCTTTTTTTCAAGTTCCTGTATTTCTTTTTTCTTTTTTTCTATATCAAAGAACCCCCCTTAAATGCTCTACCTGCGCTTTTAGATTGTCAATTGACATTTTTACCCCTTTAGTATAGAAAATCCTATACTTGATTTCAGTTAGTCCCGGAAGGGGCTAATTTGTTTTTAAATAACTTTAATTTCCTATTTATGAAAGTAGAAAAAAGCATTATTAATGTTATTAATATACAGAGTTTAGAAAATAAATCGCCCCAACGAGTATAAAACGTTATTTTTTTATTTGGTTCTATCCGGCTGATAAAATAAGTTGTAGTTAATATAGGGACGATTTTACTTATTATACCGTTTGGTTCAACTATTCCTGAGACCCCCGTGTTGCCGCAAACAACTATAGTCCGCCTGTTTTCCACAGCCCGGAAGACATTCATCAGAAAGTGCTGCATAGGCGCAGAAGTTTTAAAATACCAGGCATCATTGGTTTGATTTGTAAGCACTTCGGCGCCATTTAACACTGTTTTCCTTACGATATCTCCGAAAAAATTCTCCGAACATATCGTTACTCCCCAGATCACTGATTTTACGGAAAATGTATTTAATTCATCCCCGCGGGTAAAATCACCTAGCGTATTCAATATGCTGAAATAAGGTTCTAAAAGCTTTCTAAACGGTATGAACTCGCCGAACGGGACCAGGTGGTTTTTTTTATGCCAGCCCAATATTTCTCCTTCTGAATTGAACAAAATCACGGAGTTATAATAATTCAAGCCGCCGTTATAGTAAGGAGAACCTACAAAGTGATACGTCTGGGTATGCTTGGCTATTTCATTTACCCATGAATACAACAAGGCATTTGAAGGCAGGTATCCGGGTACGGCGGTCTCAGGCCAAATTACCAGGTCGGGCTTGTGTTCCGAGGCTCTTGCGATAAGCGAATTATAAGTATCTATGATCTGTTTTTCATAGGCCGGGTCCCATTTTTTGTATTGATCGATATTTGCCTGTATGACCGCCACGCTTATATAGGGAGGCGATGAGTAACGGTTTATGATCAATTTTGAATAACCAAAAACAAGGGCAGCCAAAAAAACACATATTAATATATAAAAAGAAACCCATTTTCTTGTCTTAATAAACTGATATATGCCTACATTCACCCAAATAAGCAAAAAAGAAACTCCGTACACTCCGGTGTATTCGGCGACCTGTATGATAGGCAAAAACTTCCACTGTGAGTACCCTAACAAAGCCCACGGGAATCCTGTAAGAAGGTATGTCCTTAAATATTCCAAAGAAACCCATAAAGCCGCAGCAAATAATGAAAAACGGAAGACCGACCGGTTGGTACGTGCAGCTCTAAGAAGAGATGCCCATACCCCCACATAAAGCGCCATATAGCCGCTTAAAAGGAATAAGCAAAGGCTTGCCTGGACGGAAGAATTTGTATTGAATTTTATTAAGGGATAAATCCAGTAAATAATGGAGGCATTTGCGACAATCCCGGAAAATAAACCATAAAAAAAAGAACCGGCTATGCTCTTATTTGAAATCACCATCAACAATGGTATTAGTGCGATCCAGGCAAACAAATAAAGGTTTGGCTTAGGGAAGGATAAAAATATCAGAATTCCACTTATTAACGAAAGCGGTATATTCTGATATTTCTTTAATATATCTATCATAATTAATTTAATTTATGGCCGCCACAGCGGGAACCTTGATTTTTAATTTTTCATTTTGAATTTTTTATGGTTTCTTGATCCCATCGCTTAAAAGGACGGCTTCAGCTATTTCCCGCATGCTACGGCGCATATTCATTGCCTGTTTTTGCAAGAACCTGAAGGCTTCTTCTTCTGCCAGGCCTCTTTCCCTCATAAGGATACCTTTGGCCCTTTCAACGATTTTTCTTGTCTCAAGCGACTCGCGCGTTACTTTTGATTCTTCAAAAAGCCTGGTGTTTTCTATGGCTATCGCCGACTGGATCGCTATGGTCTGCAGGACGTTTATTTCTTCTTCGCTGAAATTGTGTTTTTCGGTCGTATAACAGTTTATGACCCCTACAGGTTTGTCCTTTACCAGCATCGGGACTGCTATCATAGAGCATAAACCTTCTCTTCTGGCTATCTCGGGATAATTATAGTTAGGTTCAGTTGTAACGTCCAGGACAGTCACCGGCTGTTTTAGTTCCAGGGCTTTGCCTGAAACCGACTGTCCGACTTTTATAGGAGGTTTTTTCGTGTAGTCTTCGGAGAGGCTTTGCGTGGCTTCGATCTTAAGCTCATGCGTCTTTTCATTATAAAGCATAAGCGAACAGATCTTTGAATTCATTGTCTGGGCAGTCATCGTCACTATCAACTGGAGTATCTCGTATAAATATGTGTTTGAAACTATACTGCGGGATAAACGTGCGATCGTTTCAAGCTGTTTGGTTTTTTTATTTGAAACCTGCAGGAGTTTTGTTTTTTCGATCGCGCCGGCTATCTGGCTTGAAATGCTTACAAGAAGATTTGACTGTTTATTAAAATCGCGCCGGCTTTTATTCTGCAGGTTTATTACCCCTATTGTTTTTGAATTCAAAATAATAGGAGCGGATAATATAGCAGCGAACCTATCTTCCGGTAAATTAGTGAATATTTTAAATCTTGGGTCTTTGAACGCATTTTTTTGTAGGGAAACGGGTTTTTTATGTTCTGCAACCCATCCGGTAATACCTTCGCCCTTCTCTAGAATCAATTTTCCCAAATGAAACGGGTGAGGAGGCCAGGCGCCTGAAAGCACCAATTTAGAATCTTCCAAGAGATAAATAAAACAGCTGTCGCATTTCAAAGTGCTCGCAAGGACTTTTGCTATCTGCTGCATCAATTCATTTAAATTGGTAGATTGCCCTATTATCTCGATTATCTTATAAAGGAGCGCAATCTCGATTTTTAAATCCTTAACGCTTGTTGTTTTTGCCTTTTTTGTTTTCATTATTTTATTCTCTTTTTAAATTGTGGTTACTACGAACTATGAACTAATAACTGATTTTCTACTTGCCGCAGCATTTTTTGTATTTCTTCCCGCTTCCGCAAGGGCACGGGTCGTTCCTTCCGAGTTTAGCCGGCATTGTTACTTCTTTTGAAACACCGCCGGCCCCAACGAGTGTTTTTTGTGCAGCAATATTCATTACATTCCCGTTCTGCGGGTTTCCTGCTATCCGGTTTACAGGGATAGGAGCACGCCTGAGCGGCTCATGAACAAGTTGAAAACGGAAAATGTATTCTATAGTAGCTTCTCTTATCCTGTTCATCATCTGCTCAAACATAGCGAAGGATTCTTTCTTATATTCCACGAGCGGATCTTTTTGCCCGTAGGCTCTTAAACCAATACCTTTTTTTATCTGGTCAAGGTCGTATAGATGCTCTTTCCAGGCAGTATCTATCATCTGAAGGAGTATCATTCTTTGGACCTGATGTAATATGGGCACGGTCAATTCTTTTTCCCTGTTACTGTAGGCCTCATTAACTTTTCCTTCGACTAATTCCTTAAATTCTTCCGGCTTCATATAATTTAACTCGTCTTTAGGAATATCCAGCTTGACCTGAAAGGTCCTTGTAAGCCAGGCACTCAGGCTTGCCATATCCCATTGCTCGGGATATAGTTTCTCGGGTGCCCAGATGAACAGTTTGTTATCTACCGATTCCATGAGCATGTCTTGAACTGTCTGAGATATATCTTCTCCTTCAAGTATCTCGTTCCTGAGCCTGTAAACAGCTTCTCTCTGTTTATTCATAACGTTGTCATAATCTAGGAGCTGTTTTCTTATATCAAAGTTCATACCTTCGACTTTTCGCTGTGCGTTCTCGATGGCTTTGCTTATCCAAGGGTGCTGAATCTCTTCGCCTTCCTGCATTCCAAGTTTCTGCATGAGCCCGGAAATCCGCTCGGAACCGAACAGCCGCATCAACTCATCTTCCAGAGAAAGGTAAAAACGCGATGAGCCGGGGTCACCCTGCCTTCCTGAACGGCCTCGCAGCTGGTTATCTATTCTTCTTGCTTCATGCCTTTCTGTACCAAGGATATGCAGGCCCCCTGCACTTATAACGAACTTCGCTTCTTCAGGGTCTTGAGGATTCCCCCCCAAGACTATGTCGGTGCCGCGGCCTGCCATATTAGTTGCAATCGTCACAGCGGCCTTTTTCCCGGCCTGGGCTATGATCTGGGCTTCCATTTCATGGTATTTGGCGTTTAAAACCTGATGCGGCACGCCTTTACGCCTCAGCATTACAGATACTTTCTCGGATTGATCGATAGAGCGTGTACCGACAAGGACAGGCTGGCCTTTTCTCCATAATCCCTCGATGGCTGTAACTATAGCTTCATATTTTTCTTTTGTCGTTCTGTAAATAACATCAGGGTGGTCTTCCCTTATCATAGGTTTATTAGTAGGTATATCAATGCAGTCTAATTTGTAAATTTCCCAGAATTCACTCGCTTCAGTTATGGCTGTACCCGTCATTCCTGCCAGTTTTTTGTACATCCTGAAATAATTTTGGAAAGTTATGGTGGCAAGGGTCTGGTTCTCTTCTGCTATTTTCAGATTTTCCTTTGCTTCAACAGCCTGGTGAAGCCCTTCAGACCACCTTCTTCCGGGCATGAGCCTTCCCGTAAACTCATCTACGATTATGACCTCGCCGTCTTTAACCACGTATTCGACATCACGGATCATGAGGTTATGGGCTTTTAGCGCTTGAGTGATATGGTGTACCCATTCCGACTGTAAATCATCATAAATATTTTTGACTCCCAGCAGTTTTTCTGCTTTTGCCGCTCCCTGCTCGGTTAAGACTATAGAATGGTTCTTTTCATCAACTATATAATCATATCCCACTGTCAGGTCAACACCTTCATATTTTGCTTTTATCTCTTCGGATTCAACTATTTTTCTCCCTTTTAAATGAGGAACTACTCGGTTACAAATATAGTATTTATCCGTAGATTCTTCCGCAGGGCCCGATATTATAAGAGGAGTCCTTGCTTCATCTATCAATATCGAGTCTACTTCGTCGACTATCGCAAAGTTAAGGTTCCTTAAGACCCTGTCCTCCTTTGAGATGACCATATTATCGCGAAGGTAATCAAAACCTATCTCATTGTTCGTAACATAAGTTACATCACACCTGTAATTGGCCTGGCGGTCTATGTTTTCCATGTCATGCTGGACAAAACCGACAGTCAACCCCATAAACTCATATATAGGCCCCATCCAGTTCCTGTCGCGTTTTGCAAGGTAATCATTCACGGTCACGACATGGACACCAAGCCCGGATATCGCATTTAAATAAACGGGTAAAGTCGCTACCAGAGTTTTTCCTTCACCTGTTTTCATCTCAGTTATTTTCCCTTGATGCAGAATGATCCCGCCTATCAGCTGAGAATCAAAATGGCGCAGGCCTATAGTCCTTTTAGAAGCTTCGCGAACGCAGGCAAAAGCTTCTGTTAAGATATCATCAAGGGTTTCGCCGTTTGAAAGCCTTTTGCGAAACTCATCGGTTTTAGCTTTTATTTGCTCGTCGCTTAACGCAGTTAGCTCTGGCTCAAGAGCATTTATAGCATCTATCCTAGGTTTCATTTTTTTAAGCATTCTTTCGTTCTGCGAACCGAAAATGGAATTTAAAATCATTTTTAACATATTTTTATTTTTTTCCTTTATATCTTGATTATTGATTGCAAATTGGTTTGGTTAATTTGCTGAGGGACAAAAAAGTGGAGCATCACTTATGATGAGCTGATTCTAACCTGCTTATACGCTTTTCGTGTTCTTCAATTTTTATATCCATTTCATTTATTCTATGCGTATTAACAACAGATTTGCGCCCTACATCTATAACATCGCGTGCAATATTATCTACCGCTGAAAGTATTTTTTGGACATCATCTTTAGTTGCCATTGTCTCCTTTATAATTTTAATATCCTCAGTATTGGATATAATCGCAGCAGCCTGATTTTGCAATGCTAATTCTACCTTGTCAAATCTTCCATCTATCTTTTGGAATCTTTCATCTACCTTGTCAAATCTTACATCTACTTTGTCCAACCTTCCTTTAAACTCATTTTTTGTTACATGATCATTATTTTTAGGATTCTTATCTTGCTTAGGCATACTTTTCTCCTTATAGAGCATTTTGGCATAGCGAAATGCCCTAAACTCTTTTAGGTTGTTTATTAATATTTCTTGTTGAAAATTATACTTCTTTAATAAGTTTTTGTCAAAGTTAGGAAACATCTAGGCTTTAATGAATTTCTGACTCCAGCTTACGGAAGAATATTTGTTATTTACAAGGTCATTTGCGAGTTTATTTTCTTTATCTGAAACTGAAGAATGCATTAGTTGCATTTTAAATACATTTTTCAACTCTTTTCTTAATGAAGAACTTAATTTATTTAAGTCATATTTACCTGGTAAATGTAAAGAACCCTGCTGCAATAGGA
This sequence comes from Candidatus Liberimonas magnetica, assembly GCA_020523885.1. Classification (NCBI taxonomy): domain Bacteria; kingdom Pseudomonadati; phylum Elusimicrobiota; class Endomicrobiia; order Endomicrobiales; genus Candidatus Liberimonas; species Candidatus Liberimonas magnetica. The sequence continues at coordinate 211,135 of JAJAPY010000002.1, read as the reverse complement.
TTTTTCCTGACCTTCTTTGACATGAACCTACAATCTTTTCTCCGTTTAAATGCAGGTCATAGTTGAACATTGTATCGACACAAACTGAATTTTTACTTGATACAAAACCATATTTAATGAACTCTGCGTTTATTCCGATATATATTAAAGCAGACCTTATAGTCGAATGCACGGCTTTATAGCTTTTTTCCTGTTCGTAAACATACGGCCAGTCAGAGGAGTTGGTAATCAATGAATAAGAAACATCGTTTTTATGAAGGACCGCTAAACCGCCGGTGAGCCTTCTTATGACCGGTAGTTTATCTATTTTACACCTGTAAAGGTCGGCATCATATATTTCATTGTATTTCTGGAAATATCCTATAGTTAAACAAGGCTTTGCCCAAGTATAAATCCTGAATACGGAGAATGGAGGTTTTGATTCTTTGCATATACTAAATAATGCCTCATCAAGGGCTATATTATAATAACCGTTTTGTTTTTTGCTTATGATGAACCTGCACTGTTTCACGATGTTCCCTTAATTTAATATTGATATTTTTCGAGATTCAAAATTCGGATTTGACTTTATATCGCTTTTTCTTCTTTGAGCATTTTTCTTTTATTCTGTATCCCGCCTGGACCGGAATACCCTACCAGACCACCTTTAGAACCTATTACTCTGTGGCATGGTATAATAGGGGCAAAAGGATTTTTTTTAAGTGCAAGCCCTACTGCACGGAAAGCTTTCGGCCTGCCGATTTTTACTGCAAGTTCTTTGTAAGACAGGGTTTTCCCTTTCGGAATTTTACTGCATGCCAGCCAAACCGCCCGATAAAATTTGGGATATAACTTCATTTTGTCTAATATTCGTTGCGGAATTTTCATTTAAGTCATTTACTACGAAGCCACATAGTTGGTTCACCGTTTTCTTTTTATGTTGTATATATTCATCTTGCCGGATTCATCAGTATAAGTATATATTTTGTTTGAATACCTGTAGTCCTGATAATTTTTGTAAACTTTCTTTATATAACCTCTTGTCTCGTCATACGGAGGCACATCATGGTATTTAAGGACAGCTTTCGGCCCTGCATTATAGGCGGCTAAAGCTTTTTCAAGGTCCCAATCAAATAATTCAAGCATATACCTTAAATATTTTGTACCACCGTAGATATTTGCCTTTGGTTCATAGGAGTCTTTCACTCCCAAACCTTTTGCAGTATCAGGCATAAGCTGCATTAATCCGCACGCTCCTTTGCACGACAAATTCCTTACATTAAAATTGGATTCTGCTTTTACTACAGCCTTTATAAGCGCCGGGTCCAGGTTATGTTTCCTGGCAGCATAACTTATTATCTCGTCATATTTTGTGTCTTCCTTACAGACATTTAGTTTACCCATTTCGGCTTTTAAATTATACGCGGTTTTGTTCTCATGCTCATTTCTGGAATAGATAATTGTTTTACTTATTTCATCCTTTGTAAATTTTATCATGCACTTATTTACATATAGCCAGTAGTTCCCGTCCGGCGACCTGTTAAAATCACCTTCAAATACTTTCCCGTTTTTCAGCACTAACTTACCCATGTCAGCAAAAGAATCCGATAAATTGATTATTAAAATCATGATTATTAGTAAATATCTCATTCTTTATCTACCCAACAGTGACACTGTTTTTGCCTTTACTTTTACTTTCATACATAAGTTTATCGGCCCTTTTCATCAGAGTTTCATTGGTATCTTCTTTTCCTGCAATGCTCGCACCTGCAGATATAGTTACGGTTATTATTTCAGATGAAATGACTAACAACGATTTTTCGATAAGCAGCCTTAATTTATTGGCGATTGCGGATAATTGACCCTCGTTAACATTTATGATAACTGCAACGAACTCATCCCCGCCCCATCTTCCCAAAATATCAAAAGTCCTGAGGTTCTTGCTCAATGTTTGTGACACCATTGCCAAGACCTTATCTCCTATATCATGGCCATACTTGTCATTTATGACCTTAAAATCATCTATATCTACGAACAAAACACCAAAAGGGATATTATACCTTATAAGCTCGGCAAACCTGGTGTGGAGGTTCATTTCGACGAAACGCCTGTTCCCTGAATGGGTCAACGGATCAAAAAGTATGAGTTTTTTTAGTTCATCTATCTCTTCAATGGAATCGACCTTACCGGAACGGTCTTTAAATATTTCAGCAGCTCCTGTTATTGCACCCTTCTCATCTCTGATCGGAAGCACTATTACGGAAACCGGTACCCTATAACCGGTTTTGTGAAGCAAATAAAGTTCTCTTTCATATTTTACGCCCGTATCTATTGTTTCAAAAAGCGGGCATGTTGAGCCGCACTGGTTAATACCGTTTTCATCTATATGCACTAGGATATTATCACAGCAAGGCTGGCTTAATACTTCAGTGCTCTTGTAACCGGTTATCAGCTGGGCTCCTTTGTTCCAGAATATTATCTTCCTGTCTTTATCGACCAGGTACACTCCGGTATCGATATTGTCAAGAAGCTCGTAAACAAATTCTTTTTTCATCATTACCCCTTTCGTGACCTATGGTTCCCTATCATTACAGGGTACCTGCACTTTTATATTTTTTCCCTTAACAGCTTATGATAACTGACAGCGAAGCGGTGAGCTTCATCCCTGATTTCCTGTAAAAGCAATAAAGGCTTTGAAGACCTGTCAAGTTTAACAGGCTCATCCCTGTTCGGCAAAAATAGCTCTTCTTCTTTTTTTGCAAGGGCTATCACAGGTATCTTTAGATTCAATTTTTCCAGGCTTTTTATCGCGCTTGAAAGCTGCCCTTTCCCTCCGTCGATCAGTATCAGGTCAGGAAACCCCCTGTTTTCGGCTTTTAGCCTGTGATACCTTCGATAAACCACTTCTTTTATCATTCCCGTATCATTGGCTCCTGTGACGGATTTTATTTTGAATTTCCTGTAGTTTTGTTTATCAGGTTTAGCGTTATGGAACCTCACCAGGGAACCCACTGAATTTGTGCCTGAAATATTTGAAATATCGAAAGCTTCTATAGTTATCGGCCATTTCTTGAGCCCTAAAACATCTTTAAGTTCTTTAAGGACATCCGTTACTTTTAGAGATAAGCTCATATCCTGAGGTTTTATCTCCCTTATAGTTACTTTTTCGTTTATCAGCTTTATCGCTTTTATCCTGTCCCTTATTTCCGAAGCTTGTTCATAATCCAAGCTCTTGCTTGCAAGTTTCATCTCTTTTTCCCATTTGCTTAGAAGCATTCCATATCTGCCTTTTAGGAAGGTTTTTATCTCGTTAATCTTTTTCCGGTAATCTTTAAACGTGATCTTTCCTACGCACGGGCCCGGGCACTTGTTTGATTGAAGATAAATACATGATTTAACCTTGTTCATATCCGGCAATGACCCGGCGCTGATATCCAGTTTGCAAGGCCTGCATTTAAAGAACCTGTAAAACCACGAGATAAGTTTCTTTATCTCCATCACATGAGGATAGGGCCCGAAATATTCATTCCCGTCATCTGTCTTATTCCTTGTCAGGACCAGCCTGGGGAAATCTTCTTTTGTCGTAAGTTTCAGGTACGGGTAGGATTTATCGTCCTTCCACATCGTGTTGAAATACGGCTGATATTGCTTGATGAGATAGTTTTCTATGATAAGCGCTTCGCTTTCACTGGATGCAAGTATAAAATCTATATGCCTCAGGAAAGTCATCATTATGCTTATTTTTGTGGTGTTGTCCTTTTTAAAGTAGGAAGCTACCCGCTTCTTGAGGTTTGAAGCTTTGCCGACGTATATTATCTTTGCTCCGGCATCTCTCATTAGATATACGCCTGGAGCACCCGGTATATCTTTTAATTTCATGAAAACCTCATTTATATCTTAATTATTTTTCTCAATAGCTTATAAAAATGCTTTGATTCCTCTATACCAAGGATCCACGCCAGGATAAAGTAAGCCGCGATACCCGACAATAAAGAGACGAACATCCCTATATACATATGGTTCATAAAAGCCACAAAAGCCAGGTAGTAACATACAACAGCCATAATAAGCCCCGCTATCCCGGCCTTCACGGAAGTTAAAAAGAGCTGGCTTATATCTATTACCTTTATCTTTTTCTGCAGATAGTACGCCAGAATAATAACATTGAACCAGGAAGAAATAGAAGCTGCCAGGGCAAGGCCCCCTACACCCATGGGGTGCATGAGCCATACAGACAGGATTATGTTGATGACCATTGCCACGGCCGCTATCTTAACCGGGGTTTTTGTATTTTGAAACGAATAGAAACCGTTTGCGAGCACTTTTGAGCCTGCATATGCCGGAAGGCCCAGGGAATAATAAAAAAGCCCGGAATAGGTAAGCATAGAACCCTCAAGGTTAAAATTCCCCCTTTCGAACAGGACCCTTGTTATGGGAAGGCCTATCACCATCAAACCTACGGCTGAAGGTATTAGTATAAAAAGTATGAATTTCAGCGAGTAGTTCAATGCGTTCTTCATAGACTCCAGGTCGTTGGTCGCTATGGACTTAGCCATCGCCGGAAGGGATACACTCGCAAGGGCAAGCCCGAAAATGGCTAGAGGCATCTGCACGAGCCGGTTTGAATAATAAAGAGCTGTAATTGAACCTTGCACAAGAAATGACGCACAAATCGTATTTACAAAAGTATTTATCTGATCAACGGATATACCTATCATTGCAGGGAGCATCAGGGCTGAAACCTTTTTCAAGCCCGGATGGTTGAAATCAAGCTTGAACCTGATCTTCCAGCCTAAAGTTTTTATCCTGGGCCATTGGACTAAAAAATGCATGAGCCCGGCAACCGTAACGCTGTACGAAAGCCCTATTATTTTATCATCAGGAGATAACAACGGTGCAATGCCGATTATAAATGCGATCTCAGCTATACTCAGCATAGCAGGCGCAACAGCCGGCAGAAAGAATGATTCAAGGGTGTTCAATATCCCGAGTGCCAGGGCTGCAAGGCAGACAAACAAAAGATAAGGGAACATTATCCTTGTAAGCTGTATGGTGAGGTCCAGTTTTGCCGGGTCTGATTTAAAACCCCAGGCTATTAACTTCACTATTTCGGGTGAGAAGAGCATACCCAGCAGTGTAAGCACGGTCAGAACAAAAGTAAGGACAGTAAAAGTTGCGTTTAAAAACTCCTGGGTCTCTTCTTTTGACTTGGTGTGGTAATATTCGCTGAAAACCGGTATAAAGGAAGCTGAGAAGGAACCTTCGCCGAGAACCCGCCGTAAGAGGTTGGGTATCCTGAAAGCCGCATAGAATGCGTCTGCGGCAAAACCAGCGCCAAACGCATGAGCTACCAGCATATCCCGGGCGTAGCCTAATACCCGCGATACAGCCGTACCGACAGCGACCTTGCTTGCCTGGTGAGTTAACTTTTCCATAAATTTATAAACCCTAAACTCTAAACCTTAAACAAATCCAAAATTCAAATAACTAAAAGTAAAACTCCGCCAGAGTCTGACGGCTTCTTTACTACGTCAACAACCTGCAAGTCGCCTTTGGCGACTGCCAAGCCATCCCTAAGCAGAAGCTTGGGGGTTTAACTTGGCGTACTAAAAACAACTGGATATTTTTTTGTCCCGCAAAGCGGGATGAATTTATTTAGAGTTTTGGATTTAGTGTTTAGGATTTTGATTTAATTCAAGACTAGAACTGTTAATATTACTCTTGAATGGTACAAACTGTTTAGTTTTTTGAATTTAGGGTTTGAGTTTGTTCTTCAACACCCATTAATATATCAAAAAACTCTCTTATGGCTCCATATCCGCCTTTTGTTTTTAATACTATATCCGATATTTTTTTTATTTTTTCATTGGCGTCGGCTGGGCATACAGAAAACCCTACATATTTCATTGCTTCCATATCATTTATCTCATTTCCTAGGTAAACTACACCTTCCCTGTTTATTTTATTTTTTATCAGGTAGTCTTTTAGCGAATATAATTTGTTTTCGACAGTCTGGATTATATCTATGCCGAGCTTTTTTGCCCTGTTTGAGACTATATGGTTTGTTTCAGCTGTTAATATCAGCTGAGGGATGTTCATCTTTTTGATTAAAATTACAGCCAGGCCGTCACTCCTGCTGACCGTTACGTATTCCTTCCCGTCTTGATCGATCATAACCGTATTATTCGTCATAACCCCGTCAAAATCATAGATTATTAGCTTGATGTCGTGTACGTTCAGTTTCATTTTATTACCCTCTTTTTGACATTACCATGACGTGTTATTTACCTGAACAGATTGTATTTTACTATACAATACAGAGCTCTAAAACCATCTATCCAACCTATTTTCTTGCCTTCTTCGTAAGTCCTGCCGTGATAAGATATTCCTACCTCATAAATCCTACATTTAGTTTTGGCTATTTTAGCAGTTATTTCTGGTTCAAACCCGAACCTGTTTTCCTCTATTTTTATTTTTTTTATTATATCGCTTTTAAATACCTTGTAGCATGTCTCAATATCTGAAAGGTTTATATCTGAGAACATATTTGACAGCAGGGTTATTAGCCTATTCCCTACAGAATGCCAAAAATACACCACTCTATGCTCAGATCCGCTGATAAACCTGGAGCCATAAACTACATCAGCAAGGCCGCTTAATATGGGTTTTAGTAATTTTTGATATTCTTCAGGATTATATTCCAAATCTGCATCCTGAATAATCACCACGTCTCCGGTTACAGCTTCAAAACCTTTCCTTATTGAATAGCCTTTCCCCATATTCCTTTCATTAAATAATACTTTTATATTATTTTCTTTTAAAGCCGCAATCATTTCCCTTGTCCCGTCACTGGAGAAATCATCTACGATAATTATCTCTTTTTCCAGAGGGACAGCCTGCACCCTTCTTAAAATCTCAAGCAGTGTGTTGACCTCATTATAAACCGGCACTACAACCGACAGCTTCATTCTAAAAACTCCTTATAAAAAGTCATTGGTGCCCTTAGAAAAAGACAACGAGAAACACAGAAATTGATTTCAAACTTAAAACAACCGTCATTCCCGCAAACAGACTGTGTCATAATTCAGTTTTGGTGTCATTCCTGCGAAAGCAGGAATCTAGTTTCCTATAATAATAAGAAAATGTAAGGAAATTGTATCAAATTTCAATTAATATATGAAGTGGAACCCATTCAGCTCATTTAAATTTTGTGACATCCCGCTATCCTTAACATTCATTCTCCGACCAATTCGGAGACTTTTATTAAGGCGGGACAATATTTACTTTTTTATTGGCCCTAATTCTTCTTTGGCTTTTTCGATCGCTTTATAGGCTTTTTCAAAACCTGGGTCAAGCCTTATAGCGATCTCCCATATTCTGATCGCATCCGAAGTTTTACCCTGTGCATACAGGATCAACCCTTCGTTATACTTTTTCTGTGCACCTTCACTATTAACTTCAGTTTCGGATTGTTTTGTAAATGTCATCGGCCTTATTACGGGCTTTTTAGAAACAGACTTTGATAATTCGTTTAATGACCCTTCTATTAACCTTTGAGCTTTCTCCTGCCACTGGATCAACTCTTTAAATACATGCTTTCGGCATATATTTAACACTTCTTCCATTTTCTTAATGCAATTCACCCATTTTGACGAGTTATAATCCTCTAAACCGCTTTCATAAATGTTTTTAATCTGGCCTTCTATTTCGTTTTCTTTGCTCTGTCTTTCTATATCGTTCAAATACCCCTTTACTTTTGCCAAATACTCTTTCAATTCATCGGCTTTGGGGTTAATAGCAAGGGCTTTTTCCCATTCATTCACAGCTTCTTTCAATTTTTGTTCCTTATAATAAACAAAAGCTTTTGCATAAGATACTTTTTCAAGGTCTATAGCTTCGTTATCTTTGGATTCATTATCCATCAGGACATTTATCTTTTCATAATATTCTTTTGCTATTTTATATTCCGGGTATTTCAAGATAAGCTGGCTGAATTTGTCGGATGCAGTCAAATATTTCTTCTTCTTAAAATACCTTTTTGCAGAAACAAATATTGACCTTATCTCTTTTTGATTTTCTTTTTTCAACTCTTTGTTTTTTTCTAAAGCCTTCTTAGCCTCATCCATAAGAGAAGTTTCTTTGACTACAACAGGCTTTGAAGCGGGGGTTTTTTCATTCTTTTCCCAGTAATACGAGAGCCCTATCCTGTGGAAAGTAGCATAGTCAACAAAATCTGCCGCATAATTCACCGCATAGCTGTTATTATTAAAACCTATCCCTGCAGTCATATTACCCTTATAATAGCCGCTTCTTAAATAAATTTTATTAAAAAACGCATACTCCAAACCTATATAACACTTTACAGCATCCTCTTCATCTGCAAAATCTGTATATATCCCTAAACTATCATAAGAAAACGGCCTTGAATAAACCGGAAGGTTTAAAGAAAAACCTAACCGATATACCGGGTTATATACCTCTTCATCGGAAATCATTGTTATTTTCGGTTGAACTAAATTTTGAATGTTAAAACCTATGTTTATTCTGCTTTGATTTTCATCTATAACAGGCCCATTGAACCCCTTTGAAGCTCCGAAATCCGCGCCAAAAGATCCGCCCCTGTAATTATATAGCATCAAATCCACATATTTGACGTTTAAACCGACATTTATCATGTACAGTTTTTTAAAAGTCTTGGCAAGCGCAACTGAATAAGCCCATTGTGAAGTCCTTATTCCTTCAGGCGCGTCATTAATATTCTGCCTTATTTCAACATTACCGCTCCTTAGACAAATCCCGGATATCGCCAGGTAACTGTCGTTTTTTAAAGGAATACCTGCACCTAAAAATCCGTAACTACTTTCATCAAAAAGGCTATAGAATGAAGCGTCAAGGTCATAGTTATTCATGTTTGCTATTAAGGCAGGATTGTAATATACAGATGCAATGCTATCCAGGAAGGACGTACCCGTGTCCCCTCTTCCATAAGCCTCAACAGACGGGCCGTGGGATAGAAATGTTGAACGAGTATCGGCAAATGATACACCGGCATTGATTATGATTATAGATACTAGAATTGTGAGTTTATTGTATTTCATACTATTTTATTATTCGTTTAAATCATTAAAACCATATCTTGACAAAATATTATTTTCATATTATAATATAATAACAAAGGAGGTTACAAAATGTTAAGAAAATTGGGACAAAATTATCAAATAGCATTGCCTAAAGAAATTATTAATAGCCTTCATCTGCATACTAACGATTATATTGATATCAGCATTAAAGAAAATAAGATAATCATTGAGCCTCAGCTTGTAATCCCGAAAGAACAAGCCTACTTCTACTCAGCCGACTGGCAAAAAGATGAAAATGAAGCAAGCCAGGATATTAAAAAAGGCAAAACGACCAAGACCAGAAACCTTAAAGAGCTTTTCAAAGAAATTGATAAATAATGCATATAGAAGCTACCCGCACTTTTATTAAATTCTATAAGAAATTGCCAGATGACATTAAAACAAGAACCAAGAAAACACTGGAATTGCTGCAACTTAACCCAAACCATCCATCCTTAGGAAATAAAAAAATGGCAGGGCAGGAATCCATCTTTGAAATAAGGGTTTCTTCTAACTACCGCATAACTTATCAAATAATCGGAGACACTGCATACTTGCGAAAAATCGGAACTCACGACTTACTGCGCAATCCCTAATAACTACCTGATTTATTATTTAATAACCAGCATCCTGCAATTATTTCTTTCTTTACGGTTTGGATACTTTTTATCTATAATACATACATAAGTTCCGTTGTAAAGCAGATTACCTGAATCATCCTTACCGTTGTATAATATTTCATTTGCCCCGGCGTTAAGATTATCAAACAAGTTACTCCAGCATAAATCTCCCAATTCAGTATATATTTTTATATCTGCTGAACCGCTTTCAGCCATGTTAAACACTATATTTGTTGCCTGAGATTTTGCGGGATTAAATGGATTAGGATAATTAAAGGCTTTCTCAACCAGGTTTTGGCTCACTGTTGAAAATGAAAACACCGAGCTCTTTGTAGTAACTCCATACTCGTCAAGGGCTTCCACCTGCCAGTAATAAACCATATTAAAACCAAGATTTTTAAGCTCGTAGGAACAGCACACATCGCTAGACATAGAAGCTTCTTTTAAAGTTTTTTTTACAGGTGCACCGCCTGAATAACCGCTCTGGTAAACCAGTATTAAGTTATTAGGGTCAGTCCCTAAATACAGATTATATTTCAATGCCCCACCTTCGGGGTCAGAGGAACTCCATTTAAGAACTACTTTTGCATTGGGAGTTACGATGTTTCCCTGGTAAGCCTCATTCTTTACGCTCGCAGGTTTTGACTTTACAACAAAACTGCTCTGAGCCATTTCATAGTCCTGCTCTAAAATATCGTTCTTTACAATATATTTGTAATAATATTTGCCGCACAGCAGAGCCACCTCTTTCTGGTAAAGTAAGGAGTTGTTCTCTTTACCAACATAATCAAGTTTCAGGGTAATCGTAGAAGATTGAGCCTGCCAGTAGAGCACTTTAGGATAACCCGATGAAACCGCATTATTGTATACATCGCAATAAAGTACCTTGAAAACAACGTTTTCTTCGCCGTATACGCACACAAAATAAGCCCGGTTTTTTAAAGCAAGAAACTTGGGCATTCCCTGGCATGGATAGTAAACCCAGTTTAAGAAATCGTATCTTACCTTAAACTCCTGTGATTCGGAGTCTTGGCTGGTTTGTCCTATTAGAGTATCTGACCCTATCCAATCGGATTTCTGTTCCATCTGCGCAGGCCCCAGATTCCCCGTTACCCCTATTTCCCCGTTTTTCTGCTCTTCACTAACCCCTGCAAATAAATAACCGGAAATAAACAATAATAATAGCAGTAATATATTATTTTTCATGATTTTAATTGTTTACAATTTCGTTAAATATCTTCAAAGTTTCCCTCGCTGCTTTTTCCCAGGTAAACAGCTTTGCTCTTTCAACAGCTTTCGATGATAAAGTTTTTTTTAAGTTTTCATCAGTTATCAGTTTATAGATGGCATTACTCATTTCGTTTATATTGGCCGGATCAATCATTATGCCCGCATCGCCGATTACCTCCGGCATGGCTGAAGTATTGGAGGTAACTACAGCACACCCGCAGGCCATAGCTTCAAGAAGCGAAAGCCCGAAGCCTTCAAATAGTGATGGAAAAACAAAGACATTCGATCCGCTCAAAAGTACCGGTATGTCTTCGGTTTCAACGTATCCTGAAAATACCACTTTATCGGCAATACCTAATTCTTTAATAAGAGTTTCAAGTTTGTTAAACTGGTTTCCCTTTGAGCCGGTTATCACAAGCTTATGTTCTATCTTATGCTTCTTTACACAATCTGCAAAAGCATTTAAAACTCCTGTCAAATTCTTTCTAAACCATGACAGGCTGCTTGTATTTATTATATATTTGCCTGATATCCCGTATTTTACTTTGGTTTTCTCTATTAATTCTGTATCAGTTATTTTTCTGAACAATTTAAAATCACAGCCCGGATAAATCACCGATATCTTTTCCGGGTTTATACCTGCAATTTCAACGATATCCTTTTTTGTGTCTTTAGAAATTGCTATTATCCTTTGTGCTCTTTTCATATGGATATACTTTGACAGATAGTAATGTATTTTTGCATGAAGGGATATACTCTTTGAATAATAATGAAGCCCTAAATCATATACCATCATCACAGTCTTTGGACTAAACGGCGGAATCATCTCTTTAGGCATAAACAACAAATCGAACTTCTCTTTATTCAGTTCAATAGGCAGCCCAAAATATGACCAAAACTTGGGATACTTTACATATCTATGCTCAAAACTAGGAGAATCTATTTTATGAACATAAGGCTTATTTGCAAAAAGTATATATGAATTCGTTTTGTCAATTTCAGCGATGGCTTTTAACAAGTTATACGTATAGTACCCGATGCCGCCTATAGTTTTTTCAGTTAATGCTTTTGCATGCACAGCTATTTTCATATTTGACTCAATTAAGTCGACAACACTATACTTTTTAAATTAATGAATGTTTGCCTTACTTCCTTCAACCTAAAGTAAGAAAATGATAAAAATATAATCCATAAAGAAATCGCATATAATATATGCCCGTTTTTTGTTAAAAACCAGACGCATACTGCAATTAAATAACCCGAAAATAAGTTAAAACCCACGCTAAACCATACTAATTTGCCATAATTTCTTATATAATAAACGAACAATATAATACCGGATTGAATTGCTATTAAATAAGCAAGAGGTAAAGCAAATTGCTTTAGACCCATAATCACAAATATGCCCATTGCGGCCCAATATGCTAAAGCTTGCACCAATGTTTGTTTGAAAATAACATTTGCTTTACCCAATGAATAAAGCGCTGACATTAATGTCATTAATATGGCTGATTGTGTAACAGGTAACGCTGTCAGGATAATTATATCATCAAGCCCAACCCATTTTTTTCCATAAAGCAGGGGTGCCCACCAGGAAGAGAAAGACGCAGTGCCTAAGATCAAAACAACGTAAATCATTGATAATGATTCAAGTAATTTATTTACATAGTTATTGAATGACAGCATGTCATTTTGCATCCTTGAAAGAAAAGACATAAATACCCTGTTTAGTATAGTTGATAAAACGCTGGCCTGGCTTACAAGCATTAAAGCTTGCTGTGCTATTCCCAAAGCGGCTGAACCTGCAAAAGAGCCCACGATCAAAGGCGGAGCCAGTATTATTAACCAAGAAGTAAAGTTAGCCGAAACGATTGGCATTGCCTTATTAAATATTTCTTTAATTCTTGTGAAATCAAAAGAAAATGTAAAGTGCATATTTTTTAATAAAACAAGATATAACAAGGGCAGAAGCCCTCTAAAAACATTTCCTACAACCAATCCCCCTGATCCCTTTTGAATAAATACCATAGAAACCGCAATAGTGTTGAAAGCAACTATTTCCAAAAGTTCTACAATGGAAACATTTTCATAACTCATCTTTCTTTCAAGCAGTGCAAGAGGAATCCTGTTAAGAGAATATAGATAGCCGCCAACTGCAGCAGAAATTATCAACGGATAAATTATCTTGTTTTTATATATAAGCACAAATATCGGGCCTGCAAAGATTACCGCTAAAACTATAATTACTAGTGCGATAACGTTTTGAAGGGTGAATGCTGCATTTAAATCTTGCTGAGAAGGTTCCTGCTGTGCTTGAATAAAGAATATACGCAATCCCCACTCCAGCAATTCTCTTATTACAATAAAAACAGTATATGAAATAAAATAAAGCCCCATTACCTCAGGCCCGAAAAATCTCGCTAAAACTATACCGCCGCCAAAATTAATTAAAAAAGAAAACAGGTGCCTAAAGAAAAGCATTCCGGCACCTTTTGCCGCCAGACGTTTTAAATTGATATTGTTTTGATTGTTATCCATATTTTAGTAAGTTGTTAACGTTTAATTTTTAAATACAACACGCAAAATAAAGATATACTCAATTTTTCCAAATACCTATTAGCAAAGCCTTCGCACTATCTTTATATTCTATAGTTTTTATCTCATTCCATTCATTTTTTTGGCACCATTTGTTCGTTTCGTCATCTTTGACAAAATACCAGACATCATCAAATTGTATTTTTTTTCACTAATCATATTGTCTAGATTTTTATTTAAACCTACAGGCAACGTGACAACAATATCTCCTCCAATATTTATCATTGATTTAAGGTTTTTTATTGCCTTAATTATCTTATTTTCATCATAAACTTCCCCATAATTATATCCGATATGTTCCAGTGTCGAAATACTTACTATCAAATCATATTTTTTGTCAGAAACATAATCAACTATGTCTTTTTTTATTACCCCTCTTCGAACAATTTCATATTCGTCTAATACATCATGATTAATCTTAAAGTAATGAGATAAAACATTCCCAACTTCCAATATCTCCTTATCCTTATTTTGCTTTACCATATCCCATACTATTGGTATTTCAATAGTTCTCTCGTTTCTCCAAGTTGTATTATACCAGTGATAAAAATAATTGTATTCTTTAGTATTGAAATTAATTCTATCCGACTTAAATATTCTTAAATACAATTCGTAAACCATATTAATAAATGTATTATATAGTCTTTTTACGCATTCTCCCTCTTTTATTGCTTTTAATAATTTAAACATTATATCTCTCATGTTTTGTTTCTAAAAAAGAATTTCAACTAAATGCATTATCAGTATTAGTATAGTATTAGTAAAATTTTCCAAGTTATCTAGTATTTCCCATTACTTCATTTTTAGGTTTTCCCAATTTATTTATTTTTAAATAAAAAATTGTTAGCATACGGCTTTTTGCCTTCAAACTGATGAATATCTGGATTAAATTCAGATATGGGATAAAGTTTCTTTCCTAAGATAAACTGACCTTCATAGCCTAATCCTTGTAAAAAAATAAACACATCTTGCATTTTATGTTTTGTTAAGTGACGTTTCTCGCATTCAAATAATAAAATAGGTTTGCCTTCCTTTATTATATCAATACCACCACGAAAGACTTCCAACTCATGCCCTTCTACATCACATTTAATAAATTTTATTGGCCTATTAATTTTGCCTTTGAAATAATTGTCCAAAGTATCAACAGGGACATTGTATGACTTATATTTTTTCCTCGGTTCAGATTCAAAAGTAGCACACTGGGAATGTTCCTGTCCATCCTCTGCTATAATAAGCTGCATTTCCCCTATTTTTGATGACATTCCTTTTTGTTCAATTATTACCCTGTTCTTATGCCAAAATGGCAATGATTTTCTTATATAATCTGTAAAAAAAGGCTGCGGTTCAAAAACATATACTTTTCCTTTATCTCCAACCTGGTTAGCCATCCAAAATGTATACCCGCCAAAATGAGCACCAATGTCAACAACTACATCACCAGACTTTATGTACTTTTGTAGACAATTTATTTCTCCAGGGTCATAATCGTATTTGTATCTCAATCCACGTAAAATATATCTTAATTTTCCCATTTATTTCCCCATATCTTAATATTTTTTTACAGCAACTGCATTTAAAGCACCACAAAATAGCAATAAAACTGGAATATTCAACAACGATTTTTCAATTAAAGTCCACATATCAGGATAATAGTTAAACATACCTTTTATTTTTGCAGGTAAAAAAGAGAGGTTTTTTGGCAAAATATTTTCTCTTCCTATCTTTACAACATCAAAACCATTTTCTTTTAATTTTTCTTTCATGGATGAAAGAGTATATTTTATGGGATGGCAGCTTTTTTTTCGTAAAGTGGCAATAAATTCAGTATAAGAATATTTGTTCGGCAAACGATAGATGAAAAAATATCCATTTTTCCTTAAAATCCTTCTAATCTCTTTTAATGATTCTTTTTCCTTCTCTACATGTTCTAATACCCCGCAGGAAAGCACCGCATCAAAAGAACAATCATCAAAAGGGAGCTTTACAGATTCATTTGTGACTATAGGTTTAACATCTAGTTTCTTCATAATCAACTTTTGAGAATTATCCTGAAGTACATCATAAGATATAACATCAAACTCCATCTTTCTCAACAAGAATGTCATGTGCCCATATCCACAACCCCAATCAAGGATTTTTACTTTTGGCAAAGGCATATATGATTTTATTTCTTCAGCCATTGACAAATAGTTATTGATTGAAAATTTAGAAGTTAAATTGTCAACATGGTCGTTCCCAAGAGACTTTTCTTCTATCGCTGTGTCATAGATAAATTGAATTAATTTATTTGCTTCTATTTTTGATAACATTTATTACTCCTTTATAATTTCATTATAAAACATAATGCATAGTATGGCGGAACAGTATTATTATTTTCAGTAGTAGTAAATGAAAAACCATGCTTATGATCTATTGGAGTAGCACTACCAGCAGTACCAACATCTAAAGTACATGTTTTATCCGGATTACCTACAGTTCCATTATAAGTATGAGTATGTGTAACATTGCCACCTACACCACCTACGCTGTAACTTGAACCTGCACCTACTATAAACCTATCCCTTAAATCCGGCGTTCCATTTGCACCGTTGCATAGTGCCCAGCCGGAAGGAATGCTTGCAACGCTACCGGACCACATTATTATCGAACCTGCAGGTAGAAGGTCGTGACCGTTTTCCTGAAGCTTGCCTGAAGCGCTTATATTCCCGCTAGCAGATAAGCTTCCTGCAGTGACGCTGCCTGTGACGGTGGCATTGCCTGTTGCATTTAGATTTCCGCTTACGTTTGTATTGCCGTTTACGTTTAGTTTATAGCTCCCTGGCGAAGTGCCTATACCCACGTTTCCACTGTTGGTGATTGTCATTACGCTGCTGAGCGTCTCGCTGCCTAAATTTGCCGAGCCGGTCATAAAGTCAATTCCGTTACCGCTTAATAACACAGCAGCAGGGTCTATACAAGCATTATATCCTGTCCATACTGTAGTATTTCCGTTATTCGTATGACGTGCATTATGTGATATATATGTATAATAAGCAGGTCCGTTACCAGTGTCACCGTTATTTTGAAATCTTCCCCAAAAACCATATGTACCGATACGTTCAGCGCTGTCATTGCCTGATATTTCCAACGATGTACCATAAAGACTTGTTGCAGTTACTGTTCCGCTTACATTTGTATCGCCGTTTACGTTTAGTTTGTAGCTCCCTGCCGAAGTGCCTATACCCACGTTTCCGCTGTTGGTGATTGTCATTACGCTGCTGAGCGTCTCACTGCCTAAATTTGCCGAGCCGGTCATAAAATCTATTCCGTTACCGCTTAATAACACAGCAGCAGGGTCTATACAAGCATTATATCCTGTCCATACTGTAGTATTTCCGTTATTCGTATGACGCGCATTGTGTGACATGTATGTATAATAGGCAGGTCCGTTCATAGTGTCGCCGTTATTTTGAAATCTACCAAAAAAACCATATGTACCTATTCGTTCAGCGTTGTCATTGCCTGATATTTCCAATGAAGCAAAAGTTTTAGTTCCGACTATGGTCTGATCGCTCGTTGTGTATACACCATTTGTAACTGTACCTGCATTCCCGGATACATTCCCGGTCACGTTTCCGGTTATTGTACCTGAAACGTTTACGTTACCTGATACGTTTAATTTGTAGCTTCCAGGGTCAGTTCCTATGCCTACGTTCCCTGATGTGTTCCATATCCCGCTGCCAGGAAAATTTGTATTTGCATTAAACGTCTGCGCTGCTGTCCATATGTTCGCACTACCGAGGTTTAAAGCAAGCGTATACGGATCAACATTTGTGCCAGAGCCACTTCTTGTAAGTGTAGCGTTCGTTGCATTGAGCACTTCATTACCTATAACTTCACCTGCAACTACCTGTGTATCCACATACTTTTTTGTTGCAGCATGCATGTTAGCTGTAGGCGTATCAACTATCACCGTGCCGCTAAAACAGCCATTTCCTGCTACGTCAAGGTTATAAGCAGGGCTTATGTTCCCTATTCCCACCTTACCAGTACCATTTGGCATTAAGAGGAGATGTTGATTTGTCCCTGTTATAATCGAACTTGATTTCATGGTTCCGTACACCTCAAAGGATGCAGAAGGCGCGGTAGTATTAACACCTATTTTACCGGCACTATCTATGGTTATTCCCGGATTTGCACCTGTCCCTGAATACGTGTATATCTGCAGCTTGGTTGGAATATATGAAGCTCCTGCCCCGCCAACCTGTGATGCCTTTATCACACCGCCATAGCCAAAACTTGAACCAGTGTTTACACCTTCAAATAATATGTTACCAAGTACCTGCGTGTCTATAGTCTGCTGCTGGGTACCTATTGTGTCTGTATTGGATTTCCTTAGGGTAAGAGCGCTTGCCGTTGTGCCGTCATCATAGGTATCTATCCCTATACCGGCTGAAGCATTTGACTTGACAGCATTTAACAACAGATCAGGACTGGTTGTGCCAATTCCTATGCTCCCGCTGAAATACTGGTTTACTGCCCAGGTGTTAGCATTGCCAAGGTTTAACGCCACTGTGTAAAGATCACCGCCTGTGCCCGCACCGCTGCGCACAAGCGTTGCATTAGTTACATTAGTTATTTCGTTTCCGACTACTGTATCCCCGCTTGCTGCCACTGTATCGTCCACATATTTTTTTGTCGCAGCCTGGCTGTCTAAAGTTGGCGCAGGAACTACTGCTCCGCCGTTAAAAGTCTGGACTGCTGTCCACGTGTTTGCATTACCAAGATTTAAAACAAGTTTGTACGGGCTCACGTTTGTCCCTACTCCGCTACGCGTAAGTGTTGCATCTGCAGCATCCACTACCTCGTTTCCTATAACCTCGCCTGCTACCACCTGGTCATCTACATACTTCTTGGTTGCCGCATGAAAGTCACTTGTCGGCGCAGGAACAGTTACGTTGCCAACAAACCTTGCCGTACCATTTACATCTAGTTTATATGAAGGAGCAGTCGTGTTTATACCTACGTTTCCCGTGCCGTTCGGCATAAGCAGTAAATGCTGGTTTGTACCTGTTATTATTGTAGTTGATTTTATAGCTCCGTATACTTCAAGAGCATCTTGCGGTGACAGCGTTCCAATGCCCACTTTGTTGTTGAAATATTGGTTGGCTGTCCAGTTATTTGCATTATTTAGGTTTAAGGCAAGCTTATACGGGCTGGCGTTTGTACCTGCTCCGCTTCGCACAAGCGTTGCATCAGAAGTGTCGACTACCTCATTTCCTACTACCTCACCTGCTACTACCTGCGTGTCCACATAACCTTTTGTAGCTGCATGCATGTTAGCTGTAGGAGCAGGAATAACTATCGGCATCGAAAACCTGGCTGAACTTGATACATCAAGAGAATACTGCGGATTGGTTATACCTATTCCAACATTTCCAACACTTCTATATATGCTGGTTCCGGATTCTGACCATACCCCTGCCCCGGTTATAGCTGAATCTACATACTGTTTTGTGGCTGCATGGCTATTAGATGTGGGATCTGCCACGGTTATTGGTTGGGTAAAACGTGCTGTGCCAGATACATCAAGAACGTATTGTGGATTAGTTGTGCCTATCCCTACGTTGCCGGCTGAAGAAATAATGGCATACGTACTAGTGCCTATAACAAAATATATTGAATTTCCAGTACTTTTTTCAATATCTTCAGAGGTTCTGGCATGAAAAGCGTAAGCTTGTGCAGTTAGCTTGGTTCTTGGGGATAAGATTTTGTCCCCTACAACAAGTTCTAGCCAAAAGTCCTTACAGCGCCAGTCAATATTTGGGGTTAAATCATATGTAAACGTCCCGCTTGATATCTTTACATCCACCGGCCCGCTAGACCAGGAAGCCACCCCCCCTGTCTCTGCCGGGTATATGCTAAATGTTAACGATTTCGTCCCGCTTATAGGCTGTCCGTATGACCTGATACTGCCTGTATAAGTCAGCTGGTTTGGAACAGCTGACTGCATATCCATTAGAAAAGTGAAACTAACGAAAACAGTGGTAACTATTAATAAAACTTTAGCTTTCATGCAAACCTCCATGAACTCAAACTATAGGTTTATTTTTAGAATTTTGGATTATCCTAGCATAAATTCCCATTATAAACCAGAAAAATATATCAAAACTTATTGAACAAAACGGGTAAGCAAAGAGGCCGGCAACAAGAAATGCCGGAAGCATACAAAAAACAGCCAATACAAATGATTTGTTTTCTTCACTATCGCTGATATTCTTCTTTAAATAGTAATACCCAATAAAGATAAGCCATAAAATGAATATAACTATTATCGCCAGGCCAATTATGCCGATTTTAAGTGCAATAGTAAAATATAAAGAGTCAATTAAATCGTACGTTGTATAATTTTTGGGTACATCAAGCTTTCCATCCAGTCCGATACCTAAAACAGGGTGTTTTATGACTGCTTTTGCGGAATCTATATACAGGTTCATACGCCCGATATCATCATGTTGACCTTTAATTAGCCCATTAAACCTTGAAACAAATTTCTGAGGAAGCCCCGTAAAAAATAGGCCCAACAGAATTATCGCTGAAAATACAACTATTTTTTTATAGTTAACCTTATATTTTCCGGCTAACAAAAGCATCACACCAACTATAAATATCCCTATCATTGTTGTTCTTGACATTAAATAAAACGGATAAACCAACATGGTTGCAAAACCGACATAAATAATCACTATAGGAATAGACTTTTTTAAAGATTCATAGTAGGATAGAAATAAAGGTATGCATAGAAGTATTACCCAGCCAAGATGGCCAAAGCCTCCCATCAAATCAGCAGTACGGGTAGGAACAAATCTCTCCAAGTACTGGTTATAATGCGCATCATAACCGATTTGTTTGCCCATAGTCTTAAATTTCATATATTCATGTGTATAAATTTTAGCAAAGAAAGGGTTTTCAATAACAAGTATGCTTAACAGGGCCACAAAAAGAAAACAGTAAAATATTAAAACTAAATACGCAGAAAGTTTTTTTGCAGGATAAAGGTTGTATGATATCAAAAATGCGGTTATAGTAAAATATGAATAAATATGCCTGAAGAATAAATGTTTATTTGATATTCCGTGCAAATAAATCTGTACAATTGAAATGATTAACAAATAGACAAGAAAAACAAGGACTATTCTATTGTTAGAATCCTTTATCAATTCTTTTCTATTTTTGTATTGTATCAAGAAAAAGATGATAAAAATCCCGAATGCTATATCCGTTATTGAAATGCTAATGCCATAAAAACGAAGATTGTATTCTCTCGGAATTAAAAAAGCTGCACTTAAAAGTATGTAGGTTAATGTGTTAAAAAGTTGCATTTCAAGTTGGGTTTGACCGTGCTGGGTTTATTTTGTGTTTTTTATTATTCCATCCCATCTGTTAGAAAGTTTTGACATGCCGATAATCAAACGTAATACTCTTTGGGAAGTATTTGTAATTGTATATTCATAAGGGATAGGATTGCTTGATATCTTTTTTCTCTCGCTCACAACGGCCTTGATCGCTTGTAAGATTACCTCGCTGTCTATACCGGTCAAAACAATGTTTCCTGAGTCCATTGCTTCAGGCCTTTCCATGGCATTTCTCATGGTTATTGCAGGAAATGAAAGAATTGAGGATTCCTCGCTTATTGTTCCGCTGTCAGAAAGCACACAAAAAGAATTCATCTGAAGATTAACATAGTCAAAGAATCCAAAAGGTTTCAGGAAAGATATCTTATTTTCAAGCTTAATATTTCTTATTTTTTCAAGGTGTTTTTTTGTCCTCGGGTGGGTTGATACGATTACCGGATACCCAAATTCCTTTGCAACTAAATTTAACGCTAAAACTAACTTCTTCAAATTTTCCTCATTATCAACGTTCTCTTCTCTATGCATGCTAACAACAAAATATTTCTCTTTCTTGAGCTTTAACTGGCTGAGTATCAGTGATTTTTCAATTTTAGCTAAATAATGATAAAGCACTTCTTTCATAGGAGAACCCGTTAAGTAAATCCTCCTGGGATGAAGTCCTTCACTTAAGAGATTCCTGCGGGCATTTTCCGTATAAACCAGATTAAAATCGCTGATATGGTCAATTATTTTTCTGTTTATTTCCTCCGGAACATTTTGGTCGAAACAACGGTTTCCTGCCTCCATATGATAAATAGGTATCTTCAGCCTTTTTGCCATTATCCCTGCCAAAGCACTATTAGTATCGCCGAGTATTACTACGGCATCGGGTTTTTCCTTTAAAAGTATTTTTTCCGATCCTGATATTATTTTGCCTATCATATCACCTAAGGAACCGCTCCGAACCCCAAGGAAATGATCCGGCTTTCTTATGCCAAGGTCCTTAAAAAAAATCTCGTTAAGTTCGTAATCGTAATTTTGGCCTGTATGTACTATAACATGGTCGGTAAATTCGTCAAGTTTTGCCATTACTCTGGCAAGCCTTATAATTTCCGGCCTGGTGCCAAGTATTGTCATTACTTTTGTTTTTTTCACTTAAACCTCCAAATAATTTGTATCCGGTTTGTTCGGGTCAAATATCTCATTTGCCCAGAAAAGAGCTATCATTTCATCATCTCCGGTATTTTCAATTGAATGAGTATAACCTGGCGGAATATCTAATACTACTAGATTTTCCCCATCTACATCATATTTTATTACTTCCTTTTTATTAATATGCCTTAACTTGATTTGTGCTTTTCCTTTTATAACGCAGAATTTCTCAATTTTGGTATTGTGATAATGGTTCCCTCTTTTTATGCCTTTTCTTGAGGTTGATATGAATACCTGGCCAAAATTACCTGACTTTAATAACTCAGCCAAATCACCCCTGTTGTCGCTCTTTTTTAATAACGGATATGAAAAATTGTTTTTTTCCAGGTAAGACAAATATGTTGCATAAAGGTATTTTGTAAGCTCGTCAGAAAGGTCAGGTATTACCAGATTGCTTCTTATGTCTCTTATTTTATTTAACCTTTCGGCAAGTTCACCCAAGGTTATTTTAAATGTCTTTTTCATGCTGTAAAAACAGTTATCATAATCATTATCTTTCCTGGTCATTAAACTTATTAGTTCGCTGACAACATCATCAATATAAACCAGCTCTACAACCTTGTTGACATCCGAAATTGTGATATCAATATTATGAGAAATATTATAACAGAATGTTGCTACAACGGAGTTATAGTTCGGCCTGCACCATTTTCCAAATACATTGGTTAACCTGTAGATATAGGTTTTCGTATTATTTTTTTTAGCATATTCTATTAAAACATCTTCAGCTAACTTCTTGCTTATCCCGTACGGATTCTGTAATGTGGCTTGATATGAAGAAGACAGAAATATTGGAATGCTTTTTTTATTATCCTGAAGAATTTGAATTACGCTTTTTGTCAGGTCAGTATTACCTGTTTTGAATTCTTCTTCGCTTTTTGGCCTGTTAATCCCTGCCAGATGGTACACAAAATCAGCATCTTTAAGATATTGCTTTAATTTATCCTCGTTGTCTTCAACATCGAACTTATATACCTTTAAATCCGCTATTCTCGACAAAGCCTCAACCAGGTTTTTACCTATAAATCCGCCTGCACCCGTAACTAAAACAGTTTTCATAAAATTTCCTTATTTTGCCAGAGCTTCTTTTACATAATCAATTTTTAATAATAATTCCTTTATTTCTTTAACATTAAGTATTGTAGTGTTGTTGGAATTATAGTCGTGCTCCTTGGTAATTTGCTTTTCACCTTCAACAAAATATTTGTTGTAATTAAGGTCTCTTGTATCTACGTAAATCCTGTAGTAATCCCCTAAATCTTCTGACTTAGCCATTTCTTCCTTATTAAGAAGCGTTTCATAAACCTTTTCCCCATGCCTTGTCCCGATTATCTTAATTTCATTCTTTGCATTAAACAACTCTAACAAAGCAACCGCCAAATTGTGTATCGTACACGCCGGAGCTTTTTGAACAAAAATATCACCCTGATGCCCATTTTTAAAAGCATACAGGACAAGGGTCACTGCACTATCTAGTGACATCATAAACCTTGTCATGTTAGGGTCAGTTATAGTCAATGTTTTCCCCGCCTTAATTTGCTCGATAAAAAGCGGAATAACCGAGCCTCTTGAAGCGATTACATTGCCATATCTTGTACCGCATAAAGTTATTTTCTTTGCATCAACAGTGCGTGATTTTGCAACCATTACCTTTTCCATCATGGCTTTTGACATCCCCATAGCATTAATAGGATATACTGCCTTATCAGTACTTAAAACTATAACCTTTTTAACTTCATGAGCTATGGCAGCATTAAGCACGTTCTCTGCACCAAGAATATTCGTCCTCACTGCCTCTATCGGGAAGAATTCGCAAGATGGCACCTGTTTTAATGCTGCTGCATGAAAAACATAATCAACTCCCTGCATGGCATAGTGAATACTGTTATACTCCCTTACGTCTCCTAAATAGAATTTCAATTTATCATTATGATAATACGTCCGCATGTCATCCTGTTTTTTTTCGTCTCTTGAAAATATCCTTATTTCTTTTATTTCGCTGCTCAAGAACTTTTTTACTACTGCATTGCCGAATGAACCAGTGCCGCCCGAAATCAATAGTATTTTATCTTTGAACATAAACCTTCCTCCTAATGTCACGATTGAACATTTATTATACAACTATTTCAGAAACTCTTTCAATACTAGGGCCATAAATCTTATATTTGTAAACAGGTATCTTGCCCATAATCTTCTGGGTTCCTGTATAAATCTGTACAGCCATTCCAAGGCCAGTTTGCTTACCCATTTAGGGGCAAGCTTGCATTTACCAGCTATAATATCAAAACACCCGCCAACGCCTATTGATATAGGCACATTCATTTCAGCCAGATTTTTAGAGATAAATATCTCCTTCAATGGGCTGCTCATTGCTACGAATAATATATCCGGTTTTTTATCTTTAATATCTTTTATGATAGCACCGGTATTGTTTAAATCAAAGTAGCCGTTGTGCTTTCCTACAATATTTATATTTGGGTATTTTGCCTTCAAGTTCTCTTCTGTTTTAAGAACTACTTCTTCTGAAGCTCCCAGTAAGTAAATTTTGTATTTTTTATATTCTGCAACAGGCATAATATCAAGCATTACCCTTGAAGCGCTTACAGGCTCTTTAACCGGTTTTCCTAATAGTTTTGCAGCATAGTATACAACGTAACTGTCTATAGTCAATAAAAATGTATTTTCATATACTGCTTTCAGATTGGCGTCTTTATTGGCTATGGTAACAAGCTCTGATGAGAGGCTGAAAAACATACGCGGTATCCTTTCTTTAATTAATTCTTCTATAAGAACAATAGCCTGGCTTAATGTATAATTACGAAAAGTCAGCCCAAACAACATGAATTTATTGTCTTTAATATCCATAATGATTTAAAGCGCTAAAGATTTATATTTAGATTTTTATAGTTTAATATTTCATTAAATATATTGCCGAGGTCTCTGCAATATTTGCTTTTTGAAAAGCGTTCAACCGAGGCTTTCTTATTATTTGCCGTTATCCTTCCCCGCAGCTCTGCATCATTTAAAAGGTACACTATTTTTTCAGCCAAAGAATCTACGTCCCCAGGCCTTTCTACAAACAGGCAGTTCTCGCCTTCCTTAAACATCTCTTCCAGTGCTCCTACCTTATTTGTTATTATAGGTAATCCGTAGGATGCTGCTTCAAGTGCCACAAGGCCGCATCCTTCTGAATACGGGGTAAAGACAAAAATATCCGCTTCAGTAAAAAATATGCTCTTATCTATTTGCGAATAATCTGTTATTATTTTAACATATTTAGTAAGCCCGTTCTCTTCGACTAATTTCAATATCTTCGAATACGCATGGTCCGGTTCAGGCACGAACACTAAATTCCTCTCAATATCGATTGGCTGGCCGCAAAGGATGAAGTTAACAGGCTTCTTATACTTGCTTAGCACTTTAGGTATAGCTTCAACAAGGTCCAACGCTCCTTTAGCTTTTGAGATATAGCTTAAATAGAACACGGTCAACCCTGTTCTAACGCTATTGCTGTTATTCCCTCCGCATGAAAACCACTGGCTGCTGCCAGGGGTTGGAGTAGGCGGTAGTCGGGAGGTCGCGTCATCGAAGGAGCCTCCGGCTCCTGCCGGAGGAGCTCCACTCTGTTCTGCTTTTTCTTTTTCAATGTCGGGGACACAGTTATATAAAGTAAAGATCTTATCTCTGGTTACATACTTGGCGAACTGGCTTTTAAATTTATCAGCTAAAACTATTAAAAAGTCCACCTTCTTCATTACAAAGTCGATATATTTCCTGAAAAACATGCCCTGAAACTCATAGAATCTGTCAAAATTTCCGCCGTGAAAATGTACGCATAATTTTCTGCCCAGGACTCTTGCTATTAAAATAAACGCTGAGTCTCTTAAAAACCCTATTCTGTTCTGGGCAAGCGGGATGTACACGAGGCCAGGCAACTTTATCAAATTGAGCAACAAGAATCTGGCTATGTTTATGATGTTATTGTAAATATTGGACAGGTCAACCTTGCCTTTAAGGTCAGTCCTCTTTTTCTTTAGCAAGGAGATAAAAATCAGGTTAAACTCTTCGTTTAAGTTCCTTGAGTTTATTATTACCTCTGTCATTTTAGCGGTCCCTTCCTGGGGTGGAGGCAAATAGCCGACAATAAGAACATTAGTTTTATGTTTATCTTGTGCCATTAGATTCCATTATTCTGTATAAATTATATTTTTTTATAATAAGTGCCGCAAAAACAGCATAAGGCATAATAAACTGAGGATATTCCAGCCAATTATCGAATAAAAATAATATTACAAGATATAAAGTGAAGATAACTAACCCATCCGCCGCCTTATTATCATAAGCGCTCTCTATTTTTGAATATGAATTTAATGTTTTAATCAGTTTTATAAATAGTATTATGACCATGAACATGCCTATAAAACCCAGTTCGCCATAAATTGACAACCAGGTTGAATACGGCTGGTTAGCAACTCCATCAGCAGAATATTTTGGCCAAAGAGGCATTATGTATTTTTTTGCATAATAAGAAGGGGTAACTGGAATGACCTTTGGCTGATGGACAAGATAATTCCCACTGACAATTGCCGATGCTCTGCTTGAATAATTGCCCGGGCCAACGCCGAATAACATCGCCGATGGCAATTCTTCCGGTAAATTCAACAAAGTACTTTTATATGCTATCACTTTTCTTGGAACATACGCGCTTTCAGATATAACAGAATTAGAGGCATAAGCAATAAGATTAATAGAGTAGTCAATGTTTTCTTTCTGCATCACATACAAAACCGCGAAAATACAGATTCCTGCCAAAACAAAGAATAAATATATCTTTTTTATTTTAGTAAAAACCAAAGCATTTTTTAATATTTCAAATGCCGTATATAAAAAGATGACTATAAAACCGCTTGCTATGGAATGCATCCCTGACGGCAAGAACCAGCCTGATAATCCTAATACAGCTATACTTATATTTTTCAGTGTTTTTCTAAAGAGACAAACCGGAAGCATCATAAAAAACAGCATCGACAGCTTTACGCCTAATATATGAGAATTCCATTTAGTAAACAATGTACCTGCAAAATTATCACCTGCGCCTAAAGACATAACAAACGGGTTCAGAGTCTTAAATCCCGACCAGGCAACCATCTGGTAATACCCTACAGGTACTTGAATGAGTGTCAGAAAAACAAAGAACTTAAATATTCCCTTATAATTGACTTTCTCTATATCTATTAAAAAAACTGCCAACAGTGTCATAAAAAAAGATCCATAAGTAGAGATTGCAGCCACAAGGTTGTTTATATAGGAATAATTAATAGTAAAACTGAAAATAAAATAAGCATAAAATATCAATACCCATTTAACAAACCACAGCGAGTATTTATCTACTTTTAAAATAAATTTTGACTTTAAAATAATGATAGATAAAAGTAAATACGGCCACAGATAACAAAAAGCCTGGAATGGTGTGAAAGATATTAATATCGTTATATACAGTAACATATTCATTTAGTATTTAAATTATAGTACTTTATTTTTCTGTAATGTTTTAATAACCCTATTTTGTTCAAAAGAATTAACAGGTAAGATTTTACGTACATTAAAGTAAAATAAAAATTGTTCTTGAAACTTAGTTTATAATACATCCCGGCAGCTTTTTTGAATTCCGACCAAGTATATGCATAACTATTAGAGCTTGTGCCATATAACTCAGCCTTTGACAGGATCAAGTCCGTATAAATAAGCTTAAAATTGTGCCCCTTGCCGTTTATAATACGCAACAAGAACTCATAATCGGCTGCTATCCTAAATCTCAGATCGTGGAGCCCAAAGAGTTCAAACAATTTCCTGTTATAAAATACGGACTGGTGGCAAACAAACATTCCCTTCCATATTCTTGAACTATCAATTTCCTTGCCTGCCAGGTATTTTATGCTTTCAACTTCGCTGAATTGCTCGGACCTACCGTAAACGATTCCAGTATTTTCGTTGAAAAGCCTTGCAACATCATTGAGAACATTATCAGAATAAAACAGGTCTCCAGAGTTCATAAAATTGAAAATATCGCCGGTTGACATCAAAATGCCTTTATTCATAGCATCATAAATACCTTTATCTTTCTCGCTTACCCATTTAGAGATATGTTTTTCATATTTTTTTATTATCTCAACAGTATTATCCTGAGAGCCGCCGTCTACGATTATATATTCAATATTAGGATACTTCTGCTCAATTAAAGAATGTATAGTTTTTTCCAAACCACCTGCATTGTTATAAGTTACGGTTATAACTGATACTTTTAACGTTTGATAATTCATATTTTATTGATATGCTCTGGATGTGTCCTTTAACCTTACAAACCCAGCACTTTTAAACCTGCCCCAACTTTTCTTTTAAATTCGCTAAATGACCTTACTTTAAGAAGTTCTTTTAAGATGTAATATGGCCTTATATAAAAACTTTTATACGCCTCTTTAAGCAATTCCGTAAGTTCTGAAGTAGTTAAAGTTTCCTGCCAGTATTCAGGCTGAAATTCTTTAGTAGGTTTTGAAGCAAATTCTTGCCAAAAATCTTTTTTAAATACCCCCTTTTCTAAACCCTGTTTATACAGCGGGGTGTCAGGAAACGGGGTTGTAATCGTTATATGGACAAAGTCAGGGTCAAGTTCTTTTGAAACTTTAATTGTTTCAAGAATATCCTCCCTTGTTTCAGTAGGAGAGCCTATCATAAAATATGCCAACGTAGAAATACCTGCATCCTTAGTCATATTAAAGGCTTCTTTTACCTGGCTTATGGTTATGCCTTTATTTAGTATCTTCAAAACCCTGTCAGTACCCGCTTCAACACCGTAATGTATCCTCTCGCAATTAGCTTTTTTTAGTTTTTTAAGAGTTTCTTCATCTATCATATCTATCCTTGCCCTTATATCCCAGCCAATTTCAAGCTTCCGGTCGATTATTTCATCGCAAACGTCCAAGACCCGCTGTCTATCAATATTAAAAGTATCATCATACAAAAGGAATTCATTGATACCCATTTTAATACAGGACTCCATTTCGTCAACAACGTTTTTTGCAGAACGAGCCCTGAATTTTTTCCCCAAGTGCGGCCTGTTACAAAAAAGGCACTGGTACGGGCACCCGCGGCTTGTTATCATGGTGGTTACAGGAGAGCGTTTTGCCATAAGAGAAGAATACTTCTTGTATGGGGTCAAATGCCTGGCAGGAAAAGGTATGCTATCAAGGTCATTTAGAACCTTTGGCTGGCCTGTACTGATTATTTTGCCATTATTTTTAAATACCAGTCCGGGTATGTTTTTTAGTTTATCAAAATTCCCGATGTTTTCAATTAATTCAACGAATGAACCTTCTCCTTCGCCAAGTACAAGCATATCGACCTGCGGCATATTTATAGTTTCATTTGGATAAATATATACATGAGGCCCGCCCAACACGACTATTATGTCTTTTGAGGTCTTTTTGACTATGCTGGCGGTTTTTATGACATCTATCAGAGTAAATGTCATAGCAGTTATGCCTACTATATCAGGCTCTTGTTGCCTTATAACTTCCTCAATACCGCTATAGTTTATTTCTTCCGCTTGTGCATCTATAACACTTACATTATGTTTAGTAAACTTTTCAATACATGACGCAATGTATAGCAAACCTATCGGAGGATTAAATCCTCTTTCTTCATCTATTATCTGTGGATTATTCCCAATTTTTGTATTTTCTGCTGGAGGGTTAATAAGCAGTATATTCATTGTTGTAGTCTTCTGTTTATTAGATCTGCAATCATCCCTATGGCAAGTATCTGTAATCCGGAAACAGTCATAAGTATAGAGCTTTTGTTAACACTGTGAAAAAATATTACATGGTAAGTTGCAATTAATGCGCCAATAATAATAAGAGGTAGGCTTATAGGCAAAAACACCTTTAGAGGGTTAAAATACATTATCGTCCGAACGATTAGTTTAATAAAAGTAAGAGTATCCTGGAACGGCTTTATTTTGGATTTACCGTTTCTTT
The DNA here is from genome assembly GCA_020523885.1 of Candidatus Liberimonas magnetica. NCBI lineage: Bacteria > Pseudomonadati > Elusimicrobiota > Endomicrobiia > Endomicrobiales > Candidatus Liberimonas > Candidatus Liberimonas magnetica. The sequence goes on along the minus strand of JAJAPY010000002.1, from coordinate 180,971 downwards.
TTTTATAACTTATTGGCACAAATTTAACAGTATAGTTATTATTTAACATTGCCAGCGTAATTGTAGTAGTAAAAGAAAAACCCTGAGGCAAGAGATTGAAATATTTTAAGGCAATGTCTCTACTAAATATCCTTAAGCCTGAATTTAAGTCTGGGATTGTTATGCCGGAAAGATAATTGGCAAGCTTACTGAGTGCCCATTTCGCGGGCCTTCTTGAAGCTTCTATGCTGGCTTTAGGCCTTTCACCGACAACCATATCAAAGGATTCTATATATTCCAACATTTTAGAGATATCTTCAGGTTGATAGGTCCCGTCCGCATCTATTATCGCTATAAGGTTGTTTTTTGCCTTTCTTATACCGGTTTTTATCGAAGCTCCGTAACCGACGGTATAGGTATTAGAAAACACTTTGGCGCCGCATTCTCTGGCAATTTTTGCGGTAGAATCCGTTGACCCATCGTCAATTACTATCACTTCGTCAATATCATTTATATGTTTTACTTGTTCTAACACTGCTCGTATAGCAATTTCTTCATTACAAGCAGGCATAATAAGCGACATTTTGATTTCCATATTTACCTCTTTTACCTCGCTAAGGACAGGTCAAAACAACTTACTCTATTAACTTTAAATTGTGTATATCCCTTATTAGCGATTATTATGTTATTTGAAGGAATATTTTTAGGCCCAAGATCAAATTCTTTACATCTGAAACAGATCTAACCGACGAAAGTATTTTAAGCAAATATCGCGGCCTAAGGTAGAAGTCTTTGTATGCCTGTTTTTTCCATCTATCCAGTTCTTTGCTGGTTAAATTCGGCAATTCCATCGGAGGCCTTTGTTTAGAAACAATTGCATAATCATTCCACTTTATATCAGCCCTCAAAAAACCAAGTGTTTTTGCTTCATTATAAAAATCAGTACCTGGGTAAGGAATGGCTATAAAAAATGCGGCAGTATCAAGATCCAGTTCTTTAGCGAAGGCAATTGTCTCCTTTATTGTTTCAACGGTTTCGCCAATATAGCCAAGCATAAATCCGCCCACGATTTTAAGCCCGGCTTCTTTGGTTATTTTTACAGCAATTCGTGCCTGATCCAGATTTGCACGTTTGTTCATCTTGTTTAATATAATTTGAGAACCTGATTCAAATCCGTAGCTGATTTTCTTACATCCGGATTTTTTAATCATATCCAATATTTCTTTGTCAACATGGTCAACACGAGATTGACAAACCCATGAAATCTTAAGATCATGCTTTATTATTTCCTCGCATAAAGCGAGCAGCCTTTTCTTGTTCCCCGTAAAAAGCTCATCGTGGAAAGAAAATTCATTAAGCCCATATTTAGTAATACACTCTTCAATTTCAGCAACAACGTTTTCTATAGATCTTGAACGGTATTCTCTTTTCCATGTGCATTCAGACAAACAAAACCCGCAGTTGTAAGGGCACCCTCTGCCGGTAATCATATTCGTTGCCTTTCCGCTCCCAACTTTTTTTGTTGGAGGCAGATAATACGCTTCTATCGGCAATAATTGCCTGGCAGGAAATGGAAGTATATCTAAATCTTCTATAAACTTCCTTTCTTTTGTAAATACAACATTGCTGTTCTCCCCACGATACGCAATACCGTCTATATTTGAATAATCTTTTGAACCAGATTCAATAGAATCCAGCAACTCTATCACTGTGAGCTCGCCTTCTCCTATAACCACAAAATCCACATCATCATGAGACAATGTCTCTTCCGGAAGAGAAGTAGGATGCGGCCCTCCTAATATTACATTTGTTTTTTGATCAATACTTTTTACTATGCGGCATATTTTCAATACTTGTTCATAAGCCGGAGTAGGCGATGTTATACCGACTATATGAGGCTTGTATTTAGAGATATTCTTCTCGATAGTTTCATAATTCAGAGATTCTCCCTCACAGTCAAGTATATTAACAGTATTCTTGGGCCTTTGCTGCATAATATATGATGCGATATACGCTAGATTGAGAGGAGCTGCCTTGCCTCCATGGCCTACAACGCCTCCGTAATTAGCAAAGGGAGGATTAACTAATAGGATATTCATTTACACACCTCATTTCCTTTTTACAATAACAAAAATTGATATACCAAGGATCTTATTAAGCAAAGCACTGCTGTCTAACATTTTCAAAAATGGCAAAATAAACACCGGTGTTTTATTTGGAGGAACCAAACCAACTGTAAACACATCTGAAAGGCAATACTCCCCGTCACACAATTGGTTTAGTAAATAATTTTTTGAAATCTTTAATGTTCCCCTCTCTTCTTTTTTTACAATACTGAATAAAAACACCATAGGGTTATACCTGTTTGGTTCACAGCATACAACATAATTCCTACTTACTCTTTTCATCTCCTTTAGAGCTTTTCTAATACTGGTTTCATCCAGATGGTGTAACAGGCCGGAACAAACTACTATATCAAATGATTTATCTTCGAAAGGTAAAGCGGTCACATCCCCTAAAACAAGGTTTTTACATGGATTTATCCGTAGCATCTCCTTAGAATAGTCCAAACCGACAACACTGAAACACTTTTCTAAATAATATGTTAGAAACCCATTTCCGCAACCTACATCGAGTATCTTTGTGCCATTAACACCTGCGTTCAGACCCTTCAAATAATATGTTATCTTGGAATAAATATATCTAATTACCGGATGCTCTGGTTTCCTTCTTTTTTCTTTTGAACTTTCCCAAAACTTTTTTTGAAATTCCAAATCCATTAAAGGGGCTCCTCTATTTGCGGAATAATAAGTAACATATTAATTATTGCATCCTTTTATCTATTAAATCTGCAAGCATACCTATTGCAAGTATCTGCAACCCAGAAAGTATTATCAATACTGAACTTTTGTTGATAGTCTGGTAAATTATTAAATGAGCAATAATTATTAATCCACCCATAGAAATAAGCGTTAAACTTATTGGCAAAAATATTTTTAACGGATTAAAATACATGGTTGTTCTGATAATCAATTGAATAAAATTCAGTGTATCATTCATTGGTTTAATCTTGGACTTTCCTCCTCTTTTATGATAGCTTACAGGCACATATTTAACGATATAATTATTACTGAGTAATGCGAGAGTAATGGTTGTAGTAAAAGAAAATCCTGCAGGCAAGATATTGAAATATTTCATAGCAACATCTTTTCGGAAAATCCTTAAACCTGAGTTTAAATCCGGTATTTTTATGCCGGAAAGATAATTTGCAAGTTTGTTTAGTACCCATTTAGCGGGCCTTCTTGAAGTTTCTATGCTCGATTTATTCCTTTCTCCAACTACCATATCATAGTGCTCGATATATTCAAGCATTTTAGGAATATCTTCCGGCTGGTATGTTCCGTCTGCGTCAATTATTGCTATAAGGTTATTTTTTGCTTTCATTATCCCATTTTTTATAGATGCTCCATAGCCGATGTTGTATAGATTTGAGATTACTTTTACGCCACTCTCTCTGGCAATCTTTGCCGTAGAGTCTGTTGAGCCGTCATCAACAACTATTACTTCATCAATACCGTTTACAGAATTAATCTGTTTTAATACGAGTTTTATCGAAACCTCTTCATTATATGCTGGAATTATCAGCGATACTTTATTATCCATTTTGTTTCTCCTTTATGCTAAAACTTTTAAGAAATAATGATAATTATTATTCATAACTTTTATGGAATAGCTAAAACTTACTGTGTCTTTGTATCACTGATGTAATCAATAGCTCTTTCTCTAAACAAATATGCTGCGATTATAAGCAGAATCGGATATATATGCAACAACATTCTATTTACACTTAGATAGTTATGCCAACTATACTGAGCTAAAACGTCAGACAAAGGCGGAAACGAATATATTAGTACCTTAACCATAAAATAGCAAACAACATAAATTACATATAATAACAGCTCTTTACTTATAAATAAGTCCCTGTTAGAAACATATTTAATAAGTATTAGCGCAAATATTAGTACCCAATTTATTCCCCACAAATCAGGCTTTTTCATATAATAAATATTTGAAATAATGCTTTTATAGATGTTAGCTATAGTATTTGTGATGAATAGTAAACCTTTTGTATTGATATTTAAAGAATACCATGCAAACAATAACATTAAAATCAATAATATTATTTCTATTATCCCTCTGCCATTTTTTAAGAATAATAATGTTTTAAACAGTCCTTCTTTTAATTTATTTTTATATTTGTTTATCAAAAATACTGCAGTTGTAAATAATAGCATATATAATAATTGAGGATATGACTTTACACCCAACAAATGCCTTAATACAAAGTAAATTCCGAAAAATATTAGAATAGAGATACTAAAATAGAGCATCTCCTTGTTTTCAATGTAATCCTCAATACAGTAATACAATACAAACACCAATAAAGGAAAAACGTAAATTATGGCTTCTAACCGTATTAATAATGCCGTCGAAATATAAAAGCCCGTTAAAAACAAAGAAATGTCTTTTCTATAAAGTTTCGTAATAACCATAACTGCGCCAACAGTTATATAATAGGTATATATCGAATTATTTAATGCCGTATTAACTAATGCAGATACAAAAGGAGTTGTTATAAAAAGCAATGCTATTAAAAATGATAATGTATTAGATACTAATGTTTTTAAATTCTGATAAATATAAATCGTTAAAGAAAGGCTAAAGAATATAAAAAACATTTCAAAATAATTTAAAGAAAATATATATCTTAAAGAATACATTAAATAAGTAAACGGCGGGTGAATGCCGCCCAAGAGCTTATAAGGGACCAACTTATAAGGGAAATAATTTGGTAGCAAAATACTGTTACTAGCAGCAAATACTTTTCCAGGTCCGTCGTAACAAATAAAACTATCATGGGTGTACTCAAATATAGGCAGATACCTTACAATGAAAGAACAAACGCATACCAGTAAAGAAAATACTGATAAATGTAAAATTATATTTAAAACATCCTTTTTATTGTACACACCGAAACGTACATGGGAAATAATAAAAAATATACTTATTGAAAATAAAATATAAAAATACATAAATGGCACGTTTATCGGCAATTTAAGAAAAGACAAAAACAACAAAAGATATACTATCACAGCTATCCCTGTTGCAAAACTCAATGACAACATTAAAAGAAAACTATTCTTTCTGCAGAAAACCAGCAAGAAACTATAGCCCAATAGATATATACCGTTATTTACAATAAATTCCATTCTTTCGCCTTATTTTTACCTAGAATAATATAGTACCCTGCATATGTACCCGGGTGACTTGAAATAAATAAATAATTAACTTTTTCGTCATTTTTTACTATCCTGACCGCCCCTCCGCCTCCCCAGCCTGCCAGTTCAAATAGATCATTTTTGCATTCTTTTGCTATCTTTTCTTGAACATCAAAAGGAATAAAAAAATTATAGCTTTTAATGCTCAGTTTTATGGGAAATGCATAGTAATATAACGGAAGTTCATACGCAAAACCACCTTCAGCAAATGGGATGATGAGTTCAGTTTTTTTATTCTTTTCATTTATATAACCATTATTTAAAACGTATCCTATACGAATACCGCCACCAATTGGAAGTCCAGCTGCACCATAGGTTAAATAAAACGGTATATATCCGTTCTCTTTAATATGTTTTTGTTCTACCTTAATATTCTTTATTGCAGAAACTACTATTCTTAAATAGCTGTTATAATAGATATTAACAGAAATCAAAATCATAAAAAGCACATAGATTTTATATTTATTCATTATCTCTAATATTTTTGTTATCACGCACTTATACATGTTTATCAATACTCCTACTATTTTATAATGTTTTTTACTCTGTTCCATATTAAGCTTGCTGTAATATGTAAACTAACTGCTAATAATACCAAAATTGCAGTATTGTACAATCCTGCTTCCTTTAAGACAAATAAACGTTTTTTTATGGAATATAAATATTGAATGATGTCTTTAAATAATAGGCCTCTTGCCCTTCCCAATACTGAAATATAGTTATAAATAGTTAATTTAAGAAAAAAATAAATATTCGACAAAAATGATTTTTTATCGCGTTTCAAAATATCGATACTGCTGCTGATAAGCCTTTCTCCAGCTATCATGTATTGGTCAACATTTGTGTTTGATATACCCCATGCATCTTTATGAACGCGATAGTAAACTAAAGGTGAATTTATATGTACTATTTTTTCAAGTTCGCTTGATTTTAAAAGAATCATGTATTCACAATATAATCCTCTTCCATCCTTATCTTTGCTAAGATCTTCAAGCCCGCCTATGCTCTTTAAATAGTTTGTGTCAAAAACCCCCATAACACCAATTGCCTTTAGCTTACCTTTGCAATATAAGTTAAGAAACTCATAACCTTTGAACTCCTGAGGTTCGATTCTAACGGGTTGTTTTGGCTTTAGAATATTATCATATATAAGGTCATATGAAGTATAAACACAAGATGGGAAATTATAATTTATTAACGATAAATTTACCGCTTCTAAAAATTGCGCCGAATACAGGTCATCATCTGCTGTCCAGGTAAAGTATCTGCCTTTGGCTTGGGAAAGCAGGAAATTCTGATTGCCCAATTGACCAAGATCTTTCTTTTGATTTATGTAACGTATTCGTGCATCGAAAATCCCTAGATTATCTGCTGAAATTGTTTTATCAGGATTATTATTGCTGACAATAACTTCAAAATCAGTAAAAGTCTGATTTAATATTGAATTTAGAGTTTCTTTTAACATATCTACCCTGTCAAAGGTTGTTACTCCTATAGAAAATAATGGTTTCTGGATATTTGTTTCCATCTATATCAAGCTTTGCAACTCATACGAAATCTGTCATTTTGACGAGCAAGGCGAGGAGAAATATTTTAAAAGTCAAGATTCCTCGTTACCTCGGAATAACAGGCGACATTAAAAATTCCCATACATTTAATTAACACCAATTATCGTTTTTAGAGCCTTACATACATATCTGACTTTTTCTTCTGTCAAATTTAATCCACATGGCAAATTAATTCCCCACGGGCTGATCTGATAGCTTATTTTGTTATATTTTCTAGCCTTTTTCGCTTGTTTGAAATTATTATACGCAGGCATTGAGCTTAGCGGATAAAAATACGGCCTGCAACTAATTTTCTTTTCTTCCATAAGTTTTATTAACTGTTCTTTTTTAATTCCAAATCGCTTGTCCAATATAACTGTCACCATCCAATAGGTATTTTTTGTCCCTTTTTCTTCATAATTTAGAGTAATACCTTTACAGTCTGATAGGTTTTTCTTATACCAGGAAAATATTCTAATTTTCTTAGATAACAATTCTTCCACTCGCTCCAACTGTGCCAATCCCAAAGCCGCCTGCATACTAGACATTTTATATTTATAGGCGATTTCGGTATTCCAGAACATTTTACCTTTCGGCCTACGCCCATGGTCCCTTAAGAAAAGGCTCCTCTGGTAAATATCTTCATTATCAGTAACCAACATCCCGCCTTCACCAGTAGTTAAAGTTTTAGAACCATGGAAACTAAATACGCCTATATCTCCCATACTGCCTGCTTTATGTCTTTTATATTCGGAACCTAAGGCTTCAGCTGCATCTTCAATAACTGCAATCTTGTGTTTTCTGGCAATTGCGAGTATCTTATCCATATCAGGCATATTTCCGTACAAGTCAACAGGAATCACTGCCTTTGTCCTTTTGGTTATGTTCTTTTCAAATGATTCTGCAGATAAACACCAGGTTTTTTCATCAATATCGGCAAACACAGGGGTTGCCCCTACATATGTAACCGGAGCACAAGAAGCGATCCATGTTATATCAGGTACAATAACTTCATCGCCTTTTTTAATGCCCAAAGACAGCAAAGATAAATGAATTGCGGAAGTGCAGGAAGGCAATGCTATGGCATATTTTACGCCTAAATAACCGGCAAATGCCTTTTCAAAACGCAGATGGTACATATTGGCATTTCCATACCAGGCATTTGTTACGGCATCTTTTACATAATTGATTTCTTTCTTTGTTATCCACGGCCCGGATACAGTTATTTGATCCATATTCACTCCTTTATGCATTTCAAGAAGCCGTCAGGAGCTTCTGTTATAAGCAGTTTATTTTCTATTTCCTTGTCAATCTCAAACCTGTCATTTGTTTTTAGGAATTCCCAAACAGCTGTCTTTGGGTTATTACCTTTATCCCATGGGCGGTCCGGGAAAAATCTTTTGGGCATGTCTTCAACATTTGTATCAAAGACTATCAGGTAACTCCCTTTTTTAACTAAAGGTGAATATAGTTGCAATTCTTTTAATACATGTTCATGCGTGTGCATTGAATCTAAGCATACAAGCACACGTTTTTTGCCTTTAGCGAATTTTCTAACCTTCCTGATTATATCATCAGCGACTGAAGAACCTTGGATCATTGTAATTCGTTTAAACATCTTATGTTTTTCTATCTCGACTCTATTGTGTTTTCGAATGTCTATATCTATTCCCAGGACTTTTCCATTACCGCCGATTAATTCAAGCATGGAAGCAGAAAATATCAATGAACCACCATGCGCAATACCTGTTTCAATAATTAAGTCTGGCTTTATTTTCCATATTATTTCCTGTAATGCCATAGTGTCTTCTGGATGTTGAATTATTGGCCTACCAAGCCAGTCAAAATTGTAAGTAAACTTATGTTTTGCCGCTCTTATCATAAATTCGCTTACATTTTTCCTGAATTCTTTATCCTTAGCCATTTCTTTTACATTCTCTTTTCTTTCTAGGTTGAACCTATTAACCGGGTCCATTTTGCTTTCCAGATTAACACAGTTTAATTCTTTTCTCATTTTTTTTAACATTTCTTTTATTTCTCCTTCATAATTTGGGTTTGTTATTATTATATTTTTAATTAAATTATCTTTTTTTAGTGTTTCTGGTGCTTTGATAAGTTTTCCTGTAACTGCCGTAAACCTGTTCTGCTTTTTCTTGTTGATGTCTATAACAAATTTAATCTTTTCTCTAGATTTATTATCTAGAGCATTTAACAAAATAATGCCTTTGGCAGCTGCTCCCCATACCGCAAAATATTCCTCTTTACCTGAATCTTTAATAATGTTAATAATTTCTTGTTTTTTAAGCAATATGTTGCTAGAGAAATTAGATAATGATTCTTCAGATAAAGACTGTTTTTCATTGATTTTTAAAGAGTGCCCTTTATATGATGCAATAACAACCAGATTTTGTCCATTAAAGGTATTAAAAATAGCATCAGTTTTTAAATCTAGATTTTCCAAAAGATATTTCAGCGAATATTTTGTAAAATAATTACAATGTTCGTAGTATATGTCCCAGTAAGCTTCATTTTTTAAAATCCAGTAAAAATCAGCAAGCTCTATTATAATTTTTGGATTATTAGCTCTGTCAATGCTTTCTAGAATGCTGTTTAAAAATATAAAGGGCTGGTCTATCTGGTCCAGTACATGCCTTATTATTACAAAATCAGCCTTAAATTTGTTCCTTTCTTTTTTAAAGTAACACGATTTAAAAATTACGTTAGCTGATTTAATGTTTCCATCATATGTAGTATCGTAACCAAAGCCTTTTGACTTTGTAGTTTCGCATATTCTTTTTAAAAAAGCGCCTTTACCGCATCCTATTTCAAGAATTGTCTTATTCTTAAGATCCCATTTTTGTTTATACGCGTCAATAAGGGAATCCATGTATTTTGTATAGCATTCTGAGTTGCTTTGTTCGTTATCATATCCTTTATTGTATTTCATTAAGCTTGAATCAAATAAAGAGTTAAAAACTATTGTGCATCTTGGGCAATAGGTTAATGCTATATTTCCCTTTTTACAATTAGCAGCTTTTTTGTAGGATTCGTATGTAACATTCTGAAAAATAGGGATATTTTTTAATGTATAAAAAGTAAATAAATTTTCTTTGTTTGAACAAGAAGGACATTTATTAAGCAAAAATTACATCTCCTTTGGGTTCTAATAATTCTTATTATTTATTAACGGCCAATTTTTGTCTTTTTGGGAAATCACTGTTGGTTTCTTTATGGGCCAATGGATAGCAAAAGCAGGATCATCCCACCTGACTCCTGAAGCGTGTTTAGAAGAGTAATATTCAGACATAAAATACTGCATATAACAGTTATCTGTCAGGGTTTGAAACCCATGCGCAAAGCCTTTAGGTATATAAAGCATTCTGTACGGAGCAGTTGTTTTTGAGCTGTCAGCAGACAATTCTATGGCGTACCATTTATGAAATGTTTTGGACTCCGGTCTAAGGTCTATAATTACATCGTATACTTTCCCCTTTATGCAACTAACAAGCTTTGCTTCCCTATATGGAGCTTTCTGATAATGCATTCCACGTAGTGTCCCTTTCTTTTTATTAAAAGAGATATTGCACTGGACAATAGGGAAATTTAAACCATGTTCTTTGAACTCTTTTCGGCAAAAACTGCGGGCAAAAAAACCTCTTTCATTTTCAATAGGTTCTAATTCAATAATATAAGCCCCTTCCAACTTAGTTTCGACGAACTTCATTTATAAACCTTCACTTCGGGTATAGGAACTATAAATTTCCCACCCCAATCCTTGATAAAAGACATTTGCTCCATAATTTCATCTTTAATATTCCATGGCAAAATTAAAATATAATCCGGTTTGTCTTCCTTTATTTTATCCGGGTGCCTTATCGGTATATGGGTTCCAGGTAAATATTTGTTCTGTTTATGGGGGCTGCGATCTACAGTGTAATCAAGAAAATCTGCCCTGATACCGCAATAGTTTAGAAGAGTATTACCTTTGGCTGGTGCGCCATACCCGACAATTTTCTTTTTATCATTTTTTAATTGAATTAAACACCGTAGCAATTTTCTTTTTGTTTCTTCAACTTTTTTTCCGTAACCATAATACGTCTTTAAATCCAATAAGCCGAAAGATTTCTCTTTCATTAACAATTTAGCAACATTATCCGTAACTATTTTTGATTTATCTTTTTTATGTTTGCTGTAAATACGCAGCGAACCGCCATGGGTAGGAATTTCATCAACATCAAAAAGTTCAAAACCATGGGATTCGAACAATTTATTAACTGTGTGAAAAGACAAATACGAAAAATGTTCGTGATATATGGTGTCAAACTGATTCTCTTCTATCATCCTGAGCAAATGCGGAAATTCCATTGTAATAACACCGTCGGATTTTAATGCAATTTCAAGCCCTTGAACAAAATCATTTAGTTTGGGATTATGTGCTAAAACATTGTTTCCAATAATTAAATCTGCCAATTTACCTGCTTCTTTCATTTTTTCTGCGTACGAGGTATCAAAAAATGTAATATCAGTAGGAATCCCCTTTTTTATTGCGACATCGGCAGTGTTTGATGCAGGTTCTACCCCACGCACAGGAATGCTGTGCTGTCTGAAATATTGTAACAGGTAACCGTCATTACTTGCGATTTCTACTACAAGCGAGCTCTTGTTAAAACTAAACCGGTTGACCATCATTTCTTCATAATTTTTGCAATGCTCTAGCCAGATATTGGAATAGGACGAGAAATAAGCGTATTCGGATGAAAATATATTTTTTGCAGTTTCAAATTCTTCTATCTGAACCAAATAACATTTTTCGCAGACATAGACATCTAAAGGATAATACGCTTCCATTTTATTTAAATCATCTTTTTTAAGAAATGCATTGGAAAGAGGAGAGTTTCCAAGAGATAAAAAAGGGACGTTTAATTCATTATCGCAGATTCTGCATCTAGCCATTGGTTTTATTCCTAAATTCTAAATATTTATTTATATTATCAATCCGCTGACTAAAAACTTCTTTAGTATTTAACCCGTCAATCTTATATTCATCTATCGAGAATTTAACTGCTTGCTTGAAATCTAAGACAGGATACCAATTCAATTTACTTAAAGCTTTTGATATATCAAGATTTAAAAGACCTGCTTCAGAGTTAGTACTTGTCTTTTTCTCAATAATGTATTTACCACTTCCCCACTGCCTGATAATTTCTTCAACAAATTGCCTAACGGAAACCATATTTTTGGACAAAGGGCCAAAATTCCATGCACCTGAATATTTTTTTTTATCGGTGTATAAAAGCGAACCAAGTGCAATGTATCCGCTTAGCGGTTCTAAAACATGCTGCCAGGGGCGTACAGATTCCGGATTTCTGACAATGACCGGTTTATTCTTTAGTAAAGCACGCATACAATCAGGAAATATCCTGTTATTTGCCCAATCTCCGCCGCCTATCACATTTCCTGCTCTTACGGATGCAATATTAGAGGTATGTTCCTGATAAAAAAATGAACGCATATAAGAAGAAGTAATTATCTCAGCTGCACCTTTTGATGCACTATATGGGTCTTTTCCGCCCATCGGATCTATTTCGCGGTAACCATATATCCACTCATGGTTCTCATAACATTTATCGCTTGTTATATTGACAACGGCTTTCACCGATTTCGTATGTCTCACAGACTCAAGGAGATTTGCAGTACCTAATACATTGGCTTGAAAGGTGTAAAGAGGGTCTTTATATGAATCTAACACTAATGGTTGTGCGGCAAGGTGAAATACTACATCGGGCCTATATCTTGAAAAAACTTTTGATAGTATCTGGTAATCTCTAATATCTCCATCAATATGAGTTATTTTCTTATTTAACCCGCAAATCACATAATTATCGTTTTTGGTTTTTGGCGGAAGCGCAAAACCCACAACATTTGCACCAAGACTCAGCAGCCATATTGTAAGCCAGGAGCCTTTAAAACCGGTATCTCCGGTAACCAAGACTGTTCTATTTTTATAGATGTTATTAAATATATTATTCATTTCCATACCTTCCAAAATGCATTATTTTCAGCCCATAACTTATTTAAATAATCCACATCCCTTAAGGTGTCCATGCATGCCCAGTAACCAGTGTGTTTATAAACCCTCAGTTGCCCGTCACGGGCGACCTTTTCTAAGGGGCCTATTTCCAAGTCACACTTATCATCTGATGATAAGTATTTAAATATACCTTTTTTAAAAACAAAAAATCCTCCATTTACAAATTCTGAACTGTTTTTAGGTTTTTCATTGAACGCTTTTACATTGTTGCCGTCAATTTTCAGCTCTCCAAAGCGCGAAGCAGGATTGATCCCTGTTAAAGTTGCTAACTTCCCATGGCTGCGGTGAAAAGCCAAAAGTTTATTGATATCCACATCTGCTACTCCATCCCCGTATGTCATCATAAATTCATCGGTATCTATATATTTTTCCACCTTTTTAAGGCGAGCTCCTTTAAGCGCCTTTTCCCCTGTATCAGCCAGAGTGATACGCCAGCCTTTTTCCTTGCCTGATTGGTGGATAAAAGATTTTTCCGGATGCCCGAGTTCGAGGGTTAAATCATTGTTCATCAGTTCATAATGATAAAAATACTCCTTAATCATTTCACCCTTATAACCCAGGCTAAGTATGAAGTCCTTATGTCCGTAGTGGGCATAAATCTTCATGATGTGCCAGAGTATAGGATGATGGCCGATGTTCACCATCGGTTTTGGACGAAATTCAGTTTCTTCCCGAAGACGAGTCCCTAATCCACCGCATAGAATTACAACTTTCATTTTTATCTCCTAATTGCTATTTTAATTGCCTTTGAATTTCAACAGCCCTTTCTTTTGCAATTGTTAATAATTCTTGTATTTCGTTAATAATATTTTTATTTTCAGCTAAATTATTTTGCTCTAACGAGTCTTTTAAGAGATCATATATTTCACTAATCCGTCCTTCATGATCTTCTACAGGCAGCAATATTTCATAAAGTAATTTATGGGTACTGTTTCTGACACAAATCTTTATGGGTTTTGATTTAAAATCACAAGGGCCAGGGCCTAAGTGCTCCATTATTACATATTTCCTACCGGTATCTACTTTAGGATCTACAGGTTCTCCACGAAATGCGTTTGGAATTTGAACATTTAAAAGGTTTAATAAAGTAGGCAAAATATCCAACGAAGAGTACATACCTTCCATTTTGTTTGCCTTAATGTCTTTGTTGACAAAAGCTACCGGGACATGATAGAGCTCATCATAAAAGTCTCTTGAGATATGAACGTTTTTTCTGATAGGCCATTCGGTTGAAGTATGGCCATGATCAGCCGTTAATACTATTAGAGTATTATCCAGGAGATCCCTATCTTTAAGCATATTTATTAGCCGCCCGACCTGAATATCTGTATATTTAACTGAAAAATCATATAAAGGATTACCGTAGTAATTATTTTTTTGTGAAGCGATCTCTGAGTATAATTCACTCATACACACAACTTCTTTTTTCACCATCTCCTCACCATTCGGAATATCATACGACGCAAAATTTAACTCATGGATATCTGCAGTATGCATCCATGCAAAGAATGGCTTATCTTTGGGCATCTTATCTATCCAATGTATAAAATTATTGAAAATATATGCTGCAGTCTGGAACTGAACATATCTATTCTGCTTAAAGACCACCCTTCGTAAGGCGTTTCCAACTGCTTTTTTAGACGCTCTTCCTTTAATGAACGAAACCACGTTATAAATTAAACATTTAATAAGCAGTATTCTTAGATATTTATCTACATTAACAGTCTGAGGATGGGCCTTCCGAACTTTAACTATCTCAAGGATCTTGTCAAATATATTTTCTTTGTTATTTAATAGGTCCAAGATATATTTTTTGTGGCCAGCATCGTATTTTATTTTAGCGCTTGTTAAAATATCTATAATACCAGCATGGTCATAGTTATGCAATAATAAAGATGGCAATAAATTATCTTTTTCAACACTTTCCTTCATAAATTTACAATACATTATCATATCCGGGAATAACACACTTAAATATTCTTCAAGAGCCTCTATACATTCTTCTGTAGATTTTTTCCCGTTTTTCAACATATTTGAAAAATATGGAATGGTGTCTCCAACATCCGCAAGGAAACGTATTAAGTCAAACAATAAAAACACATCATCATAACCCCGGCTGTATTTTGAGGGAGACCTATAATAATCATCAAAAAAAATACTGGTTCTATAGCCTTCTTTCTTAAAAACCTCTGCTATGGTGATTTCTCTGCCGCTAATACCACACGCATAACCGCCATTATCAAGAGACATAGTTGATGTTGTTAATGTAGGATAAGCAAACTCCGTTGCACATCCTGTAGAAAAAGCATTAGTTAACGTTAATCCTGATGATAATAGTTTGTCTATATTGGGGGAAGGGCTTGGATTATGCCCTCCAAAACCAAGCCTGTCATAGCGCAGTGAATCAAAGATAATAAATATTACATTCTTTTTAGTGTTATTTTGCATATTCATAATAAAATTACCTAAAATTTACACCCTTATTTCTTTCCAATAAATATTCCTGAGATATTCTTATCTGAAACGAGTTTTATTAATAAGCCATTAACTATTTTCTTAATTTCTTTTTTCTTCATTTTCTCGAAATACATTGTGGGTTCAATTTTATTTTTGTATACAACTTTGCAAAAGTATTTCATTTGTTCTCCATATATTTCACAAGAGTCGGCTTAATTTTATCGGCAAACAGCTCGCATTCTTCGACACTGATCACTTTAGGATAAGTCAACCCAAAAACTTCTTTCATTTTAGATATTGAGGTATCGGTGAAATATATCTTGCCATCTGCAATGCTATCTATACCATCATACCTTAAACTATCGGCATTTATTTTTATTGCGTTTTCTAAAGACATGCCTTCAGGAAGTAATATTTCAATCTTATCTTTATATATTTTTGAAGGATATGCACCGATCAATCCATTGGGGCCTGGAAGGTGCATATAAAATCCTTCATCAAAAATAATGCTTTGTACAATTTTAACAATATCTGAAGCTATCATCAGGTTTCTTACCGGCCCGCCCGGTATTGCTATTTTTGCCAATTTAAATATATCTTCATCAGTTAGATTATCTATCTTTTTTCCATTTATCTTGCATTCCATAAAATAAGGCGAACCCTTTGCAGAAGATTCTTTTGAAACATATGTATTTAGAAAATGGCTCCCCAGCATCATAACTTCAATTTCATCAGGTCTTACATTTTTTTTCAAAGCTATTCCAATCTTAATTCTTGGAATCAAATGATTAAGGTTTCCGGCACCAGTAAAGGGAGCAAGTCCGACACTTGCAAGGGCCGGACATACAGCATCTGAGTAACTTGAGTTAATAACCTTAGTATTTATTTTAGCATCCCTTACAGCTTTCATCAATCTGTATACAAGCGGCAAAGCTAAAGGAGTCCATACACCATAGCCAATGTTGTTGGGGTATGAAAGTTCGCCGTATTTTATGCCTTTGATAAATCTTCCTGTATAAACTATGATATCCGGTTGAATCTCTCTTAAAATATCAACGGCATGCCTGGTATCCATCAGATCAAGCTTTCTATATTTGATATTAGGGTAAAAACCCATTATACCGGCAGATACCCTACAAATGTTAATTCTGGCAATAGCCGAATCAATTGACCTAGTACCAATTATAAGTTCATCATTTTCAAGGCCCTTGGTTCTAGCAAGAAAATCCAGGACATAGCTACCCGCACTTCCAAAGCCGACAATTAGTATTTTTTTACCCATTCAGAACTCCTTGCTTTTTTGACATCTTCTAATGTATTAATGTTAAACCACTTATTTTTTTTGGCAAATATATAATGCATAGGATACTTAGCTATCACCTTATTTATTGGGAATAAATTAGTTGCTTTGTCCGGATTTGAGTTTTCGATTCTATTCAGATAGCTTTTTACTACTTTTTTCATTAATCCGACCGATCCTTCTTTCAAGCACCACAACTGCACGCTTTCTCCAATTATTTGATCCTTATTTTCTATACTATCATAGATGTTGCCATGTTTCGGGTCATAAATAAATTCCCTGACGTTTCGCTTGCCGCCTAAAGCTACTACACTTCTATACGGGTCAATATTTCTATTTAAACATACCTGATTGTACTTTCCTTCGCCTATTCTTTTATAATACTCCTTCGGTATCAAAAGATCGCCTTCAGTAATCACAACAATTCGAGAATCTATCTCTAACGCTCCTAAGGCTAGAGAGTAGCCTGAACCGTGGAATTTGTAATACTTATTATAGACAAATTTTATTTTAAGGCCGGGATATTTCTTAGTCACATAAGTTTTAATCATTTTATACTTATGTCCTACCACTATAATGATATTTTTTGCACCGGCATATACCAAAGATCTAATAGAATAGTCGATAATTCTTTTATTCTTGTTTATCTCAACGAGGCATTTAGGGATTCTCTTTGACAGTTTACCCAATCGAGAACCTATACCTGCGACCATTATTATGGCGTTCATAGATTATACTTCCTCACCCATTCAATAGTTTTTTCTATGCCTTGCTTTAATGAAACTTTTGGAAACCATCCTATCATCTTCCTAGCCTTAGAAGTATCTAACAACCGCCTTTGGGGATCGCCTTTTCTAACTAGAGAATACTCTATTTCGGTTTTCATTCCCAATATGGAAATAATCATATCAAGAAGTTCTTGAATAGTTACTTCTTCCTCAGATCCAATGTTATAGCTTACCCCGCTCGGTGATCTTTCCATAGCCATATAAGTGGCATCAGCACAATCACTCATATACAGGAAAGTCCGTTTGATTTTATCGGCATTTTTATTTATGATTATTTTTTCGTTTTTTAATATCTTGTTTATAATATAGGGTACTATATGATGCTCATCTATATCCCTGGGGCCGTAGACATTAGCATATCTTAAGTGGCATATTGTTATTTTATCTTTATGATAGTTGCCTATATGTTCAGTTAATATCTTCCCTTCGGCATATGACCAACGAGTAGTTACTTCTACAGCATCATAATGTGACGGCGTAGTTTCCTTTGTTGGTATCTCCTGCGGGTGCCCGTATATTTCAGAACTAGAAGCATTTACGAATTTTTTTACCCCATGTTCAACTGCCCAATCTATCATTACTTTTGTTCCATGGCAATTAACCATATAGGTGTCTACAGGGGCTTCGTAAAAGTATTTTGTAGGTACTATTGCGGCAAGGTGATATATCTTATCTACAAACGGCATGTCCATCTCATAAATATTCAGTATATCCCCTTCTATGAACCTAAATTTCTTGTTATCAGACACATTTTTTAGATTATTCATATTCCCCCTAAAAAAGTTGTCAATACCTATAACTTCTTCGCCATTTTCGAGGCATTTTTCAACAAGATATGAACCTGTAAGGCCGGCAACCCCTGTAATTAATGTAACCATATTCCCTCCGAAATCAAATGCCTAAAAATAACCTTTGCGCAAGAAATAAGTATAACCCGGCATTTTTTATCTTCATTGCTGCATTTTTTACATCATAAGAAATACGCCTAAACTCAGTATCTTTTGTATTCGTGTTGTAAATAACATAACTTGCATCAGGATTGCCATCCCTTGGTTGCCCGATACTTCCGGGATTTACAATCCTAAATTTTTTAAAAGCAAAAGTGAACGCCAAGTGAGAATGGCCTACGAAAACAAGCTTGTTTTTTTCATTCTTAAAATCTTCTTTCAATATTTCCTTGTCAGTGGAAGGAAATACATACTGCCAATAAATGTCGCTTGGGCCACCATGATATATATTAAAACCATATTCAGCATAATTGCACCTCGGAACAATGCTTTTTAAAAATTCTCTAGATCTTTTGTTCAGTTGTTTTCTAGTCCACATCAATGAATGGAGGCCATGTTCCGTTTTAAACCTTGATATATCATTGTCTAGTATTGCTATATCATGGTTACCCAAAACCATTCCCATTATCTTTTGATTCCGCAATACTTTTATTACTTCATTAGGGTTTGCACCGTATCCGACAATATCGCCTAGAATGATGTAACTCCTAACGCCATTTTTACATGCATCGCTCAAAACAGATTCTAAAGCTTCGATATTCGAATGGATATCCGATAAAATGCCGATTTTCATGATGATTTATTAAGCCGCTTTGCATTTTTTCGCTAACATACATCTTTTGCAATGAATTTCATAAAGCGCTCTTTTACTTCTCTCGGTGAAATTTTCGGGCGTGACAGATTTTCCTTTGTCCCTTTAGCAATTTTAATATAAATAAATGTCAAACATTTATTCTTTTTCCAGTTTGCCAGGGTTTCTTCGAGTTCGGACAGCGAATGCGCATATACCGAGTTTGTGTAACCGCAAGCAGCAGCAACAGTAGTAAAATTAACGCTATGGGAAACCGTCTTTTGCCCTCCGGTTGATTCGTGGGCATTATTATCAAGAAGAATATGCATCATATTCGAAGGCGCTATACTGCCGCTTGTCGCAATCGAACCCATACGCATAAGCAGAGACCCGTCGCCGTCAATTGCTATGATATTCTTATCCTTTCTGGCTACTGAAAGCCCGAGAGCCAGCGAGCTTATGCAGCCCATTGAGCCTACCATATAAAAATTGTTTTCAGCATCTTCAATTTCGTATAGTTCTCTTCCGGTAAAACCAGTAGTGGCCAGCAGCACGGTATTACTGTCTTTTACGCTGTCAATTGTTTTTAATACATCAATACGTGCCGGGCAAGTATCAACTTTTGTCTTTTCAATACTTATTTTATTTTGGGAAACAACTGTCTTTTGCTCCAAAAGCTGTTCATTCTCAAAAGTATCTTTTTTAACAACAAAAAAGAACGATTTATTATCAGCAATGCTCTTAGCAGCAATTTCTAATTGCTCTTCAGCTAACTTCATGTCAGCCGACAGATATTCCCATCTGATCTTCATAACATCAAGAAGAGAGGCCGTTATTTGGCCTGTGAGTTCATGTTGAGGCTCATCTTTTAATCCAGGTTCGCCTCTTAAGCTGACAAAACCAAGAACAGGTATTTTAAAAATATAATTAAGCGATGTGAGAGGCGAAACAGCATTTGTAAGCCCTGAATTCTGGCACAAAAATACGGATTTCTTGCCTCCGATAAAAGCACCGGCACAAATAGCAACCGCATCGCCTTCATTTGCCGCCATTATAAAATCGCCTTCATTAATGGCATAATTAATTAAACTTTTTAAATAAGAACACGGCACTCCGCTATAAAAATTGAAACCGTGATTATTTAACTGCTCGCCGAATTGTTTAGTGTTTAGCATAATAACCTTGATTAACTTCTAAAATTCACCGGCTTTTTGCAGGTCTACGATACTGTTAATGTCGAGCCAGGAGCCCTTAATGAATTTTACTGAAACTGGATGTAACTTCGTTATCTCGCTTAAAAGATCCGAGGTTCTCATCTGCTTGAAATTGTCCTTTTTATAAAGTATTTCCAGCGCTTTTTTTAGAACCTGAGCGCCTTCCTTATTAACTTTGAACAGCCCTATGAACTCACCTGCAATATCGTCTTTCTTCATAGACACAGAAATTGCTTCTAATTTTACCGTTTGTGCAAACAATTTTCTTGAATAAGGGACATCCGTCTTAACATATTCACGGTAACTTCCGTCTGTTTGATAATCAGCATCAACTATCACAGTAATGGCATTATCATCATTAAGCAGGTCATTAAGAATATAACTTTTAAAAATAATATCGCCAAAACTTATGACCGCGTTTTCTTTAATATCGTTTCTTACCAGATAAAGAGAATACAATTCTTTTGTAGAAGCATACTCGTCGTTATCTACATATTTTGCATTGTTTGCAATAATTTTCTCTTTTCCAAATCCCCTTACTATAGTTATATCCTTTATCCCTACCTGATTAAATTCATCTATCTGGCTTGAAAGTATGGTCTTTCCGTTTATTTTAAGAAGCGTCTTAGGTATATTTTTCGTTAGTTCGCCAAAACCTTCTCCTTGAGCTGCTGCCAATATAACAGCTTTTACCTGCTTTCCTGCTGTCGGCAGATATCTTTTTTCGGCTTCCTTAAGTTCATCAGCTCCCTGAAGCCTGAATACTTCCACAACAGAAACAATTTTATCTTCTATATTGATAAGGCTTTCTTCATCGTGAATCTGTTTTGTTAATTTCTGCA
The DNA here is from genome assembly GCA_020523885.1 of Candidatus Liberimonas magnetica. Lineage (NCBI taxonomy): Bacteria > Pseudomonadati > Elusimicrobiota > Endomicrobiia > Endomicrobiales > Candidatus Liberimonas > Candidatus Liberimonas magnetica. The sequence continues at coordinate 159,836 of JAJAPY010000002.1, read as the reverse complement.
TAGCACTGATAGAAGTTCTCAAGTTATGATTTGCCCAGATAATGAGGCTTATTCCTAAATCCCTGAATTCATCCGTAGGCGTTGAATAGTATTTTGTAGGCACTATAATTACAGGGTGCCTGTTCTTCCATTCTTTCATAAAATCTTCTATATCAGACGCATTTGATTTTTTACTATGAATAAGGACTGCATCCGCACCTGCTTGTCTATACGCCTCTGCCCTGCGTAATGCCTCGCTTAATCCCCACCCGGCAATAAATGCCTCAACCCTTGCTACAACTACAAAGTCACTGTCAATTTGGCTATCTTTTGCCGCTTTTATCTTTCCGCAAAATTCGTCTATATCTGCAAGTGGCTGTGTTTCGCCGCTTATAAAAGAATTTGTTTTTGGGAATAGTTTATCCTCAATACAAACTCCGGCTATCTGCCTTTGTTCTAATTTTCTAATCAGCCGTCTCACGTTGTTAAAATTACCATACCCTGTGTCTCCATCAAGCAAAATAGGTATATTTGTCGCATCGCTCATAAATTCTAATATTTCCAAAACCTGTGTCCATGAAGCTTCATTATTATCACGTACACCAAGCGCTGCGGAAATGGTAAGCCCGCTTCCCCAAATACCTTTAAAACCAGCTTCTTCTACTATCCTTGCAGATAAACCATTATGAGCTTCCATAATAAATTCCAGTTGTGTTGAATTTACTATGTTCTTAAGTTTAGTTGATTTTTTCATAAGATACCTCTGATTTTAATCTTCTTTCTGTAATAAATCTGTCAATAGCTTCTGCTGATAAAGCAGAAGAATTTGTTTGTCTTTTACCCATATATTCTTCACAATACTTATTTCCTTTTATAATCATATTTTTTGTCCATATAAATCTAAAATCTTTTTCATTTTCTAACTTCCTAAGCAAAACATCTAATTCTTCTATGCTTGTTACGTTCTCGGTGGCTTCACCATAAATCCTGAAACGCATCTCTTTATTAAGGATAACTGAAATCACTGGCCTATTAAGTAGCATTGCTTCTAAACCAACAGTTGATATTTTTAAGATTAACAGATCGCAGGCATTTATGGCATGATAAGGACTAATGTTTTTATCAATTAAAAATACGTTAGGCAGCGAGTATCGTTTAATAGCATAGTTCAATGTTACAGTATTACACGTAGGGTGAGGTTTAATAAGCAAAGCTGTATTTTGAAAATTATTCGCAAACTTCAGCAAAAAATCTGTGAGCAGCACCTGTTCGCGAACCGTAGTAAAACCTCTTGTAGAAGTAGCTGGGGTATAAAGAACATACATCCTATATGTTAAGGGCACGTTCATGCGTAAACGCGATGATTGTTGTGTGTTTTCTTTAATAAAATCAGGGAGAAGATCATACCTGCTCGATCCTACTGAAACCATCCGGTTGTTTTCTACACCCAGTTTTTCCAAATGATTTTCCTGGGATTTACCAGAAGTCAGGAATAAATCAACATGCTTGAATTTTGATTCATAAGGATAATCAAAAACTCCATCAAACCAATACATTAAAATTGGTTTTACATTCTTTGAAATATATTTCAAAACTAAATTACCTTCCGTCAAAGTCCCTCCGCCCCACAATTTGATTGCTAAGGGCGAATGGATTGATAAATATTTATTTAATGCAAGATTCAACCTATACTTTTGAGGAAATTCAACAAATATAAAATAGAATATTGACGGCCAAAGCAGCTTACCGAAAGGAACAGATTTATAGTTTAATGAAGGGTGTTCAATAAAAGATATTTTCATACTGGTTGCTTTCTTCCAAATTCTAATCATATGGATTCCACTCTGCCACAAACTTGAATTTGGGACAAATTCTTCCAGTTCTTCAGCGCTTATACCATCTTCTCTTACTTTTTTTGCACCACTCGAAGCCATCCAGCATAACGCAATAGGATTATATCCTTTCTTTTTTACTTCTTTCATTATCGGAATAATATTCTCAATATGCCCGGGTGATGAACTGCAAAGCTGGAATAATATTTCATTATTTCTTACCTTATTTTTCTTTAATATTGTCATCAATTTTACGCGCAAAATATTCGATACATAGTAAGGTTCTCTTAATATTACATTTTTGATAAATAATTTTAGTTTTCTGACTATAACATTTACCCTATGGCTTCCTAAAAGATTAACACTGATCCCTCTGTTTAAAGCAGTTAGAAGTAAAACGTCATCTTCCCACAAAGAGTCAGGATTTCTTATAATTTTAACTTCCGATATATTGTAAACATCAAATAAATGCAGGTAGGACCTTATTAAAAGCAATACATCCTGGATACGCTGTGTTGTCTCACCACCTTCAACATGTTGTATCCAGAAAAGTAATTCGTCAATATTTGCGATTTTACCGTAACTTAGTGCCTTGAACCATTCGTTAATAACCTTAATAATCGCTATGACATCATCAGAAACCGAATACAAGGTTTCCATCTCTTCAATCCAGCAAACTTCATTAACCCATGAAAATCGTTTACATGTTTCTTGAACTGCAATATTGTCAGAAGCAACAATATAATTCATTTCAGGATCTGCTTTTATTCTATTAAGCAAATTCATATCATTGATATCTCTGCAGATAATAAGGATATTTTTATTAATAGCTAAGATAGGTGTTCCTTTCTTTTCCATAATCAATGCCACTTGATTCTAAAACGATATAGGATAATAGCAATAATCGGGACTACTAATAGCATTACCAAGAGGTATCCGACAGCCATTCCCATAACAGAGTAATACCTTCCCAAAGTTAAATTACTGACCACTACTAATATGCCTGAAAGCATTGATACAAATAACAATGGATTTTTTTTATGAGCAAAAAGATAAGACGACATGGGTTGAGAAAAAGATAAAAGGAATTGTGCTATAATAAAAAGGCCCATCGGAAATGGTTTAATAAGCCGCAATGCAAACGGGTGATGGAAAATATTTAAAATACAAACAAGAGACCATCCTCCAATTGCTATTGAACCTGAAACGACCATTGTTATTTTCATAAGCTTCCAAAATAATTTATCTAATTCCACATATCTTTTCTGGGCAATCAGCATTCCAAGCTGTGGAATTTTAGGAGATGTCCAAGCGCCGGGTATAGAAGGTATTAGTGCTACAGCACTCCATGTCATACCCATTTGACCGGCAATTATAGGGCCGTGGTATTTGAAAAGAACTGGTATAAAAAAATAGAAACAAAAATAACCTACCAAAGTGCCTAAACCTATTTTCCACTGCATTGGCCACACATCTTTAAACCAGTGAATCTTCTCCTTTACCTGAAAAGTAAATATTAAGGTTTTAAAAAATGTTTTATACTGCTTGAACACAAAACTACATATAGCGATTATATTCACCAGCGTTGAAATAACAATAGCCCAGAGTTGACAGCTAAATATAATTGCCAGCCACATTGCTGTACGCGTAAACAAAGCTTGATAAAAATTATATAAATAAAGGTTTGATACCTGGTTGCATCCTTCAAGAATAGAAGTTACTGGCATTATCATAACTACTATGCCTGTAAGAAAACATAATAAAAACCACGGCATTTTCCAATTAATAGAAGGATCAGGCGACTTTAAAAAAAATATAAAACCACCCACACTCAAACCAATTATGACTATAACGGCGATGACAGCATACCATTTTAAAACAAATCTGGTCAGGCTTGCTAATCTTGATAGAGATTCCTGTTTGCCGGTTAGCGCTCCATCTTCAGTCAAAGTTAAATTTGACCATTCATGCGCGGCGAACTGTACAATTACAGTACAAAAACCAAGTTCTGCTAACGATTGTAAAGCTATGATACTATAAAATGTATAGTAATATCCCTGTAATTTTGCAGTAAAATGCGTAGCTATTAAAATTGCCGTTATAGGGGCCGCCATAAGATTAAAACCTTTGCTTAAAATTCCATAAAAAACAGGCTTATCAACATGTGCCTTTAGCATAAAAGGCTTAATGATGTTTTTGATTGCCAAATATTGGTTATTGATAGCTAATGCTATTCCCATTTATGTTAATTATTCCTTATTAAAAACAATTACAGCCCGCTGTACTTTCCCTTGCTCCAGATCAGCAAATGCAGTATTAATATTCTGAAGGTCATATGTATTTGTAATAAGTTCATTGAGCTTTAGTTTTTTCGATAAATACAACTCTATGTAAACTGGAATGTCTACATCAGGATATGTTTCACCGCCCCAGGTTCCTATGATTTTTTTTCCTACAATTAGATCAAAGGGATTTATTGAGATTCTCTCACCGTGTTTTAAATTACCTGCAATGACCGTAGTTCCTTTATTGTTTATCGAATTAAAAGCCATTTCCATCACTTCCTTAACGCCAGAACATTCAACTGAATAATCAACACCTTTACCATCACTAAATTTTTTTATTTTTGATATAACATCTTCTTTTTTTGAATTTAATGTATATTTTGCACCTATCCTTTTTGCAAACTCCAATTTTGAATCATTAATGTCAATTGCAATTATTTTTGAACATCCTATACTTGCAGCATAAAGAACTGCGCTAGAGCCGATACCGCCTACTCCGAAAACTGCAAGAGAGTGATTTGGCTGTAATTTAACAGTATTTTTAATAATTCCCGCACCCGTTGGGATAGCACAACCAAGAAGAGATGCATCTTTGAAAGGTACTTCTTCAGGAATTTTAACTAAACGGTTTTCGGAGACAACTGCGTATTCGGTAAATGTTGAAATGGCGCCTGAGTTAACTTTTATGCCATCACTTGTTACATATATTGCGGAAGGAACATCAAAACCTGAGCCCTTTATCCAAGTAAGTACTACATGGTCGCCTTTTTTGACTTTTTTAATATTTCTGCCAATTTCTTCAACTATACCGGCGCCTTCATGCCCCATTGTGTGAGGCAGGAATTTGTCGGGGCCCTTATTGCCTTTTATCTCATTTAATTGGCTATGGCACAAACCAGAAGCTTTTATTTTAACTAAAACCTGGCCTTCCTTGAGTTCAGGTATAATTAGTTCTTCAATAACAAGCGGTTTGTTTAGTTCATTTAATACTGCAGCTTTCGTTTTCATAATAACGAAACTCCTGTATTAGTTAATCAACTACCTTTAAAAAATATCTTTCTAAATGTGCCCGACATACCTATAACCTTTCATTAATTTATCACCTTGTACTTTTGAATTAAACCAGTTTCTTACTCTTCTTCTATTGTCAATAAAACCTTGAACTATTTTTACAATCCGTATAAGAATCATGCTTAAAAATGTAGCACTTTTTCCATTCAAAGGTTTTCTGGAAGATTGTTGTATAAGTTTTTGACTAGACCTGTATTCTTCCCAAAGATTCGCATCTCTATAATGAGTCTGTACCGGAAATCTATTCCAGGTTGAATTTGGGCCTTTTTCGGCTAATACCAATACCATCTGTAGCCTGTTTGATATAAAATGGTCATATACGTCGGTACCTTCAAATTCATAGAAATTCCACAAATCACGTTGAGACATATAACTTACTTCCGCAAGATACACTTTACAATCTTGAAATTTATTTAAAATATAATAGTCATAAAATAAGTTCGGCCCGAATGACATATAAGTCGCAGCTGTAAAATTTGACGCAGCATTCCATTGAAACACCCTCCCACCTACCTTAAGCATTTTTACGACATTCTCGAAAGACGTGCGTATGTCGAAAATGTGGTCGAAAGTTCCGCCGTCTATGATGAAATCATACTGACCGTATAATGACTCGGGTACGGGTTTGTTGAGATCGTGAACTATATCTGCATCTTCATATTTGCTTACGTCTATGGAATATACTTCTTTTAGTCCCAGTAAGCCAAAAAAAGTATGGTCTGAAATCGAATCGCTACCTTTTCCTACTCTGGTATTCTTATCCAAACTTATTTTATTCTCTTTCAATATTTCAGGAGAAGGTACATATCCCTCTTCCTTGAATATTCTAAGCACTTCGTCATAACTCATGCTTATAGTCTGTCGTCCCAGGCACAGCAGTTTCCCTGTAATAGGTTTGTACATGTGTTCCCTGACAATCAGTCTTGCAAGTGTTGGTACAATCATAATTCCTCCGTAATATTATTTTGTCAATTACTATGTTTTCATTTTTTACGCGGTTACTAAATACAATGGATTCCTTATTATTTATATCTCCTTTTATGATTACAAAACATCAGCAGCCTATCATTCCAAAGATGCATCTAACGGTTTAATAATCATATTTTTCATAAATTCCTCCCTACATAAAAGCGGGCTTTGATCTTCTATAGGTCGGCCGAATTTAAGCATAGGTATATTCTTTTGGTCTGGTTTAAGCCTTAGGTCGCAAAGTACTGCTGTTTTAAAATTTAGGGCTTCCTTAACTTTTTTTCTCATCTGCATGTGATTATTTATCAAAACTGTCCGTAGCCCGTAAGCTTTGGCTATATCAATAAAGTTAGGGATTGCTACTCCTTTTGTGACACATGATGCTTCGTAACGCGCTTCAAGCCAGTCTTGCTGTGTTTGTTTTATCATTCCGTATCCCTGATTGTTAAATACGAATATTTTTATAGGTATGTTATGTTTTGCTATAGTTGCCAGTTCCTGAATGTTCATTTGTATCCCGCCGTCTCCTGTTATACAAATTATGTTATTTTTCTTCTTGTTAGCGAAATAAGCCCCTATACTTGCCGGTAAAGAATAGCCCATCGGAGTATTATTAAAAGCACTGAATATCATCTGATTGTTTTTTACCTTATACCCTTGAAACACCTGAGCAACGTTATTGCCCGTGTCAGCTATAATTATATCGCCGTTTGAAGATTCCTTTGAAAGAATATCCAGAAATACATATGGATTTACCATTTCTTTTTGTTTGTAATAATCAGGTGGACAAGCCTTATATGCATGCCTCCATTCTTTTATCTTCTTCAGCCACTCGGATAAATCTTTGGTTTTAATGCTTTTTTGTTTTCTTAGCATAGCCGCCAGAAAGTCTTTAGCATCAGCGTTAATTTCAATATCAACTTTCATTCCATGTTTTGAAAATTTTATGAGTTCAGCGGGGTCTATATCTACAATAATTTTTTTAGCTTTTCTTGCGAAGGTTGAAATAGGGCTTCCTGTTGCATGAGTGTCCAATCGTGACCCAATAGATAAAATGAGATCAGAATTTTGCACAGTAAAATTGCCATATCTTGGCCCATTGAGCCCAAATCCTCCTACCAGCAACGGCTGATCATACGGAAACATGTCCATAGTTGCCCAGGTTAAGACTATCGGGATTTTTAGTATGCCGGTAAGTTCTTTTGCAAGATTTTGCGCACCTGCAAATTTAATACCTGCCCCGAGCACAACAACAGGGCGCTCTGCTTGGCTGATAAGTTTCATAACCATAGCTACCTGTTTTGTTAATTGAGCATTCTTATCTTTATTTTCTTTTCTATCAGGCCTATATGATTTTAGTTGTGCAGGTTCTATATTTTCCCTTTGGATATTATCGGGTATATCTATCAAAACAGGGCCCGGCCTTCCTGACTTTGCCAAATAAGCCGCTTTTTCCAGTTCATAACGAATTTTTTTAGGGTCATCAACTAAGACAGCATATTTTGTTATAGACTTGCACATAGCAACTACATCTGTTTCCTGAAAACCCAGTTGCCTCACTTTAAGATATTTCTTTAATCTAAATGTCGCTACCTGTCCAGTAATATACATAACAGGTATAGAATCATAATACGCACAGCAAATACCGGTTATAAGGTTAGTGGCTCCGGGTCCTGACGTTGCTATAGCTGCACCGAGATTTCCCGATACCCTTGAATATGCATCAGCCGCCATTGCTGCAGCCTGTTCGTGTTGAGTGCAAATGTAATCGATTTTTCGGTTTTTTGCCGCTGAATCTATCAAGTGAGCTGCGGCGCCGCCGGTTATGACAAAAACATGTTTAATGCCTTGTTTTGTTAAAAACTCAATTACATAATCAGATAGTTTCATAATATTTTGTCCCATCCATTCTTGAATCTTCTTAGTTTATACATATTCTTGTCCCTGCGAAGCTCGCTTGCCAATTTTTTAGAATTTATATCTTTCCAGTGGTCATGGACAACGGAGACATTTCTGCCTCCGGATACATCTTTGCCTTGTTTTATAAGCCATTCTATACAATTAAAAATATCATTCATTTTTGTTCCTGTTTCTTTTTCCATAAATGCTTTTGCCTTTTTATAGTTATCCCCTGCTTTTTTACCCGCCATAATAGTTTGATTGTGGATCTTTGTTTTTACCCATCCTGGCCCGATAATGAAAATATTTATATCTCTATTTTCAGCATCAAGAAGCTCGCACATCTTTGTGAGCATTATTTTTGATGCCGTATATGCCGAATAGAGCGGAACAGCGTTATTCGCTCCTCCCCCGGCAAAAAATATTATATCAGAAATCTTTTTAGAATTTCTGTATTTAAATAAAGAATGCAGAATCCTTAATTGTTCAATTGCATTTACATGGATAGAATTACTCCACTCATCAAAATCACAATCAAAAAACAGCCCTATAGGCTGTTCTGTGCCAGCGCAAGCTATAAAAATATCCCATTTTAAATCGATCCTTTTACATTCTTTTTCAATTTTCAATATGCTTTTTATCTCACTTAAATCACAGTATATCAAATGAATATTCTTTATGCTTACAAGCTCATTTAATTGATTTTTCGACCTATATGTTCCGATAACTGTATAACCATTTTTTACATATTCTTTTGCCAAGGCTGTCCCTATATCGCTTGTAATTGACAATATAAAGATTGTCTTTTTATTAGTCATTTATAATCTTCCTTTCCAGCCTCTTATTCTAATATTTATCGGATAATTTAATTCCTATTCCTCTAGGGGTAAAAATACCTTTTAATAACCTTAAATACATAAATATGGATGCTAATAGCGCGTAAACAATATAATTTTTCTTTAAAATATTCTTGATATTCTTTAAATATACCGGTTGCTCACTTTTTGCTATACCCCTGCTAGTATTCCAACTAGTTAAACACGAACCTTGCTGAGGCACTACGTCTCCCGTAGAGTTTGCGGTTTTGGTAGCGATGCAGATTATTATATATGCTCCATTATCCAACCCGCCTGATGACTTTGTAGCGATGTATTCAGGTTTATAATCATAAATTTTCCACGGCATATAATATTCACAAGGGTTATGCTTGGCTATCTTAATTGAATTTATTTCATATTTATTAGCTGAATAATAATCCAAAAAGAATGTTGGAGAAAACATGTAAAAACCATGATCTATATGATTAGATGACGGAACCGTATGTATTATCCGGCCATTTACTTTTAACATTTTATATAGGTTATTTAGTACATTGGGAAGGTGGAAAACGTGTTCCAAGGTTCCAGAATCTATTATAAGATCAAATTTATTTTTTAGATCTGCGGATATTTCAGGTTTATTTAAGTCAAAGATATAGTCTACTCCTTCATAATTTGAAACATCCAAAGTCACGTATTTTTCGCAGCCAAGATATTTAAAGAAAACTTTGTCTGACAAATTATCAGATTTTAGAAGCGGTTGATCTTTCATATCCGTAATAACGGGCTTAAACCCGGTTTCTTTAGCCATCTTATTAAAATAGCCTAAAGAAAAATGTATACCCTGCCTGCCCAATGCAATGGTATGTAAACCTGTAAAAGGTTTGCGTATCGCTTCTTTTATCAATAACTTAGCCATACCTCTTGCTATTCCCATTTTATTCTCCCATGATAACAATCGAATTTAGATTTATAAATTTACACTGATTTTTTATTATGTTTGTACTCAATCCTATAAATAGCTGATCTAAAACGGACCTTTAAACCAGTCACCTGGGACATCATGAGGATAGGTTTTATGTTTGGATATTTCGCCAGTATCTATATTTTTTCCTGTCATTTTTCCTGCCATATTTACTATATCTACGGCACCCTTATCAAAAACCTTTGTCAAAGCAGGGCTTGTGGGAGTCGGGCAATCAGGCAGAGCTATGCGTTTAGGAGCACATTTAAGATCATTAAAACACTCCATACTCACTCTTGCAACAACCTCGCTTGCTACTGAGAATGACTCTGCAGCCGTGTCAAGAGCCAGAAGCTTTTTTGTTTTCCTTACGGAACCGTATATCATTTCCCAATCGATTGGATTTACAGAACGAAGGTCTATTAAATCGCATGAAATCCCATTTCTACCAAGTATTTCTATGGCATGCAGGGCCTCTATGGTCATATAGGAAAGAGATACAATTGTAATATCATCGCCTGTCCGAAGTTTTTGAGCTTTGCCTATAGGTACTCTATAATCACCCTCAGGCACTTCGCCCTCAAGATTATGAAGCCATCTATGTTCAATGAATATAACCGGATTATTGTCAAATATGCTTGATAATAGAAGCCCTTTTGCATCGGCTGCAGTTGTAGGCATGACAACTTTAAGCCCTGGGATATGAGCGAACCATGCCTGAAGGTTCTGGGAATGTGTCGGACCTTGCCCCCATCCTCTGCCAAGCAAAAGCCTGATAGTAATAGGCACTGAAGTTTGTCCTCCGAACATATAATGCCACTTGGCAGCATTATTAACCAGTTGGTCCATGGCTAAGAGAAAAAAATCAAGGCGCTGATGTGTCATAACAGGCCTTATGCCGTTCATGGAAGCGCCTATGGCAACTCCGGTCATGGCATTTTCAGAAGTCGGCATGTCAAAAACCCGTTCGCTTCCGAATTTCTCTTTTAAACCCAATGTTGTACCGAATACGCCTTTAGGGTCATCAACTCCCAGACCGTAACAGATGACTGATTTATCCATCTCCATAGCCTGAACCATTGCTTCATTTATAGCTTGTGCGTATGTTATTTTTCTTGTCATTTCATTATTCCGAGTAGATTTCCGTGCAGACTTCCTTTGTATCCGGAAAAGGCGATTTTTCAGCAAAATCAAATGCATTTGCTATTTCTTTATTTATTTTATTTTCCATTTCTTCTATGTCTTTAGTAGAAATAACACCTGCTTCCAGCAAAATAGTCTCCCAAGCGCATACAGGGTCTTTTTCTTTCCACGATAGATATTCTTCCTGAGTACGGTAACCAAGGTCATTGTCAAAATTATGTCCGCAATGTTCTCTCCACCTGTAAGTATCAAACTCAAAGAAAAAGGGCCCATTTCCTTGCCTTATACCTTCAAGAACCGAATTTACTTTTTGATAGACTTCAAGCACATCATTGCCGTTACCGCACTGGCTGGGGCATCCCATGGCTGCTACCATCTCATATATCTTCCTGCCTTCCGGCTGTCGTACTTTAAGAGGTGAGTAAACAGAGTAAAAATTATTTTCGCAAATGAATAGAACCGGCAGTTTTTTAAGAACTGCAAAGTTGACCGATTCATAGAATACACCTTCTTCGATCGAACCATCACCGAAGAATACACAGCTTATTTGGTCTGTTTTCTTTAGAGTTATTGAAAGGCCGAGCCCGACACCGACAGGGATAGTGCCTCCAACGATAGCGGTGCTGCCCATAAAGTTCACACTTTTATCGATCAGATGCATTGATCCGCCCTTGCCTTTCGAACATCCGGTAGATTTTCCATATATCTCAGCTATCATCCTCTTCAAACTCCCGCCTTTTCCAAGGTAATGCCCGTGAGCCCTGTGTGTACTGATTACAAAGTCATCTTTTCTCAATGCCGTTCCCACAGCAACAGCCACTGATTCCTGTCCGGTACACAAATGTGTAGGGCAGCGCATTTTCCATTCAGAATAGCGCCTGGCTATTGTTTCTTCAACAAGGCGAATATTTTTCATTTTGTATAAGAGTTCAATAGCAACTGTTTTGTTTTTTGATATAAATTCTTTCATGTTATTATGGTATGAACCAGAAATAGTCTCCTGTATAGCCCACTTCTTTGAAGAACGCTATCCATTCATCAACGCTCATTATTGTTTTTGCGGTTAAATTCCAATTAAACATCGCTTCTTTCTCATCCTCATTGCGGTAGGCATCTACTGTAATGAAACTTTTGTTTCTTGAAACACGTTCTATTTCTTTAAGTGCCTGGCCGCATTCTTTGCGTTCCAGGTTGTGAATTGTATTAATTGAAATTACTACATCAAACGATTTATCTTTAAAAGGCAGTTTTTTTGCATTAGCTACCTGAACATGAGGTTTCATATCTTCTATAGTATTAGCTACTCCATATGCAGAAATGTCTATTCCTTTTACGGTAATCCCTGGAATAAGAAGTGCCAAATCATGGATCATAAAACCTTTTCCGCTTCCTACGTCAAGCACAGAGCTCTTTGAATTAAGCCCCCAGTAATCTTTGAATGTAGGTATAACCGGCTGCCAGAAACGAGGCATATAATTAAATCCTCCGTAGCCGTGTTTCCTGTCACCGTCAAAAAACTCCTTTTCAAACTTTCTTGCTATAGCGCGGTCTTCTTCTGTTTTTGTTGCGCCTCTTTCTTTTACATTCCTCTTTGTTTTAGGATAATTTACAAGCAGGTCTATTTCTTTTCCCATTAGTTTCTCCGTGTTTTTAGGTTAGTTTAAGTGTGATAGTTTCTTCATGGTTTTTATATTGTAACAATTGTCATCGTTCTTGATTTTTCCTTCCTTGTAAGCCTCTATTACGTCCTTTATGCCGTCTTCAACGCTAAATTTGGGTTTAAATCCTGTCTTAAGAAGTTTATCCGAATTCAGCCTGTAGGACCTGGGGTCGTTCGATTCGCTTACGATTATTTCCGCAGGGACATGTTTCGTAACGAGCTTAGCGATATCCAGGATAGTTATATTCTCAAAACCTGCGTTAAATATGCCCGTTCCCTTTTTACCAAGTTTAATAAAGTGCAGATACACAGCTATCATATCTTTTATATGCATGTTTGGCCGAGTCTGATTGCCGCCAAAAACCGTTATTTTCTTATTGGCAAGAGCCTGTACCGTAAGCATGTTTACCGATAAATCCAGCCTCATTCTTGGCGAGTAACCGCAGATAGTTGCAGGCCGGATAATGCTTATCGGTATCTTATCCATATAGCTTATCAGGACTCTTTCACTTATCATCTTTGTTTTGTTGTAATCAGAAATAGGCACGAGCGAAAGCTCTTCCGTAACCTGCGGTTCGTCTTTGACCCCGTAAACGCTGCCAGAGCTGGCTTGTATAAAATGTTTTACTCCGATTTTTATCGCTTTTTCCGCCAGAGTCATAGTTGCCAGGGCGTTTACTTCCCATGCAAGCTTTGAATTAAGTTCACCGCACGGGTCATTGGCTATATTGGCAAGATGCAGTATCACTTCCATGCCGTCCATAGGTATTTTATCCGTATTGCGAATATCTTCCTTGATAACAGTAAGATTTTTGTGTTCAGCAAGATAATTACCAAACCACATAATGTCAACTACAGTTACTTTATGGCTTTCGTCTAAAAGTGCTTTTGTAAGCAAAGTTCCAACATACCCGCATCCGCCGGTTAGCAAAATATTCATTTCAGCTCCTATTGTTTATGTATATAATTCAGATTTTGTTTTTTTAGTGTTTCCAGGTTATCTTTCACCCATTTAATCGTTTCTTCTATTCCCTGCTCAAGGGTAATCCTGTCCTTCCATCCAAGAATATCTTTCGCTTTGGAACTATCAAGTAGATATGCTGCATCTTTTCCGGGCCTGTCCGCCACTATTTCAACATTTTTTTCAAAAGAAACTCCAGTCATTTTTGCGATTAACTCAACGGCGGACCTTATGCTTATGTTTCTTGTTGTAGAAAAATGGAATATCTCTGGAGGAGTTGCCTTTCTTGCAACGCGCAGCGTCCCGTCGGCAACATCGCGAATATGTATAAAAGAACGTACAGAATGCCCGCCGCCGTGCAGCTGTAATTTTTTTCCTATTAAGAAAAAAAGTATAGTTCTTGGTATAATCCTAAACAACTGCTGGCCTGAACCGAAAACATTTGCAGACCTTGTAAAACAAACAGGAAAATTATAGCTTTTAAAGAAAGTCATAAGGCTAAGGTCACAAGCAGCCTTAGAAACCGCGTATGGAGTGCTTGGATTATAACATGTGTGTTCTTTGATTAAACCTTCGCAAGTTCCGTAAACTTCTGGCGTAGACACATGAACATATTTTTTAATAAAAGCCGAAGTTCTTAACCTGTCATGGAGCCTTATGTGAGAAACTGTATTTGTCTGGAACCAGTGTTCTGGCTTCTGCCAGCTTTCCGCCACCATTCCTTGAGCTGCAAAATTTACTATATAGTCAGGCTTGAAATCATTTATTACTTTTACTATTTCATCAAACTGGGTATTTTGATCAAGTTTATAAAATTTGTAACTATTAAGCTTCTTATTGCTTTTATATGGCAAGAAAACATCACTTATCTCGGCTGAACGGCTTATTCCTATAACTTCAATATCATGTTCAAGCAGATAATCAATGAAATTTGCTCCGGAAAACGAATTGCTTCCGATAATAACTATTTTTTCAGCCATGCTTATTTCCCTTCCTTAATCTTGATTATAAGGTCAACTATAGAATGGCATATCGCATGGTGTATAACCTCAACAGGCCCATATTCTACGGCAGGTATATAGAAATTAATTTCCCCAAGGCTGCGAAGCGGATTGTCTGCATTAAAACCCGAAAAAGTCACTATATGGCAGTTTTTGGATTTTGCCATATTAACCCCTCTTAGAATATTCTCGGATTTACCGGAACTGCTTATTGCAAACAGAACATCTCCGTGCCTTGCCGACATTTCTATAGGTTTTTCAAATACATATTTATACCCGTAGTCATTGCTTATGCAGGTTAAAAGAGAGGCATCGTTAAAAGCAGTGGCTTTTACTCCTGCGTTTTTCCATAAGTCAGTTGATATATGGCTTGAAATTGAAGCGCTCGCACCATTTCCGATTATCATCACAGTATTGCCCGAAGATGCTTGTTTAATAAGCAATTCTGAAGCCATACTGACTGCTTCATGAAATCCGATATCTTTTCCATTTACATCTGTTGCAATCACCTTGTCAATCAATAACTTCAAATTTTTGTAATACTCTTTGATTTTTTCAATCATTTTAGTAACCTTGTAATGAATTTTAACAGGTCAACTTTATTTACCGGTTCCCTGTTGCAAACTATTTGGGTAGCGATCGAACCAACAGCATTACCAATAAACGACACCATATCTTGAGGAAATCCTGAAGCAAAGCATGGGGCAACATATGCAAAAAAAGCATCTCCGGCTCCAATCGGGTCTACAACTTTGTACGCAAATGCCGGAGTCTCATGAAATCCTTCCTTATCCGAATAACTCATCGATCCGGAAGATCCCCGTGTAGTTATAATATGACTGCATTTAAGCCGGTTATAGATGGTTTTCATATGGCCTTTCAGGTCGTTAAACCTGTCATGTGTTGCATAACGCATTTCCATCTCATCAATACATACGCAGTCTGCGCTTGGATATTTTGTCACAAGGTTAAACCCGATATTAGCGCTATTTGTTTGCACATTTATAGCTAAATACCTGGATTTGGCACAAAGATAATTTATTATCCTCTTTGTCAACAACCCATGCCCAAAATCTGCAACTATTACAAGATCATACTTTTTTATGGTCTTGGCCAAATGGTTGATAACCTTGTTTTCCATATCATCAGGAATACTTGTATCATCCATGTAGCATATTTCAAATAGCTTTCTGCCGACATCATTGCTTACGAACCTTCTTTTTATTATAGTTTGAGTTTCTTTGCGCGTAAAAAACATAGGGTTGATATTACTGTTCAATTTACTTCTTATAAACCCTTCAAAAGAATCTCTTTCTCCAAGAACTGTCAGAAGGTCAACACTACCGCAGATATTAGCGGCATTGTTCGCAGTTGCAAGTGCTCCCCCCGCAAATGACTCATCGGAATGGTATTTGTTAACTACAAGGTGTTCCTTTGAAGATTTTCCTAGCGCACTGCAATAATGGTATTGGTCTATTATTGCATCTCCTAGAACAAGTATATCCAGTTTTTTAAGAGATTCTATTTTCTCAGCAACAATCTCGGCAGAATACCTCTTACTAAGCGCGTTTAAATATTTAACTGTCCTTGGCGGGTATACATCTATAAAGCTGTTTAGTAATTTCGTTGAGCTGAAAGTTATATCTTCGGTAATATAAAGCTTGCCGCCTACTGACTTTACAGCTTCTTCTTCTTCGTAGATTTTCCCGGTAACATCTTTGTCTTTTTCTTTATAATCAGGACCTTTTACATACACGTCGGGTTTTATAGTTTTAATGGCTTCAATCGCAGTCGGAGAATTTAATATAGCAACATAGTCCGTTACTGCAAGAGAAGCAAGAGTTTCCGCTCTTAAATGTTCATTAAAATACGGCCTTCCCGGCCCCCTTTTTACATATTTATCTTTTGTAAGGGTAACCACCAGAATATCGCCCTGCTTTTTTGCTTCATTAAAATGCCTCATGTGCCCCAGATGCACCAAATCAAACACGCCATGGCATTGAACTATTTTCTTGCCTTTCTTCTTAAGGCCTTCTATTATCTTAGCCAATTGATGAATGTTTTTTATTTTGCTGATTATTTTTGTTTCCATTTTAACCTCTTTCTATTTCCCTACAGCCTTTGTTCCAGGATGCGAGTGTTTAAAAGCAGCCTTAGTTATTGTTTCTTTCAGCCAATTACTCCTGTCAAGCGTTGTATACAGCTTATTAAATTCTTCAAACAATAATTCAGGTGTTACCTTGATCTTTGTACTAAATATCTTTTGATTGCCCGTTGCAAAAGAAAAGTTCTCATTTTCCTTAAACCCATAAATGCCGGAAACTTCTGAATCCCGCCATTGAAATATCAAATATGGTAAATCACTAAAAAAGGCGATCAAATTAATTCCTGACACAGTACCCATATATATAAGTGATGAGCGAATTAAAGCAAAATCTTCAATAATATTTGTACCATAATCTTTAGCAATAAGCACATTTTTTCTTTCACGCAAGCCCTCAAAAACTTCTTCTCGTAATCCAACAACAACAAAAATAATTTCCGGATATTTTATTTTGCATTTATCTATAAATGATAACCATGTCTCTGGATTAGCATTCCTTTCAGTTGAATGGACAGTATTTTTTAATGAGATGGCAATAGGCATGCTTGATTTTGGCAAATATTTTAAATAAAACCACTTTGCCCAGGAACTTTCCCTGTTTCCTATTCTGAGATAAGGGATACTTTTATTTAAATTATAAAAATCCTGTATTTTAAATAAAAGAGGTATGCCAAAATCGCTATAATCATATCTCTCAGCTAAATGTTCGCTAAGTGGAGGATAAATATGGTAGCGGCCCATATTAGTTTTTAAAAAATGATAAAATTCTTCTCTATCATTAAACTGGTAAATGGAGCCAAGGAATGGACAAACACTAAACATCTGAAAGAATTCAAGGATATAGTCCTGGGCATTTTCAGTATTAAGATTTGTATAACTGCCCGGACCACTCCTTTTCCCATCTGGATTTTCCCGATCATACAAGACACAAACATCAATTTCTTCCGCACTATTCTCAAGTTTTAATATACCCAATATTTCTATAAAAATCAAAGGATCACCAACTGACCAAGGCAAGTTTTTGAGATCCCAAACACCCAGGATACGTTTTTTATCTTTATTGGCCAGGAAAAGTAGTTTAAATAAATTATAATAGAATGTTCTGTTTATTAGCCAGGGCAATTTCCAAGATTTATAAAAATAAATGAGTTGATGTATGAATACTCTAATAGATTTTCTAATGCCATATTCACGGATTTTATTTAATATATGTTCTCTTCTTTGGAACATTTTTCACCTCTGGTGTTTCTAACTTTTAATTCTGCCTAAATCCTCTAAAATTAGCATCTTTCTGCAAGTAAAGTTTTTCTGCATTTTTAATGGATTTTACCAATTGAACGGAATAATATTTTTCAATTAATTTTGTATTAGCTTTCAATAGCTCTTTATGAAACTCGTCATCACTTAAATCAGTAAAATTTACTGAGACTAAATCAGAATTTAAATGCTTATGCTCATAAAAATCTTGGCAATCCTTCAGGAGACCCTTTTCTATCGCGTAGTAATAAAGCGGGCTGCCGGGATAAGGTGTTACCGGCCTAATGGTACGCAACTGTGCATGGTCGTCATATTTAAGCAGGAATTCCACACCAAGCCTTAGAGACTCTGCGTTTTCCCCTATATTGCCCCAGATAATATTAAAACCTGGGCTAATACCTGCCGATAGGGTGTTTTCAATGCCTGCTGTTATCTGTTTTACCGTAAGCCCTTTTTTCATGACTTTTAGAGCTTGTTCATCAAGTGACTCTATACCGTAATTGATAAAAACGCACCCGGCCTCTTTCATAAGCTTCAAAATATCCGGTTTTGCATAGTTAAGCCTACCGTTACAGAACCATTTAAATTTGAGTTTTGCTTTTAGAAAACTGTTACAAAGGCTTGATACTCTTTCTTCAGAATTCATCAATAATTCATCCTGAAAATCTATATAGGAAATCCCATAATCTTTGTTTAGTATTTGCAACTCCTCAATTATACTTTCATTTGACCTTGGCCTGTGCCCTTCATCCATTCTGTAACAAAAATTACATTTAAAGGTACACCCTCTGCCGGATAATACAAGCATGCTACGCTCGGAGTTCCTAATATTCGGCGGCCTTAATAAGGAATAATGGTCCATGGGAAATAAATCCCAGGCTGGAAAGAGTATGGAGTCAATATTTTTTATAAGTGGGCGCCTTTGTGTTTGAAGACATTTTCCTTCCTTCATGAAAGCGATGCCTTGTATCGAAGACAGTTCCTTTTTTTGTTTTAATGCTTCCAAAATTTCAATTATCGTAATTTCGCCTTCTCCGATAACTATTATATCTGCTTTGGTTTTTTTCAAAAAGTATTCGGGTTCAGGAGCTGGGCCATGACCTCCTATTATATAAAACGGCCTTTTCTTTGATTCATTGATCGCAGCAGATAATTTAAGAAGTTTTCTATATTGGTAATAACCTCCGATTATACTTACACCTACCACGTCAAATCTATTAGTATCAAGATACTTTGTTAAATGTTTCTCATCCCAATGATATACGTCCTGGTTATAAATGGCTACTTCATGCCCGGCTTTTCTGCATACAGATGCAAGATATGCAATTCCCAAAGGGAATACCGAAATATAAGAATCATTATCATAAACTACAAAGAGAATTTTCACTTGCAAAGCTCCTTACAATTTCTTTTTTAATACCCGGTTGGGACACCCCAGAATTCGCATTTACTGCATAAGGGAATTTCTTTTCTTTTTCCTTGTATATGGAATTCCATCCATTTTTTTCTTATTGGATCGTTCCATATATCAACAAGAGGGGTTTTTGTACAATTGCCTGTTATACCAAGCCCTTTGGGGTCAAACCTGACACATATAGAAACATCCCCGTTTGTTCTTATAACCATATGGCTGAAAAAATCAAGGCAAATACCTGCTTCAGGAACAGTGGGATTCCTTTTTTTATAGCCAAAACTTCCCATAGGGTTGTGCAATATCCTTGTAGCTATAATACAATTGAATATTTTATATTTTTCAACATCCATGTCTCCAAGGCACCTTATGATCACATTGGGTTTTCTATTTCCTTTGATTTTCAAGAACTCCTCAATTAGTTTATACTGTTCATCCTGTTCTTCATCTTTCTCGAACGTAGAAATAGTCAAAGTGTCAAGATTATCTATTATTTCTCCCGCCTTTTCAATTAATAATTTCCCATTCGTATCCATGCACCTGATTTGCTTGTAAAACAGCTTTGCAGCTTTTCCAAAATCAGGGTATAAAAGAGGGTCTCCGTTATTGTGAAGCTGAACTATAATACCTTCAGGAATCTGGCTTGCTATTGATTTAACCAGCTCAAAATCCATATCACCGTAATTTAGCGCTATCTCCGGGTAATCTCGGTCAACCTTTCTCCTGCCGCACATCCAGCAATTTTTGTTGCACCTGTTCGTTAACTCTATATTTACCGTATTTAGGGCATTGAAACATTTAATATTGCCTTTATTAAGCATTTTCTTTTTCTCCATTGCCTAAAACCATCAATTCTACCGACCATCTAAAATATTTTATACCGGTTAATTGAGTCAACCATCGTGCAAATCTTACAGGGATAAAAACTCCAATTATTTTTGAAATAAAAGCTAAACTCTTAAACTTCCAAAGTATTGGCAATTGCTGAAATTTCTCTGAAGTTATGCTTTTAAACCCCCATATGCTAAGTATATTCTTTATAGATTCAATTGTATAAGGATGACTATGCGTAAAATCATCATAGAAGTTCTTCATCTGGCTTTCCCAATCCGGTGTCAAAATGATTATTTTCCCACCCTTCTTCAGCACTCTAAAAGTTTCGCTCATCAGATTATTAGGGTCAGGTAAATGTTCAATTAGCGATTTATGAAAAACCACATCGAACGTATTATCTTCAAACGACAATTTGTCTACCGCAATATTACATTGTTTTATAATCAAATGCGGCAATAACTCGATACTTCTTTTCTCTATATCTACACCATAGCATTTAAAACCTGCCTTTGAGAACTCGTCCAAGAAATCTCCTCTTCCACAGCCAATTTCCAATAAATTACCGTTCGTTTTTAAATCATATTTCTTTATTAAATAAGCAATTAATTCAGATGGGTAATCTGTTTTTGGCTTTGTTTTTTCATCATAGATAACCGAAAGATAATCTTTCTGCACTTAAATATCCCTCAAAATAACTCTATGTAAAATCGGACTATTATACAAACATCCGATTTAGCCGGACTTCTTCTGAAACCATATTATCATCAAACGAGATCAAAAAATCTACGTATTGGGCAATTTCTTTTGCATCGATAAAAGTTTCGTAATTTTGACTTTTAAGCATCTTCCCCATTTTTGTTTTAACCGAACCAGGAGATATACAGTATGTCCTTACTTTATGTTCTTTAAGTTCATTATGTATAGCCCTTGACATGCCCAATACGGCATGTTTTGTTGTGCAGTATATAATTGTGTCTTTAAACCCATTATATGCGGATGAGGATCCGATATTAACGATTCTTCCCCATTTTTTCTTGACCATATCTTTACTGAATTCCTTGCAGAAAATAAAAGGAGCCCGTACATTGATATTGATACACTCATCGAAATCTTTTTCATTAGCATCATTTAAACTTTTAACCTGGAAAACACCTGCACAATTAACAAGGACATCTATCGTGCCCATTTTATGCCTGACAACCTTTATAATATTTATTATGTCTGCAGTTTTACTTAGATCAGCGGTATCATAAAATACTTTTACTTTTTTTCCAAAACTCTCAATTTCTTTTTTAAGATTAATTAGCTTTGAAGTGTTTCTTCCTGCAAGGAACATATTGCATCCACTTTCAGATAATTTTAATGCAATTTCCCTTCCTATGCCCCCACTTGCACCTGTAATAAAACAATTCTTGTTTCTAAGGATCTTTCTATTCATTTTTATGCCTCATATCTACAACAATAATATTTAATTCAATTCTTCAACTAATTCGATTTGATTGCCTTCGGGGTCTTGGCAAAAAACTACTTTCGCTTTTCCATCTGGTGAGATTTTAGGAGTACTACTAAATACAATCCCAATTTTATTCAATCTATCATACTCATAATCAAGATTGTTAACGGTTAAAGCAATATGTGAATACCCAATTCCATAAAGTTCTCTATCTGATGAAACACACGGATGCGATTCAAAATAAAGTAACTCTATCAAACCACCGTCCCTAATACTCATCTTAACTGTCCTGACTTTGACACCCTCTAAGGATAGTATGTTGTCAATAAATTCACCGCTTTCGATCATGTCTCTTTTAATTTTCAGTCCTAAAATATCCCTATAGAAACTAATAGCCTTATCCATATTATTAACGACAATACCTACATGCCTTAAAGCGTTCATATTTAATTCTCCACCGTTACTTATTTTTCGCCTTTTCGTTAGGAAAATTTTCCTTTAAATATTTATAGGTTATATTACCGAATTTGTTGAGAATATATTCAAGGTATTCAAAATCTTCAGGTTTATCAACTTCTCCAACAGTTGGCGTAATAAAAGCCAATATATTCGAACCGTGCAAAGCATGATTTTTTTGAACAAATTCTGGCCTAATGATATCAACATATCCATTCGGGCAAAAAGCTTTAGAAAATGTCTGCCGAGGTAAATTATAATATTCAGGCCTTGGATCATTTGGAAAAAATCCTTTAAAAAACCCTTTTTCATCTACTTGGAACATCTTTTGAGGAGGTTGAAAAAAATGATGTGCTGACCGCAAGGATGTAGCATCTTGCCGCTTCTTAATGGATTCTATCGCGAGGCTGGTTTGTGACGGATCGCGTAACGGGGTAGTAGGCCTTAAATGAATAATGAATTCCGGTATCATTCCTTCATTTTCTTTTAACCAGTTAATGGCATGATTAAATAACTCAAGATCCGTGGAATTATCACCAGATATTTCCGAAGGGCGAAGAAAAGGGACTTCCGCACCATACCTTAGCGCTATATCTGCAATTTCTTTTGAATCAGTTGAAACTATAGTCCTGTCGATACTTTTTGTAAGACTTGCTGCACATATCGAATAAGAGATCAAAGGATATCCTCCCAGGTTTCTGATATTCTTACCCGGAACACCCTTTGAACCACCTCTTGCTGGAATAAGAGCGATAATCTCGTGTTTATTCATTAGTTTCCCACGGAATATGCGCTCTGAGTTTTTTCGCAATGGGAACTTCTTTTGGATGTACAGTTATTTTTCCGTCGCCTATAGCTTTTTCAATTTTTCTTACGGCTCCAATAAGGGCTTTTAAACCTGCAGGTTCAATCGATGCTGCCTGGTCAGATCCATACATAGCTCTATCAAGTGTAATATGGCGTTCTAAAGAAGATATGCCCATTGCCACGGCAGCATAAGACACAGCAAGCCCTACTTCATGCCCGCTGTAACCAACTTTACATTTATATCTATCTTTCAGTGTTTTTATGCAGTTTAAATTAGCATCTTCGTCATCCATGGGATAAGTAGAAATGCAATGCATCAGCTCAAAATGGCAATCGGCTTTATTGAATATCTCAACTGCTTTATCAATGACTTTAATATCACTCATGCCTGTTGAGATAAATGTATATTTCTTTTCTGAAGCAATCTCTTTTAGCAAATCTTCATAAACCAGCATGGCAGATGCTACTTTATTATATTTGCAGTTAAACTGCCTTAAGAACTTCTGGCTTTCAATATCCCACGCAGAAGCAAACCACTCAATACCTAGTTCTTTGCAGTACTTATCAATTTCCTTGTATTCTTTCAATCCGAATTCAAGCCCTTCTTTTTGTGCTCTTTGAGTTTTTCCCCATGGGCTTTCTCTATGTGAATCCAACAATTCCTTTGTGTAGACTATATCAATTGTGCGTTTTTGAAATTTAACAGCATCGCAACCCGCATCTTTTGCAACCTTTATCAAATCCTTGGCGATATTTATATCGCCATTATGATTTATCCCAATTTCCGCAATAATAAATACTGGCATTTTATGACCTCCTCTTTTTAATTATTTTTTATTTATAAGTTATTTTAATATAATAATCTTGAGCAACTGGCGTACTCCATGATTTTAAATCAGTTGAAGAGGATGTAGGCCCGTAAATAAAATCATTTTGCGACATCAGTATTTCAGCATTTGCCTTGCCCTTGACCTTATGTATAACTATTTTGTACCATGAACCAGGGATAAGTTTATCGTAATTTAATTTAAATTTATAATCTTTAATATGTAAATTCGCAGGAATTGTTTCAGTAACTTTTGTAATTACTTGAACCTTTGGGTCATCATTGTATAACATTGCTTCAACCTCACACGGTTCATTATTTATGTTTCTCAATGTTAAGATAACGCCATCAATTTTTGGATAAACAGCTATAAACCCTTCTGCCTTATACAAGTCATCTATTGGTTGAAAAGTAGTAGGCCCCTCAACAAATTTTGAAGTAATTCTTTCGGCACCTACCCTGGGATTGTCTAGATCTGCCCAAAATATCCACGAAGACCAACGTAAATCATTCCATGGCTGAATATAATCCCATTTAATTGTAGTATCATATTCCGTATATATATCTGTGAATTTTTGGACTATCTCGGTGTGTGTCTCATAATGTTCTTTTTTTAATAGTTTATAATCCAAATAAAAAGATAACGCTGCATTTTCGAGCAATACTATTACTATCGAAGCGATAAAAATATATTTAAGTTTACCTACCATTGACTTCCAATTAACAAACACTTCGCCGCTCAACAGCAAGAATATAGTTATAGACGGTAACAGATCTGAAGGATAACGGTCTGCGTATTTCAGAAACGGGATAAAATATAACAAAGCAATAATAAATAAGATAATATTTCTTAAAGAATAATATTTAATTACAGAAAAAAATGATATTAAAAACAAAATAAATGTTCCAAGGCCAGCAGATTTAATTTTGTTATAAAAACTTACAGCATCATAGTTCCTTCTAACAATTACTGCGCGGGATATGTTCTCAAGATTTAAAGGGATGTCTTTAATAACATCTGTATTGAAAATAAAATATATTGTAGAGTAGATTGCCGCAAATAACACAATATAGTTGCTTTTGATTTTTTCCTTATATAATATTTTTTGAGAAATATATACTAAAACCAATAAGCCAAACAGCATTACCCCTCTAAATAAAATCAAAGTTGCAAAGCTTGATAAAATTATTGCATAAATATAGTATTTATCCTCGTTCGCCTTTAATATCTCAACAATACACCATAGTACCCCGATAAAAAGTATTAAAAATGGCACCATGGAATGGACATATATAGAAACATGGACATAGGTAAAGAAAATAGCAAGGATAATTGCATTAATAATGCCGATGTTACTATTAAACATTTTTTCAGATATTCTAAAAAATAAATATATTAACAACAAAGATAACAGGATATTCAAAGTTCTGCCAGCCGAATAAAACAATTGATATAAATGTATCGGGATACGAACATCGTCATTCAAACACCACATACCGCCGTTTGAAACATCCTCAAATTCCATTAAATGTTTCATTCCTGCTAAAAAAACCATAGGGCCGCTGGTCAAAACTTGTATTAATCCATAAAGTGAATATCCTTCAAACTTATAATCTTGCGAAGCCTGAACAATATCTATAGATTGATTCATTATTTGTTTTTCTTCTTGTATCGTAAATGGGTTGGTTATTCCAGGCAATCTAATAATTAATGCAAATAACATAACCAACATCAAAGCAATGTGGTTTATCTTAATATTAAATAATATTTGGAATATACTTTTATTCTTAATCATTTTCTACTCCACTCTGAAATTATCAATTACACAGTCAAGCCCTTGATTAAACGAAGTAATACCAACCGTCACATTAATATAATCAACTTTGCACCAATTCAGGCCATCTTGCTTAAAATTATCTTTAAATGGAATCTTAACAGTATTCCATTCGTTGCTCACATATTTTTTTGACCAATCAATATCTAATTCTCTCCAGTTAAAGTTACCTGTTCTTATAATGGTATAGGTATTGTCATGAAGGAAATTACCAGAGCTTCCAAAAGCCTTTAATGCTATAAACAAATGAGATTTCAGTAGTTCTGAGTAGACCACTGGGTATAAATCAATGAGTATATACTTTTTCTTTTCCAACTCGGAGATTGAGATATTTTGTGATATTGTACTTGTTACTCCTGATAAATACAAAGAGTATATTCCATCAGTTACAATACCACCTAAATTTTTAAACTCTCCGCATATATGCCAGTCAGCTGCGACAGAATCAATTTTCTCAAATGATTTATTGTTTATTTTCTCATTGTAAGTTGAAATGCCTGCTTTTTGATTTACAAAAATCACTTTAAATGCTTTTAATGCAACTTGGCTTACCGGTTTAATACCAGATGGATATACTAAAAATATACCCATAAATAATATTGACAATTTGTTGTATATTTTATTTCTTATTAACCTGTCAAAAATATATACAACAGGAATAGCTCCAAATAAACATAAAAATACATAAACAGCTAAAAAAGTATGCGGTTTAATAACAGCACCTGTATAAGGTGTTTTAAAGTATAGAATAAAAAACATTATTGTCATAATAGAAATAAACACTGCTTTTCTTTTAAAGAAACCTGCAATAATCCCTGAGACAGCTATCCAGAACATATATTTACCGGTTAAACCCTGGATTGCTTCTATTACACTCTTGCACATTATATACAAATTGCTGTTTTCAGCCTGAGCACGAGTAGTCTTCACTCCAAAAAAGAACGAAACTGTACTATAAATATATCTAGAAAATATCATGTAGGTATTAGGTGCTAGTATGAAAACTCCTGCCAAAATTGATATAAGTATATAAAATGCTTTAATATTGAAGACTCTTTCAAGTATATTTTCTTTATTGTTTGGATTAAAAAAATAGACCAGCCAAGGAAGAGCTAAAACGGGAAATGTTGTTAGCTTTAACGATATTGTATATCCAGCGAGAAAAGCTCCTAAAATAAGCCCTTTGTTAGTATCTAAATATTTTATTAAAACATAAGTTGTTAACAATAGAAAAAACATGGCAACTGCATCTGTTTTAGTCCAGGTAGCAGACTCTACAAACCATGAATTTGTAAGCAAAAATATCGCGGCAAGATAACCAGTCTTCTTGTTATATAAATCCTTACCAATCAAATATATGAGCAAACCACTAATAGTAGACAGGAAAGAATTAAATATCCTGTCGTAATAAACAAAATATGCAGGATCCATATACGTTATAGCATTTAGAAAACCCTTCAAAACACCATAAATATACAATAGCATATCAAGAAACAAATAAATGAATTTACAAGAATCCCCATAAATGAAATAAATATTAAAAAAATTCCCTGTCTTTAACATCTTCAAGGCAGAAAAAGACTGTGACAACTCATCACCCATATAACCTTTGCAGTTTAGGGAGGACCGCATTACATAAATACAAAAAATGGGTATTAGCAATATCGATATATATAAATATTCCTTATTTATTTCTTTAATTTTACGCATAACTTCTTTAAATCTTTCTTGGATACTTTTTACACACATTAGTTTTTTGAAACATTGTGATATTTTTTTGATTAATCTGAATATTTTTTTCTGAAAACAGTTCTTCTCTTTTACTTTTCTCCAATAATCAACAACATCTCTTATAGAATTCTCAAAAGTGTTTTTTCTTTCCCATCCCAAAACTATTAATTTATTATTGTTACCCAAATATCTTGGAACATCAAGAGGTCTTAGTTTATTCTCATCTACAATTATATCTATTTTTTTATTCGAGTATGCTAACATTCTTTTCAGTATATCATCAATGGATATTGTTACGTTAGAACAAACATTGTATACTTCACCTGTTTTCCCTTTTTCCATCAACAATTTATATGCAGATACTACATCTCGAATATCAGTAAAATCTCTTTCTGCCTTTAGATTGCCGACTTTTATATAATTTAAACTACTATCTTCTATATCTATAATTTGGCTTGCAAAATCAGAAAATACAAAGTTCAACGGCTGATAAGGTCCAAAATAGTGAAACGTACGTGTAAAAATAATATCCATTCCAAATACTTTTTGAAAATGCATCCCTACCTCTTCTTGAAATTTTTTACTAAGTCCATATAAGTTTTTGGGGTTTAATTCATAATTTTCAAGTATAGGCATTCTTTCTTTGTCAACAATACCATATTCTTCAGCCGACCCTGTTATTAAAACCCTAGCTTCCGGAATAATTTCATTAATTACTTTTAATAAATTAGTTGTACCGTCTACGTTTATTTTAAATAGTTTTACTGGATCAACTTCTGTTCGGCCGACATGAACAAAAGCAGCCAAATGATATATTTGATCTGGCTTAATATCTTTTAAAACTCTGTTTAATTCTTCAGAATCATTTATATCGCATTCGAATAGATCTGCTTTTTTATAATGCTCCCTATTCTTAATAGCATTGTCAATTCCTGCTATTTTGTAGTTTTCATCAGATAAGAGATTATACAAATGAAAACCTGCAAAACCGCTGATTCCTGTTATTAATATCTTTTTCATTTTAATATTATCCATTAAATCTCAAGTTCCAAACACCTTTAAAAGCGCTTAATATTTCATTTAGATTTAAGTTCGATATGCCTCTTTTTCTGTTAACAAAAAGTGTAGGAACATCAATAAACTTAAACCCTTTTTTGTGCAATTGATAGGCTATCTCGGATAAAACAATATATCCTTTAGATTTTATTTTATCCGCTTCAATGCTTTTTGCCGCTTCTAATGAATAACACCTATAACCGTTAGTATAATCCGAAATAGGAATATTTAATAATACCAAGGCGTATAGATTTGCTAATTTACTGAAAACCCTTCTTTGTAGGGGCCAACCTACAATTTTACTTTTGCTTAAATACCTAGAACCTATGACAACATCAACTTCCTTTGATTTTTGTATAATCAGAGGCAATTCTTCCGGGTTATGAGAAAAATCTGCATCCATTTCAATAATTTTATCATAGGAACCTTTATTGATCGCATATTTTATTCCTTCCATCACTGCACCGCCCCTACCATCCTTTTTTGTTCTTGTTATCAAGTTGACTCTATGATTTAACTTGGTTTGTAACTTTACAGAATGAGAAGTACCATCAGGAGAATTGTCATCCACTACGAGGATATCTATCTCAATATTCAATCTTAAAACATTATCAATTAACTTGACTATATTATCATTCTCATTATATGTTGGTATTATGACCAATATCCGCATAATATTTTTATATCACCTTAAGTTTATTTTATAAAAGCTTTTTAAATGTTTCTACAATATATTCAAGGTCAGAGGTATGCAAGTATTGATGACAACCTATATAAAATGCATTTTTTCCTATATATTCAGCCACAGGTAGTTTGCCTTCATATTTACTTTTTAAATAAAGAAAAGCTGGTTGTTGGGTAGGCATGCATCCGAATAATGGCCTATTCTCAATACCGTTTTTTTCAAGGTTTTCTCTTAACCATTTTCTGGTAATACCTTTATTGTTCTTCTTTATAACGACCGGGTATGCCAAATAACTTACATTTTTATCATAAACAGGCAGAGTGAGTATATCTTCATACTTTTTAAGCTTTTCATTTAGATACATAACATTCCTCAATCTTGCTTTGAATATCTCATCAGCTTTATTAACTTGAGAAATTGCAAGCGCAGGAGCAAACTCTGTGGTTTTGAAATTATACCCTATATACTCATGGGTAAACCTGGGGTCTAAGTCTTCTGCAGAGTCATATTTTATCATACCAGGACAAACCCCTTGGTTTCTGGTACATATAGGACAATTGCATGCTCTCCCGTTTGTTTTCAACTGCCGCATAAGCTTAAACAGTTTTTCGTCATTTGTAGTTACGCAACCCATTTCACCTGCTTGTATGTTATGTGCTATATAGAATGAAAAATCCGCTAATAATCCAAGGCTACCTGCTTTTCTGCCTTTATATATACTTCCATGGGCTTGTGCGGCATCTTCAAAAACAAATAAGTCATATTTTGATGCGATAGAGTTAATTTCATCCATATCATTAAGATATCCCATTAGATGGACAGGCAGTATACCTGCAAATTTAGAGGGTCCTTCTTTTGTTATAACCTGTTCTATCTGGCTTACTTGCAGTTTAAATGTTCGTTTATCTATATCAACAAAAACAGGTTCAAATCCCGCAAGAATAATCGCATTTATCGTAGATGCATAAGTTACAGGGCTGGTTATTATCTTTGCGCCTTTTTTTGCCTTAGGAAACTTTTCATCATAAAACAATGCCATCAAACCAACTAACAACGCAGCAGTTCCCGAGCTTACAACAACGCAATATTTAGTGCCTATATATGCAGCAAAAAACCTTTCAAATTCATTGACTTTATGCCATTCAGATATCCTGCCGCCCTTTATAACATCTAAAATGGCTTTCCTTTCATCTCTATCAATTCTAAAATCACCAACTGATATTCTTTTTATTTTCATTTTAGGCTTTATAACCCTATTTTTTAAATTCAACCAACTCCATACTTATTGAACCAAGCGGTATTTTACAATCTATCTTAACAGGCATTTTATTTTCATCGTCACTCAACCATACCTGAAGGGAACCCTGAACATATCTATTATCAACCATTTTTCTCATACGCGGCATTAACACCAGACAATTAAACTCTCCCGCGGGAATACTTATTCTTTCCTTGTATAGCACCGTTGCCAAAACAGGCCAAGTGGTATCACCCATGTGCACATCAAAACTGTATGGTTTACCAATTACTAATTCTTGTAGCCTTAAATAGTATAGAGCTGATATAACATCTTGGACCGAATTAGGTATTTTATCACTTTTTTTTGTTTCCAAAATCTTATAAGTATGTTTTGCCTGATCAAAAAGTATGGTTTCATTTCTTTTATAATTGCCTTCGCTTATTTTGCTGACAAATTTACAGGATATGTTCTTGCTTAAATCAAACCATGACTCATATATATCTCTTACTTTAAAAACATTGTCCATAACTTCAAAAGTTGATACTTCGGAAATTACATGGAAGCACTTTTTATTACCTATGTTTTCAATATTTTTAAGTTCGACTGTTGCATATCCTGCATTAACAAATTGCCAGCTTATCTGAAATTTTAGCCTTTCACCTTTACTAAAAACTGCTTTCTCATTCACATGTTTTATGTTCTTTGCAGGTTCAGTGGCACAAATATAAACCGGGCCTATTGCAAGAATACAGAATAAAGATACACAATGTATTAAATATTTTATCATTAATGACTATTCCTATACCAATCAATGGTTTTTCTAAGTCCTTCTTCAAATTTGGTTTTAGCTTTGAAATTAAATTCTTTTTCAGCCAACGAAACATCTAAACAACGGCGTGGCTGTCCATCGGGTTTCGTGACATCCCATTTAATTTTACCTTTGAAACTGGTCAGTTTTACGATTAACATAGCCAAGTCCTTTATTGATATCTCAAATCCTGCTCCGAGATTTACGGGGTCTGACTTATTGTATTTTTCGGTTGCAAGAATAATACCCTCGGATGCATCCTCTACATACAAAAACTCTCTCGTCGCCTTTCCTGTTCCCCAAATTATTATTTCCGTATCATTATTTTTGATTGCATCAAAACATTTCTTGATCAAAGACGGTATTACATGTGAAGTGTCCGGGTTAAAATTATCTCCAGGACCGTAAAGGTTTACCGGCATAAGGAATATGGAATTAAACCCGTATTGCTGCCTATAAGCCTGGGATTGCACCAAAAGCATCTTCTTTGCAAGGCCATAAGGTGCATTTGTCTCTTCAGGATAGCCGCTCCATAAATCTTCTTCCTTGAATGGTACAGGAGTGAATTTAGGATAACAACAAATAGTCCCAAGTGCAACAAATTTCTCTATTCCGGCTTGCATGGCTATTTCCATAAGTTGTGCACCCATCATAAGGTTATCGTAAAAATATTTACCCGGGTTCTCACGGTTAGCGCCTATCCCGCCTACAACAGCGGCTAAATGAATAACGATATCAGGCTTTGAGTCATTATACATTCTTTTAACATCTTCCATTTTTACAAAGTCATAATCTTCTATTTTAGGAATAAATATACTTTTACAGCCTTTTTCTTTTAGTTTCTTAACTAAGTGTGAACCTAAGAAACCTGCCCCGCCTGTTACTGTTATTCTTTTCTTATTCAAGAAATCTGACATATTATTCTCCATGTTTGATAAATAAAATAGAGTGGAAGACAGGTAAAGGTAGAGATAAAGGTAAAGAATTTATTTTTCTTTATTTTTATCTTTATCTATCCTTTAATTTGTGTGAGCTTATTTATCGCATCTGATTTCTTTAACATATCTATAATTAATACAAGAAAGCACGATAATAAAAAACTGATAATTGCTGCTAGTATAATTTTCTTTATCGTACCTCTTGCCATTCTTTTTTCCGGAAGAATTGCCCTGTCAAGTATCTGCGTTATAGATGCATTGGCACTTAATTCCAGCTTTTTGTTAAACGCATCTATTTCATTTAAGTACAGATTTGCTATATTCATTGAAATTTCAGGATTTTCAGTTATTACTCTAATTTTAATTATATTTCCTTTTTCAATTGAAATATTAGTAGCTTTTACAATTTTTTCCCTTATATTTTCCCTGAAATCAGAGGGCCAAAGCTTGACAAGATTAAGCTCATCAATGATCCTGTCTTTCATCGCACGGCTTTCTAAAATAGATATTACAAGATCAGAATTTACGGCAGATCCCGCCAAATTCTGGTTGCTGCTGTTTTTTAAGGCATCCAGGCAAAAAAAACTTGCAGTTGCTTCATATTTAGGGGTCTTATTAAGGCTGGATACCCCTGTTATCATCGACACTAATATTACTAAACTGATCACTATTGCGCGGTATTTATACAAAATAACCAATATTTCCAATAGATCTATTTCGTCATCAACATATTTTTGATTTTCCATTTAGGATTACCTCTTTATTTATTTAAATTTTCGGAATTCAGTTCATATTTTTTCGGAACAATAATAGAATCCCCGCTTGAAACTGTAACATTCCCATTTTTTACCGACTCAGACATTCCGTTTGCTTTAATGATAAAAATATTCTTTTCATCTCCGAAAGGAGTAATCCCGCCGGCGCTGTCCAAATAGTATTTCACATCATTATTGGAGGAATATCTTATTGCGTTTTGATTAAATACTTCCCCGACAATATTTACACATTCAGGGTTATTTGGAATTATAATAGAATCGTCATTTTCAAGCACCATATCTTCTTTCCCATTTATTATATTTTCAAGGCTTATAACAATTCTTCCTGTTGGTTGCTTCATCTTTAAGATATCTAATGCCTTGCTTTGTTCGTTTATCGCTTTTTCAATTCTTCTTTTTTCATTATCCGACAGTAAAGAGTTTGTGATCTTATCATGATTCTTCAAGATATCATTTTGTATCATTTCAATATGATTCTTGACAACTTTATCTTCTTTCTTAGCCTGGGACTGGCGCATAAAAATAGTGCCTTCTACAAAAGCTTCAGGTTTCAAGCCACCTGCCCTTTTTATTACCGAACTCAGTTTCTCGTTCTTTTCAAGCAGGTATTCGCCCGGATTTTGAATCTCGCCAATGACCCTGGCAATTCTGTATTTATTTTCAGTGTATGACAACCTGTTGGATTCTGTAGTTACTATAATCGAATCTTCATTTCTCAAATCTAATTCATCAGCGGCCCCCAGCTCTTTAATATCTTTAACTAATATCTCTTTTGACTTTGGTTCAGTTCCCATGCTATCATTCGATCTAAAAAGCGATATCTTCCTTGTTGTATTTCGTTTGCACAAACCTCCTGCCCTTTTAATAATGTTCGATATTTTTTCATTGTCATAAAATTCATATATCCCAGGCATTACCACGTCTCCTCTGACAGCAATAAGATCGGTATAGGGCCCGACGAACACTACATCTTCATCCTTAAGCAGTATATTCTTGCTTTCTTTGGCTTCAAAAAGATAACTGCAAATATCAAGCGTTATAACTTCCTTGCCTTTTCTGATAAGTTTTATGTTTATCAACGACCCCTTACTGTTAGGGCCTCCGGCATTGGAAAGAGCTTCTACTATCTTGGAAAACGGGCTGAGCACATACACACCGGGTTTTTCAACCTGGCCTAAAACCGTAACCCTGATAGGCTGTACTCCTACTATATTAAAGCTGACTTCCACATTTGCATATTTTTTGTTGATCTCTTTTTGGATCAAGTTTTTAGATTCTTTTATGTTTAATCCCAATAAATAGATCTCACCAATAGAAGGTATAACGATCTTACCGTCTTTATCGATCATTGCTTTGTCTGTTTCCTGTAACTTTCCTGACAGGTTTATTACAACAGAATCTCCAACCCCGAGCTTAAAATCATCATCCATACGGTAAATCTCTGTTTTAACTGTCGCAACTACAAGGTTTTTAAAATCACTGTAACCTATCCTACTCAGGTCTGAATTCATCCTAATAAAACTATTTTGCGAATTATCAGGTTCATTCTGGCTAAAGACAGCGGCCGCAAAACAGGTTAAAATGGCAGCAAACAATATTAAATTTCTTTTCATTTATCAGCTCCTCTTTTAACAAGTTAATCATGACTCCGACAAATAAGAGACCACATCTATTTCTCTTTTGTCGTTATTGTTTTTTACAATTAGAACAACCTTGTCCTGTCCGTTAACTTTTGAATAATTAAAGTTTGTGTTTTTTATATTCTTGAAAGCCAATTCGACCACATCCGACACTTCCCCGTCACCTGAAATGATAAATTCTGTTATGCCTTTTTGACACTCTGTAATTATGAGCCGCTGGATCTTTTCTCGCATTGATTTTAGGCTACTGATGGTTTGAACCGTGAAATTGTAGGATTTTTTTGCTTTCTCGCTGAAACCCTGCGGGGTTAAAAGATACTGTATTTTTTTTGAGCTTAGTTGTTTTGCTTTGATACACCCCTTATTTATAAGCTTCTTAATAATAAGGTTGGTCAAACCAAGTGAAATACCTGTATTCGTAGCAATACTTCGTTGATCAGGCATATGATTATTAGCTATTTGGTTTATTACTGCTAATTCTTTTTCCGATATTTCCATTTGTTATCCAACAAAAAACAACTTATGTTGTTCAATTATTGAACATTATAACTAAATTCTGTTTGTTTGTCAATACATTATAATAATTTAATTTATGCTATCTTACCGGTCTTAAACCAATGGATTGTCTTGATAAGGCCTTCTTCAAGAGGTACTTTGGGAGTCCAGCCAAGTGTTTTTTTAGCCAGGGATATATCAGGCCGCCTGACTTTGGGGTCATCAATTGGTAGAGTTTTATATACAATCTTTGATTTGCTATGAGAAAGCTTTATTATTGTCTTTGCTAAAGTATTAAGTGTAATTTCGTTTGGATTGCCTATATTTATGGGGCCTGTATTCTTTGATATTAATAACCTGTAAAGCCCATCAACAAGGTCTGAAACATAACAAAATGACCTTGTCTGCGTGCCTTTGCCAAAAACAGTGACAGGTTTATTGTTAATGGCTTGGTTTATAAACTCAGGGACAGCCCTTCCATCATGCCTTCTCATCCTTGGTCCATAGGTGTTAAATATCCTTACTATACGTACAGGCATCTTATGGTAATTGTGATATGCCATAGTCATGGCTTCAGCAAACCTTTTTGCTTCATCATATACACCCCTTGGGCCAATAGGATTAACATTCCCCCAATAACTTTCGGGCTGCGGGTTAATTAGCGGGTCGCCATAAACCTCGCTTGTTGAAGCTATCATAAATATCGCCTTTTTTTCTTTAGCAAGACCGAGAGCCTTATGAGTCCCAAGAGCTCCAACCTTTAAAGTTGGTATCGGGTGTTGCAGGTAATCAATAGGGCTGGCAGGCGAGGCAAAATGAAGCACTGCATCAAGTTTTCCTGAAACATGCATAAAATCAACCACATTTTGCTTAACAAAAGAGAATTTATTATTTCCAAAAAGATGCTGAATATTCTTAATATCCCCTGTTATTAGGTTATCCATAACTATTACTTTATGGCCTTTATCCAGTAAATATTCGCTTAAATGTGAACCAATAAACCCCGCCCCGCCTGTAATTAAAATTCTCATTTATAAAACCCCTTGGCAAGTAGCTAGTAGTCAGTAGTTGCTAGCTAGGGAAAAAACTTCCTAATTACTGGCTACTAGAGCCTATCTACTATTCCTTTATACCTATTCCCACATAGACAAAACCCAGTTTTTTCATCTTATCAGGGTCAAATATGTTCCTGCCGTCAATTATTATAGGATGTTTTAAAAGTTTCTTTATCTTAGCTAAATCCATGTTCTTGAATTCTTTCCATTCCGTAAGGATAACCAGGCAATCCGAACCCTTGGCTATGGCATAGGGGGTTTTCTCGTATTTAACGTCTTTTAATATTTCTTTTGCTTTATCCATTGACTGGGGGTCATAAGCCTTGATGTTTGCACCTTGTTCCTGAAGCATTTTTATTATGTCGATCGAAGGTGCAAACCTCATATCGTCGGTATCTGCCTTAAAAGAAAGCCCTAAAACTCCGATAACCTTACTTTTTAATACCCATAATGCATCTTCAATCTTCTTTACCAGAAGTTTTCTCTGTCCGTCATTTATTTTCATTACTTCTTTTAACAGATTAAAATCATAACCCAGTTTCCTGGATATCCAGGAAAAAGCTTCCAGGTCTTTCGGGAAACAAAAACCGCCAAATCCAATGCCCGCATTTAAGAATGCCCTTCCTATCCTTTTATCATAACCCATGCCTTCTGCTACTTTCGTAATATCCGCCCCGGCCCTTTCGCATATGTTAGCTACAGCATTGATAAAAGATATCTTTGTAGCCAAGAATGAATTTGAAGCGTGTTTTATTATTTCTGCGCTTTTTATATCTGTAACCAGGACCGGCGCTTTTATGGGAGAATATATCTCTCTTAAAATGGTTTCAGCGCGCTTTGACTTGACTCCTATAACTATTCTGTCCGGGTTAAAAGTGTCATAAACAGCGGAACCTTCGCGCAGAAATTCGGGGTTAGATGCCACGTCGAACGGGATATCCTTCTTCAAATTCCTTTGTATGGTCAGCTCAACCTGATTCCCCGTTTCAACAGGCACGGTCGATTTATCAATTATCAGTTTATAGCTGTTCATATTTACAGCTATTTCCCTGGCTACTGCTTCGACATACGAAAGGTCGGCCGAGCCGTCTTCCCTGGGCGGTGTGCCGACTGCAATAAATATAACTTCTGAACTTTTTATACCATCATCTATATCCGAGCTGAAAGACAATCTTTTGTTTTTAACATTCTTTTTAACAAGATCAAGCAGTCCTTCTTCAAAAATAGGCATCTTGAACTTTTTTAGAGCAGCTATTTTCTTTGTATCATTATCTATGCAGATAACTTTATTGCCCAATTCAGAAAGGCATGTTCCAGTAACTAAACCCACATAACCTGTACCGATAACGCATATTTTACGCATATAACCCCACTCACTATGTCATTCCCGCAAAGCGAGAATCCAATCTCGACGGCTTATGAAATCCTGGATGCCCCGATTAAATCGGGGCATGACAGCTAATTTGGATTGCTACTATTCAAATATTTTCTTAAATAATCTTCTACGGAGTCTTGCCAGCTTCTTAGAGGTTTAAATCCGGACATTTTCCAGTTGTAACCTATAAGCGGACAAAACTCAGGCCTTAAAGCTTTTAACTTCAAGTCCTTTTGTATGACCTTTTCAATCAATGATTTCTGAGAACCTATAATATCAGCTATTTTTACTGATATTTCATAACGGCTGGCAAACCCTGAGTTGGTCACGTGATATATGCCGTAAAGCCCGCTCTCAATCAATTGTTCTATAGCTATTG
The DNA here is from genome assembly GCA_020523885.1 of Candidatus Liberimonas magnetica. Taxonomy (NCBI): domain Bacteria; kingdom Pseudomonadati; phylum Elusimicrobiota; class Endomicrobiia; order Endomicrobiales; genus Candidatus Liberimonas; species Candidatus Liberimonas magnetica. The sequence goes on along the minus strand of JAJAPY010000002.1, from coordinate 122,093 downwards.
AAAGATCCAATACGTTTGTAGGGCAGCCTATCATGTCAGTGCAGGACCTTATCTTTTGGCCTTTTTGAAGCGCCTGGGCATTACCATCAATAAAATTCATCCTGTCTTTGCCAAATAGCCAAGCTGTACGGACTATATAAAACTTGTTTAAAAGATTTTTTACGAACCATTCGCCGTAGAGCTTTGATTTCCCGTAATAGCTGACAGGGCCTGTCTTATCAAATTCCTTATACCCTTCTTTATCTTTTTTATTATCTCCCGGAAAAACATAATCCGTGGATATATAAAGCATCTGGGTATCAAATCTCTGGCAGGCAAGGGCAACATTCCTTGGGCCCAGAGCATTTACTTTATAAGCCAGGTCTTGCTCTGTTTCACACAAGTCAACATCGGTTAATGCGGCGGTAAGGATAACTATATCAGGATTAATTTTTGTTATTTTTTCATAAATCGATTTCTGGTCACATATATCCGCTTTTTGTATATCTATACCGGGTATGGAAGCAGCAGGGTTAGAGTCAATACCTATAACTTCATGTTTTTTTGCCAAAACATTAGTTAATTCTTTTCCCAGCATCCCGTTAATTCCGACAATTAATACTTTCACTGAAAACTCCTAAAAATCAGGTAGAAGGGGTAAGGGTTAAGGTATACTGTTTCTTATAGTATTTTTCAAAACTTTTGTTTTTTACCTTTTTCCACCAGTCTATATTATTAACATACCAGTTAACCGTATCTTCCATGGCATCCCTGAAATTCGCTTCAGGCTTCCAATTCAATTCCTTTTTTATTTTTATGCAGCTTAAAGAATAACGCCTATCATGACCCGGCCTGTCCGTAACTTTTTTTATCAGGCTTTTCGGCTTTTTCAGTATATTAAGTATCATACCCGTAAGCATCAAATTGTTTATCTCATTTCCTCCGCCGATATTATAAATTCCGCCGTCTTTACCTTTATGAAGAACTTTATCTATCGCTTTACAATTATCCAAAACGTAGAGCCAATCACGGACATTTTTTCCGTCACCGTATAAAGGAAGCGGTTTGTTCTCTATGGCATTTGTTACGAACAAAGGGATTACCTTTTCAGGGTACTGGTAGGGCCCGAAATTGTTTGATGACCTGGTAATTATAACGGGCAGTTTATACGTAATAAAATATGAGCGCACCAGCATGTCTGCGCTTGCTTTTGAAGCAGAATAGGGGCTGTTAGGTTTTATCTGGCTATTTTCATTGAAAGACCCGCGGGAAATGCTTCCGTAAACCTCATCCGTGCTTATCTGGATATACCTTTTTATTTTATATTTCTTTACTACTTCAAGAAGCACATAGGTTCCGAAAACGTCCGTCTTTATAAAAGAACCCGGCTCGTGAATGGAACGATCGACATGTGTTTCTGCGGCAAAATTTATCACAACATCAACACTGGGGATAAGTTTATCTATCGTCTTAACATCACAGATGTCGCCTTTTATGAACTTATGGCGCCCATTTTTTTCAAGGTCTTTTAGATTGTCAAGGTTTCCAGCATAGGTAAGTTTATCAAGGTTTATAATGGAATAATTCTTGTATTTGTTAAGAATGTGCCTTATAAAATTTGAACCAATAAACCCAGCGCCACCAGTCACCAATAATTTCATTCCTATACCCTTATCCTAATTGTGTTCCTTTATCCAATTAAAGGTTTTAACCATACCCTCTTCAAAACTCACCAGAGGTTTATATTTCATTAATTTTTTGGCTTTAGAGATATCAGCCCACGTTTTTCTTACATCTCCTTTTCTGGGAGTAGTATGTTTGACTTTCATTTTCTTTTTGGTTAAATTTTCAATTATCCTTATTATATCCAGTAAAGAATTGCTGGCATGGCATGCGATATTAAAATACTCACCGGAGATCCCAGGAGTTAAAGCGGCTAGGATATTTGCACTTACTACATTGTCGATATAAGAAAAATCCCTTGATTGTTTACCGTCGCCATGCACCTCGGCTTCCCGGTCATTAAGCGCACAGCGTATAAAGATAGGTATAACAGCTGCATATTTCGAATTTGGGTCCTGGTTTGGGCCGAATACGTTAAAATACCTTAAAGAAACCGTTTCAAGCCCGAAAGTCTTAGCATATATACTGCAGTAATGCTCGGCTGCTAGCTTTGAAACTGCGTACGGTGAAAGCGGTGACGGGACCATGCTTTCCACCTGAGGAGTTTTATTATCTCCGTAAAGAGATGAAGAAGACGCGTAAACCACCCGTTTAACCTTCATTTCTCTTGCGGTCATTAAAAGTTTTAAGGTGCCGGTGATATTTACGTTATTTGTGCTTAATGGGTCATCCACCGACCTGGGGACAGAGCGAAGAGCCGCCTGATGCAAAACATAGTCAATACCTTTAAGCGCTTTTATTAGATCCTTGTCGTTTCTTATGTCGCCCTTCACAAGCTCTATTTTGTTCAAGAAAGGTTTTATATTTTCAATTTTTCCCGTCAAGAAGTTATCCAGTACCCTTACCTTATATCTTCTCCTGACAAGTTCTCCTACGATATTAGAGCCGATGAAACCTGCCCCGCCTGTTACAAGAAACTTCATAAAACCTCTTCTCTTAGCGTAGAGCGTGGAGCGTATAGCGGATATAAACTTCAAGGTCTTTCTATACGCTCTACGCTATCCGCTATACGCTGTTTATTATATCACTTCAACTTTAGACGAATCGCCTACCATTATCCGGTATGCATCTGGCTTTTTGCAGGTTTTGCATATTTCCACGTTCTGGCCAATCAGCGAATCCTCAAGACGTTTTACATCGGTTATCTTTGTTCCTTCAAGGATGATTGAATGTTCTATCTCGCTGTTTTCTATATTTACATTATTATAGATCGAAGTAAACGGCCCGATGTACGAATTAATTATCTTCGTGTTCTCTCCGATTATAACAGGACCCCTTATTGTGCTTTTAACTATTTTGGCGGTCTTGGCTATGACAACATTGCCTTCGATCTGAGATTGCGTATCAACTGAGCCTGCGGTATCGGCTTTCTGGGATTCAAGTATCAACCTGTTAGCTTCAAGCATGTCATCTAATTTACCCGTATCTTTCCACCAGCCTTTGACTATATGGGGCGTAACTACGTATTTTTTATCTATAAGATACTGTATGGCATCGGTTATTTCAAGTTCATTTCTGGCCGAAGGCTTTATATTATTTACCGCCTCAAATATATTTTTGTCAAATATATAAACTCCCACCAGGGCAAGGTCGCTTTTTGGTTTTTTGGGCTTTTCTTCAAGCCTGACAACTTTACCGTTCTTCAGCTCAGCTACTCCGAAATTTTCCGGGTGAGGGACTTTCGTAAGGAGTATCTGCGCATTGGGCTTTTTTGATTTGAACTCTTCAACAAGTGCAGGCACGCCTTCCTTAATAAGGTTATCGCCCAGATACATTATAAAATCTTCATCGCCTATGAAAGGCCGGGCGATTTTTACCGCATGAGCAAGCCCAAGAGGTGCTTCCTGTTCAATATAGGTTACTTTTATGCCCCATTTAGAACCGTCTTTTACGGCTTCCCTGATCTCATCTTTTGTATCGCCGACTATTATGCCTACTTCTTTTATTCCGCTTGCGCTTATAGCTTCAAGGCCGTAAAACAAAATTGGTTTGTTAGCAACCGGAACAAGCTGTTTTGCTGAAGTGTGAGTGATCGGACGAAGCCTCGTACCTTTCCCGCCTGATAAAACCAGTGCCTTCATTTCAGCCCCTCTTTTAGTTCTTTTTCTATCTTTCTTAGATCATAATCCATCATAATTTTAACGAGTTCCACGAACTTTGTCTTTGGCTCCCACCCAAGCTTTTTCTTGGCCTTAGAATAATCGCCTATCAACATGCTTACTTCAGCCGGCCTGTAATATTCAGGAGATATGCTCACATATTCCTTGCCGCTTTTTTTGTCTCTTGCTTCTTCGTTTACTCCTTCTCCTTCCCATTTAAGTTCTATACCGATGTGTTTGAACGCAACATCTATGAATTCTTTTACCGAATGAGTTTCATTAGTTGCAATCACATAATCGTCAGGTTTATCCTGCTGGAGCATAAGCCACATGGCCTCAACATATTCTTTTGCATAACCCCAATCCCGTTTTGAACTTATATCTCCTACTATTATTTTATCCTGCAGTCCGAATTTTATTCTTGCAACCGAGTCTGTTATTTTTTTTGTTATAAACTCCAACCCCCTGAAAGGCGATTCGTGATTAAAAAGTATCCCTGAACAAGCAAACATATTGTATGATTCCCTGTAATTCACAGTCATCCAGTGGGCAAAAAGCTTTGATACGCTGTACGGGCTTCTCGGGTAAAAAGGCGTTTTTTCATTTTGAGGGACTGCCTGTACAAGGCCGAACATCTCGCTTGTAGAAGCCTGGTAAAACTTTGCATCAGGTTTATAATACCTTAAAGCTTCAAGGAGTCTTAGGACACCCATAGCGTCGATATCTGCTGTTAAAAGCGGCTGGTCGAAAGATGCTTTCACAAAACTCTGGGCTGCGAGGTTATATACTTCATCCGGTTTTACATCCCTGATAACAGTCATGATATTTGTTAATTCGAGCAGGTCCATATATATATGCTTGATAAGTTTGTCAACTCCAATTTCCCGCAACCGCACCCTGCCAGAATCCCCGCTTCTCCTGTCCACTCCGTAAACTTCATACCCTTTATCCAGCAGTAATTTTGCCAAATAAGCTCCATCCTGCCCGCGAATACCTGTAATAATAGCCTTTTTCATTTTCATTTCCTTTCTTAACTATATTTTTATTCTAATTTCAATGATTTTATAAAAAATCAAGATAAAAATCAAATTTAGAACCATTGAATCCCGCTTTGCAGGACAATGGTTCTGATTACACAGATTAAACACCAAGATTATGGTGATTACAGAAACGGCTTTTTGACTAAATAAAACTCTGCCACCATTCTATTTTTTTATATTTTTGCCTTGATGTAAATTACACTTTTTCTATCTCAATTGTTTGAAACATGCCAAGCAGATCATTAAAAGGATTAAGTACGTATTCTATTAGCTTTATTAACGGATAAGTAAACGAAGGGACAAGCTGAACTATACTAAACCCGCCGCTCAGTAAATAACGAAAAGGCGTATGATTATATTTTTTTACTATTTTAAGATCAGGAAAATCCTGGTCAAATTGTTTCCTGTCCCTGTCAAAGATTATCCAGGGTATCGCACCGTTAGCATTAGATAACGGCCCGGTTTCTTCAAAACCCCACCCAGACTTTACATCGAAGTGTTCATGATGAAAATATTTATAAATAAAGCGTGCCATTAAAGTATTTGCAGGTTCTATCATTAGGATCTTACCTTTATTTTTTAAACACCGGCTCGCTTCCTGAAAAAAACTTTTTGGATCACTGATATGATGAAGAACGTTTATCATAACAAAAGCATCAATACTATTTTCTTTAAAAGGCATTTTTACTGCGGAAAATACTTTATCGATCCCTGGAAGTTCCATTACGTCAGAAGTTACAATATTCGGCATTATCTCTTTAATAAACCCACCGCCGCTTCCGATCTCTACAATAATTTTGTCAGTGTTATAAGTGACTGAATTTTCAATTTGTCTATAAAAATCAATATAAAGATTCTTTAAAAACACCTTCTTTTTGATGATCTTTGAATGGATGATCGTGGCGTCAGGACTGTCCAGATCATTTATTTCGTCACATTCCGGTAATCTAAGGAATTTCATCATTACAATGCTCAATTTATGGTTTTTGAATTTGGAATAGCTAATATATCTGTTGTTCCGTTTAACGGGATATATTTAAAATAATTCGTGTTATCAATTTTCTTCATAGAATTGCTGTCATACAATGAATAACCTATTGAATCAAAATATTCCGCATAGTCTTTGAATTCTAACCCGTTCTCTTTTACAAGATATAGGCCTATCTCAAAGATGATATGCGGGGCATGTTTTTTAATAGTGTTTACTGCTCCTTTAAAAACTTTTAATTCATGGCCGTCCGTATCAATCTTGATAAAATCAATTCTTTTTATTTCATTTTTTGCTGCAAAATCATCCAGGGATACTGCACAAACCCCTTCAGTAGACTTTGGCGTTCCGCCATGGATTTTATGTTCACCGCCAATGATCGATCCTCCGACATTCCAGCTTGCATACACCGAATTTACATTATATTTATCGGATGTTTTTTCTGATATGAAACATTGATTAATAATGACACGATTTGACAGTTCGGAATTAAGTTCCAGGTTTTTTTTAAGCTTTGAAAATGCATAATGTGTGGGCTCGAACGAATATACTTTGCCGTACGGGACTAACTTTGCAAATTGCAGTGTCATGATCCCGGTATTTGCCCCGATATCAAATATAATGCCGTCTTTGGGAATATCAATATGTTCATTATGTGATACGTTCTTCTGAAAATTCCCGAACAAAAACAGCGAAAGTTCCGTGCCTTCAGAAAGATCGACTTCATAATTTATCCCGCCACGGATTATCCTTTGCTTATCATTCCTGTAAATCTGATGTGTTAATTTATAAAGGAATCTTGCAAAAAATAATTTGATCTTAGTAAAAGGCAATTCATTTATTAATTCTTTCATTATAATATCCTATTAAATACTATTTAACCCAAGCCATTTAATTTTCTTAAACGCGATCCAACTCATTCTGAACAGCAAAAACCCGTGCTTAAACCTGCTGATATTGGTCGTTCCATAGGTCCTTGTCCGATATGTTATAGGCACCTCAACGATCTTCAAGTTTTGTTTTACAGCCCCAAAGATCAAATCGAAATCGCCGAACGGGTCAAAATCGCCGAAATATGAACGGTTACCCGCGATTAATTCATAATCTTTTTTTCTGATCATCTTAGTACCGCAGAGAGTATCTCTGAATCTCTGCCCCAAAAGCCACGTGAATAATATCCCAAAAAATTTATTTGCCAGCAAATTTAAAAAACGCATGGACTGCTTCTCCATAGGATAAACCAGCCTGGAACCGTTTATATATTCACCTTTACCTTCTATAAGAGCTCTGAAAAACCTTGGCAGGTCTTCCGGCGGAGCGGTCAAATCTGCGTCCTGTATCACTAAGACATCTCCCCTGGCAGCAGCGAAACCTTTTCTTACCGCATCTCCTTTTCCGACTCCTTCGCCTTGAGAGATCAGTCTGATGTCTTTTTGCGGGTGTTTTTTTATTTGTTCTTCAATTTCCTTAACTGTATCATCTTTACTGTTCCCTTCAACGAAGATTATTTCGGTGAATTTTCCCATATCAGGAATACGTTCGATAGCATTTTTAATATTACCTTTTTCGTTCCTGCAGGGAACTATCACGGAAACAGACAGCTCATTTTCTTTATATCTAACGGGCACAGGACGCGCAATTGTCAAATGCATAAGGTTGAAAAAACTAAAACCTGGAAGAATTGACAATACATAATTACAGATATTCGAAATAACCGGTATATATTTAGGCAATAGCATAAAAGAGTCATTGCGTACAATGTCATAGTCCGTTAAGTTAAGTAAATTTGAGATATCTTCAGGCGAAAGCCAGTTGTGGTAAGAATAAGGGCGGCGCATTTTTAAAAATGACCCTAACTCCAGCACAACTTCCCACAAATGGCTGTAATATGTAATGATTATTCTCGTTTTCTCATTAACTAATAAATGTATTTGCTCAAACACTTTTTGTATATCATGCCACTTGCCTATTGAATTGCAGATTATTATGTAATCAAATTTTTCATTAAGCTTAATATCATGAGGGTCCATGGTGAAAAATTTGTATTTTGGGAACAGATGTTTCGCAGCTTCTATCGTTTCCGGGTCTTGGTCAATACCAACACCATAATCAGGGTTTACGGCAGCCAATAAATGGCCGAAATCACAACCGACATGCAGGACTCTGCTCTTTGGACGTACAGCAAACTTGAAAATACTATTGATCCATTTATAGTAATATTCGTTTTTTTTATGCCACTTTAATAATTTATTTAATTTCTCTTGTTCCATACTTATAGCCTGAACTTTTAGGTATTAGTGCCGCTATCGCCACGGATAGAATTCCTGCTCGTGGGGCCTGTTGTATAATTCTTTTCTTTTCTTGAACGATGTTTTCAGGTCAATTGAAAGATAAACTTCTTCATAGGCAAGCCGTCTCAGGAACCTCAAGCCCAACATCCAGCAATGCAAGTCACGAGCGACTTTGAGTTCCTGGTCGTTAGTTCTGATTTCCCTGAAATCTCTTGTTTCTGTACTGTAAATATTGTATTCAACCCGCCATTTGGCGGTAGGGTTGAACCCTAAACCCACGTTAAAATCAGCCTGCGTAGGAGTAAGCCCGTTGTAGAATAAACCTAAATTAAGGTATTTATCATCCCTGTTCCCGTACATGAACAATGTCTGAACTGAATTAAGTGTATGAGGATAGATGTTCGTGGCTTCCTTAACATAAATCGTATACGAGAATGCGGGCTGCCATGTTAGCTCGTTGACCAAAGGGCTGAATTTTTGGCGCCAATCTTCTATAAAAATAGTGCGGGACCTCCTAAAGTCATAGGTAGCTGAATTCCTGACTATCACCCTTCTTGAAAGATACATGGAATTCCTGAATACCACCTGATTAGTTTCTTCGCCGTAATCATCGCCGTTCGTGTCTATATCCATAAGGTTTTTCTTTGTCCTTAACTTGTACTGGTGTAAAAGATTCCAGTCCATCGCCCTCATAACACGGTATTTTAAGTTAAAATCGCTAAGAAACCTTGATACAAAGATATTATTCAGGTCATAGTTACCGGGTATAAGAACATTTGAAGCATTCAGTTTCGGCGTCCTGTCGCTCCAGGTCTCATTCATACCCAGGCTTGGCGTAAGAGTCAATTTTCTTGTTAAATTATAGTTTTTATATATATTGAAGTTTGATGCACTGCTCCAGGTATAAAAATCATTTAAGGCTATATACTGGTTTAAAAGGTTCGTATTATACGTAAAATATAAACCCAGAAAAGTTTTTTTAGGGTACCTGGTATATTCCAGAAGCGGGAACGATATATTGTCTGCTTTAAAGTCGTTTATAATTGTGTCATAAACATCCCTTCTTGCAGTAGTCATACGGAAACTGCTCTTCGGTGTCTGCCTTGTAAATGCCAGTGAAGAATTAAGCTCTCTTGCTATCCTCATCCAATTTTCCTGGTAATAAAGGTTGTTAAATGACGCATCGCTGATAAAATCAAGTTTACTCTGCGCAGTCCAGTATGGGCTTAACTTTTGCCAATGCTCTTCTTTTAAATTCCACCTTTCGCTGCTCGTAGTAAGTCCGTTCGGGTCAGTGATCTTTTCTTTTATGTTATACCCGTAGAAAGTTCCTCTGATCTTTCCGGGTATGTCATAGTTATATTCAAGGCCAGTGCCCAGGCCGCGCTTTGCAAAATAATCCAGATAAAGTTTGGAATAGGTGTGCTCTGTTAGCGGGTGCCCGTAAATTACCCTTGCCGTGATCCCGTCAAGGTTATTATATCCTGGGTAAATTTCAAGGCTGTCCCTTTTTTTGCCCAGCCCTTGAGTAAACAAAGGCATATAAAAAACAGGCATATTACGGACAAGAAAAACCGGGTTATAGATATATATCCTCTTTCCAGTCAATATCTTAGCCCTTGAGCCATAAATATAGTAATGAGGTTTTATAAGGTCGCAGGTTGTAAATTTGGAAGTACCGGCAATATAGGTCTTATCGTTTATTTTTGTAAGGTTATTCGAATGAACGACCCACGGGCTGAAATAACATGATGACTTATTTATAGTCCCGGTCTCTGTCTTTAGATCATACGTCAGGCTATCTCCGAAAATAACATTACTGCTGTCCCTGAGAACTACATATCCGTCCGCTCGGACTTTGTCTTCATCTACCCAGAAATATATCGTATCTGCCTTAAGTAATTTGTTTTTCCAGGTGAGCGTTACGCTGTCTCTTGCTACCAGATATTTATCCTGGTCATCGTACTGCAAATACCCGGATTTTATTTCTACTTCCTCTGCATAGAGAAGCAAATTGGATAACAGGGATAATATAAGTACCGCAAGTACATAGCAGAATGCTTTTCTCATTTTGACAATAAAGCAGCTCCTACCACGCCCAGGTTCTGGTTGTATCTTGATACGATTATCTGGCATGCTTTTGCCGGTGTTCTGAAAGCACGTTTCTTAATGGTTTCTCTTAACGGTTTTAACAAAAGCTGCCCGGCCAGGCTAACCCCGCCTGCAAGCACTATCATTTCAGGATTAAGAAGGTTCACAACTCCCGCCAGTACAATGCCGAGCCTTTCTCCTGCCTGGTGCCATATTTCTCTTGACAGTTCATCTCCGAGATTGGCTGCTTCGGTCAGTATCTGCGGGGTTATCTTATCGATGTTACCTTCAGTAAGTTTTAATATTATCTTGCTTCCTCCCCGTTCGACCGCTTCTTTGGCCTGCATACTTAAATAATTCGCTCCCAAGTACCTCTCCACACAGCCCAGGCTTCCGCAATTACACCTTAAACCATAAGGTTCAAACGGCATATGCCCTATTTCTCCTGCGGAACCTTCCACTCCCCTGTATAACTGGCCGTTAAGGATTAACCCTCCCCCGATGCCTGTACCCAGAGTTACACAAATAACATTTTTTATCTTCCCGTTTGTCTCAAGCCAGTATGCTCCCCAGGCAGCAGCATTTGCATCATTATCTATCATAAGAGGTTTCGGCAGGGACGGATTAAGGAGGTTCTTTAAAGGAAGGTTTTTCCAGCCCAGGTTTGGAGAGAACCTTACCACACCCTTTGGCTGGTCTATATCTCCTGCTACACCTATACCGGTCCCGCAGAGCTTCTTGACATTTTTCATCTTATTAAAATGATAAATAATGCCTCCTACGACTTCATCGGGATCTGAAGGGCAATAATTCGGAAATGAATTTTGTTCGATAATTTTGCCTTTTTCGTTTACTATGGCCAGCTTTACTCCTGTGCCGCCGAGATCAACTCCCAAAAATAGTTTAGTCATATTTTCCATCCTTTCTTAAGATATCGCCCGTCAGGTAGAGGGAACCGATAACGATCACAATCCTATCTTTTTTCGCCTTTTCAAGGCCATCTATAACTGACTCAGCTGATTGTACCCTCTTCTTAGGCAAAAACTCTAGCCAATTCTCTTGCATCGTTCTTAAAGATAATCTTCTTTTTGATATTACCGGAACAAGAATAACATTTTTTACATAAGGGATTAAGCTCTTTATAACGCTTTTATAGTCTTTATCTTTCAGCATCCCGAATATAAATGTTCGTTTTATTTTTCCCCAGGGGCTTTTTTTGAATGTCTCCAAAAACTTCTTTACCGCTCCCGGGTTATGCGAACCGTCAAGAATAATGGTTTTATCTTTATATCGCCTTACATCGAACCTTGCCGGCCACTTCAGGTTTTTTAATGCTTGCTCAATGGCTGCATAGGTTATACTGTACCCTTTATTCCTCAATATTTCTGATGCTGCCAGGGCCAGGGAAGTGTTCTTCAGCTGATAAAAACCCAATAATGATAACTTTAAGAAATAATTTTCTTCTAATCCAGAGTATGAGAAATTCTGATACCTTTTTTCCCAATCCACTTTCTCAAGCTTCATTCTAAAATCTTTATTAAACTCAAAGATCTCCGCTTTTCTATCTTTTGCGGTCCTTTTAATTACTTTTTTGGGAGCTTCTTTTTCTACGCCGCTTATCACAATACCGCTATTTTTTATTATACCGGCTTTTTCAAAGGCTATGCTTGATAGAGTTTTTCCGAGCACTTTACAATGGTCAAAATCAACATCCGTAATTATGCTTAATTCCGGGTCATCTATCACATTAACAGCGTCAAACCGCCCGCCAAGCCCTATTTCAAGGATACCTATATCTATTTTTTTCTTTGCAAAATATATAAAGGCTATAGCCGTTATGAATTCAAAAAATGTCAAACCCAGCTTCTTGGCAAGAGGCAAATACTTCCTTGAAAGGAAAGCCAGGTCCCTTCTAATTATATTCTCTGAATTTATCTGTATCCTTTCGGCAATGTCTACAAGGTGCGGAGAAGTATAAAGGCCGGTTTTATAACCTGAGGCTTTAAGTATCTCAGAAAGTATCTTTGCGGTCGAGCCTTTGCCGTTGGTACCGGTAATAAGTATTGAACGAAACCTTTTTTGAGGGTCGCCTACCCGTGAAAGAAAATCACGTATCCTTAAAAGGCCGGGTTTCATTTCCGTATATTCGTTCAACTGCCATAATGACAGTTCAGAGTTCAGAGTTCGGAGTTCGGAGTTTAATGTATTCATATTTAAAAGAACTATTTTAAGAAGTTAAATATCTTTATCAATGTATCTTTCAGGTGCTTGCGTTCTACTATTATATCCAGCATTCCGTGGGCAAGCAGGAATTCCGACAATTGAAACCCGTCAGGAAGCTGCTGTCTTATAGTCTGCTCTATTACCCTTGGGCCTGCAAAACCTATCAGCGCCTTTGGTTCTGCGATAATAATGTCTCCGAGCATAGCAAACGATGCTGTCACGCCTCCAGTTGTCGGATCTGCCAAAATGGAAATAAACGGTACCTTGTTCTTATTTAATTTTGCTAAAGTTGCGCTGGTTTTTGCCATCTGCATTAAAGACAATATCCCTTCCTGCATCCTTGCGCCGCCGCTTGAAGAGATAATTACAAAAGGGCATTTTTTCTTTAAGGCCTGCTCGCCTGCACGCGCTATTTTTTCACCCACGACCGACCCCATACTGCCGCCCATAAAATTGAAGTCAAGCACTGCAAGCACGGTATCATGGGTGCCGATCTTGCCTTCGCCTGTTACAACAGCCTCTTTTACATTGTATGATTTTGCTCTTTTTTCATAGTCAGGGAAACTTAGCGGGTCAAGAGGGGTAAGCATTGCGTCATATTCCTTAAAAGAGTTCTTTTCCATCAGCTGTTTTATTCTTTCATGCGCGCTTAAACGGAAATAATACCCGCATTTCGGGCAGACTTTTAAATTCTCTTCCAGCTCTTTGCGGTATATTATTTGCTCGCACTTTTTACACTTGGTCCAGACACCGTGCGGGATCTCTTTTTTTCCGTTTGTTGTTTCTGAAACAGGCATTTATTCCTCCCCCGCCAAGGCGGGGCCCGCCGGAGAGGCAGGCATATTATTTTTATCCTAATCCAAGGCTTTTCTTATCTTCCCTACAAAACTAGAAACCTTATTATTCCTATCTTTTTTTGATTTACTTTCCTTGATTATATTAATTATCGCAGACGCTACAATTATTCCGTCGACATAAGGCTTGACCTGATGCACGTGTTCCGGTTTTGAAATACCAAAACCGAGGTATCTCGGAGATTTCATATTGTTTTTCGTAAGCAATAGATATTCTTTTATACCGCTTGCCAGGTTCTTTCTCTCTCCTGTAACTCCGGTAAGTGAAACTATATATGAAAAAGAACTTGCTTTTGAATCGATGAATTTAAGCCTTTCTTTCGGGGTATTAGGAGCTACTAGAGGGATAAGAGAGATATTGTTCATCTTTGCAAAACCTTCAAATTTTGAGGATTCTTCAGGGACCGTATCAGGAATTATGAGCCCGTCTGCCCTTCCTTTAAGCATTCTAAAAGCCTTTTTAAGCCCCATATTATAGATCGGGTTTAAATAACTCATAAAAACAACTGGGACGTTCACTGCTTTCCTCATTTTATCTGCCAGAACAAATACCTTTTTTAAGCTTGCGCCTTTTTTCAAGGCTATCTCGGACGAATACTGTATTGTAGGCCCGTCTGCAACAGGGTCTGAAAAAGGTATGCAGAGTTCAATTATATCTGCGCCGTTATCTACAAGGATACGGGAAAGTTCTAAAGTTGAATTAATATCAGGATAACCTGCCGTAAGGCATGCCACGAACGCCTTTTTGTCACTTATTTTATAGTTTGATACCAAATCTTTGAGTTTGTTCATTTATATTTTATCAAGTTAGATTGCTTCGTCGCTTCGCTTCTCGCAATGACTAAAGAGGTGTCATTGCGAGCTGAAGGCGAAGCAATCTCTCTGTTATTGAAATCCCTATCCCTCAGGTTAAGTTCTTTATTGTCTCTACATCCTTATCCCCTCTTCCAGAAAGACATACAATGATTATTTTGTCCTTGCCGAGTTTCGGTGCCAGCTTAGGCAGATAGGCGAATGCGTGCGCAGACTCAAGAGCTGGTATTAGGCCTTCACTTTGGCATAAAAGTTTCAAGCCTTCCAAAGCTTCTTTGTCCGTTATCGGATAATATTGGGCTCTTTTTGAATCTTTATAAAAACTGTGTTCAGGCCCTACCCCGGGATAATCAAGCCCGGCTGATATCGAGTGCGTGCCTGATATCTGGCCGTTCTTGTCCTGAAGAACGTAGGTTTTCATGCCGTGTAATATACCTATTTTTCCTTTTGACAACGTGGCGGCTCCGGCTGCTTCAAGCCCTAGGAACTTCACTTTTTTATCGTTATAAAAAGGATGAAATAACCCGAGTGAATTGCTCCCTCCTCCTACACAGGCAAGCAGATAATCAGGAAGCCTGCCTTCTATATCAAGTATCTGTCTTTTCGCTTCCCTGCCAATAACCGATTGAAAATCTCTGACCATCAGCGGGTATGGATGCGCTCCCATCACAGAACCTATTATATAGAACGTATCTCTAAAACTCCCTGTCCAGTCCCTGAATGCTTCGTTTATAGCATCTTTCAGGGTCCTTGAGCCTGTTTTTACGCTTATAACACGGGTTCCGAGAAGATTCATCCTAAAAACATTCAATGCCTGCCTGTGAACGTCTTCTTCACCCATATAAACATCGCATTTTAACCCGAAAAGCGCTGCAACGGTTGCAGTAGCCACGCCATGCTGGCCTGCACCTGTTTCTGCGATAACTCTTTTCTTGCCCAATCTTTTAGCAAGCAGTATCTGCCCGAGGGTATTATTTAGCTTATGAGAACCTGTATGGCAAAGGTCTTCCCTTTTTATATATATCTTTGCACCGCCGAACAGCTTTGTAAGGTTACGGGCAAAATATAACGGTGTAGGCCTGCCAGCATAATTCTTAAGGTAATACTTCAACTCTTCATTAAAACCCTTGTCTTTTGAAGCCTTTTTATATTCTATAGCAAGGTCAGATAAAGGTTTAAAAAGAGTTTCAGGCATGAACTGCCCGCCGAATTCTCCAAAATATCCTTGTTTCATAAAAATCCTTGTCCTGGGTCATGAGTACTGAGTCTTGGGTTTTGACACATGACTCAATACTCAAGACTCATGACATTCATCATGACCGCCGTTAAACAATCCCTTCGCTCAGCAAATCCCTTTCATCAAGTACGCCTACCGGCATTCCTTTTGAATTTATGACCGGGATATTGTCAAATTTATGTTTTCTTAATATTTCCGCAGCTTCTGCAGCTAATATGTCAGGGGCTATGGTCAAAGGAGACCGTGTCATAACTTCTTTAATCGGTCGGGTAAGCAGTAATTTATCTTTCTGAAGTTTTCTTCTCAAGTCTCCATCGGTAAAAAAACCTACTAACCGGCCAGAACCATTTACTATATTTGTAGCGCCAAGCCTTGTTTTTGTCATGACAAGAAGAGCATCGTTGACACTTGCGTTTTCGCTTATCACAGGGTTATCCTTTCCTTTTTTCATTATATCCTTTACTTTTACCGTAAGCTTTTTTCCGATACCGCCTCCGGGGTGGAAGCGGGCAAGCGATTCTTTCTTAAAACCTTTTTTCTGTGCGACCGTAATAGCCAGGGCATCCCCCAGAGCAAGCATCGCAGATGTAGACGATGTAGGTGCAAGGTTAAAAGGACAGGCTTCTTTGTCGATCTTGCAGTTTATCAGGATATCTGCCTTTAACCAGGTTTTTGAAGAGGTTTTACCTGTCATAGCTATCAATTTTAAACCCAGGTTTTTTAATACAGGTAAAACTTTTTTTACTTCGTCAGATTCACCTGTATAGGAAAGTATCAATACGATATCATCATGCATGATCATGCCTATATCCCCGTGAAAGCATTCGCTCGGATGGACAAAAAAGGAAGGTGTCCCGAGAGACGACATCGTAGCCGATATCTTTCTTCCTATCAACCCTGATTTTCCTATACCCATTATGACCAGCCTGCCGTGACAGTTTGCTATTAATTCCACTGCTTTTAAAAAATCACTATTCAGGTGTTTTATCTGGCCGGTAATAGCCTGTGCTTCTATAAGCAAAGTTTTTCTTGCGCTTTCCATAATAGTAGCCATAAATTAACTCCTAAAATCGGGATAAGGTAGACGGTAAACGGTAGACGATTACTGCAAAGCCTTTTGAACCTTTGAAATCCGTCTACCTTCTACCTTTTCCCGTCTACCTATTTTATTTAAAATCCATGCCCTTTTCTGATAAAATCTTTCATTTTATCGTAATCCTTTTTTGTAGGCAGCCTCTCTACTCCCGAAGCAGTATCTACACAAAACGGATCTACTTTTTGTATCGCAGCTAAAACATTGTCAGGAGCAAGGCCGCCTGCAAGAAAGACCGGCTTACCTAATTCCTTGGCCTTCAATGCAAAATCCCAGTTAAAGGTCTCTCCTGTCCCGCCGGCAACTCCCGGCACATGGGCATCAAGTAAAAAATAATCCGCACAATCTTTGTAAGCCGCAATCTCATTTAAACTGTTTTCATCGGCTATCCTGAAAGCTTTTATTACAGGAAGGTTTGTCTGTGCTTTTATATTGGAACAATACTCGACAGATTCACTGCCATGAAGCTGAATCATTTTAAACCCGCATTTTTTTAATATCTTTGCTGCTTCAGTTATATCCTCATCTACGAAAACCGCAACACTAGTTATGAACGGAGGCATCTTTGCAAGTATATCCTTTGCCATTTTTACGGAGACTTTCCTCGGGCTTGCTTTGCAAAAATTAAGGCCAATGTAATCGGCTCCCAGGCTTGCAACCAGTACAGCATCTTTCAGGTAGGTAACGCCGCATATCTTTACTTTTGTTTTAGCCATAATCAGTTCACTCCTGATAATTCGTTTAATTTAGCTTTGATGTCATCTGCCTTCATCAGACTTTCTCCTATCAAAAAAGTATTTACTCCGAGTTTTTTATACAGCTTTACATCTTCAAAAGACTTTATGCCGCTTTCAACTATCACAGTTTTTCCTTTTGGTATTATGGGTATCAACCTTTCCGCAGTTGATCTATCAACGGTAAAATCTTCTAAATTACGGTTGTTTATCCCTAGGATCTCAACTCCGGCGGCCCCAAGTGCTATCTTTAACTCGTCCTCGTTATGCACTTCAACAAGCACGTCAAGGCCCAGGCTTTTTGAAAGGCCTACAAGCTCGCCTAAGCTGTCCTTATCAAGCAATGCTGTTATTAATAATACCGCATCAGCTCCGAAAGCCTTTGATTCATAGACCTGATAAGCGTCAAATAAAAAATCTTTCCGCAATACAGGAAGGGCTACATTTTTCCTTATATCGTTCAAATAATCTATTTTGCCTTTAAAATAACCCCTTTCAGTTAAAACGGATATTGCGGCTGCTCCGCCTGCTTCATATTCTTTTGCTATATTTACATGATCAAAATCGGGCTTTATCAAACCTAAAGACGGGCTCGCTTTTTTTACTTCTGCTATTATATTTATTTTATTTTTATTTGAAACAGCCTTATAAAAATCTCTTTTATTATTTGCTTCAGAGAGCTTCTTTTTCAGTTTTTCTAACGGAAATTTTTTTTTATTAAACTCGATTTCCTTCTTTTTACTGCTCATTATTTCATTTAGGATATTATTCACCCCGCCCTTCCTTTGCTTAGCCCTTCACAAGTTCTATATTAGTTATGAAGGGCTGGGTTCATTTGTTATTTTGATAAGCGAAACAAGTTTTTCTTTTGCTTTTCCTGAATCGATCGCAGCCTCTGCTTTTTTTATGCCTTCCTTCAAACCTTTAACATTGTCCGCAACAAACAGGCATGCCCCGGCATTGAACAGGACTATATCCCTTTTAGGGCCTTTTATTCCTGATAATATATCGGTAATGATACGGGCGTTCTCCTCTTTATTTCCGCCCCTGATATCTTCCATTTTAGCACGTTTAAGGCCGAACTCTTCCGGCGCAATAGCAAAAACCTTTACTCTGCCGAGGTTTAATTCAGCAACTTTTGTAGAGTCGGTCGTAGTTATCTCATCAAGCCCGTCTTTGCCGTGCACGATCCAGGCTTTTTTGGTCCCGAGTTTGTTCAGCACGTTTGCCAAGAGCTCAACGAGTTCCTGGCTGTAAACCCCGAGTACCTGGGCATTTGCACCTGCCGGGTTAGTCAAAGGCCCCAGGATATTAAAGACCGTCCTTATCCCGATCTGCCGCCTAGGGCCTATCGCATATTTCATAGAGCCGTGAAGTGACGGGGCAAAAAGAAAACCGATGCCTATCTTTGCTATGCATTCTTCGACTTTTTCGGGTTTTACATCAAGGTTCACTCCCAGGGTCTCTAAAACATCCGCACTCCCGCAGGCGCTTGATACAGACCTGTTCCCGTGTTTCGCTACGGATAACCCGCACGCCGAGATAACAAGGGCGGTAGCTGTAGAGATGTTAAAGGTGTTGGTCCTGTCCCCGCCCGTACCGCAGGTATCGATTATGGTTTCAGTGTCAATATTGATGTCTTCTCTGTCTATATCAACCGTTGCGCGTACCCTTATAGGTGTTGCAAACTTCCTCATTACCCTTGCAAAACCCGTTATCTCATCAACGGTCTCGCCTTTCATCCTCAGGGCTGTTATCAACGACGCTATCTGCGATTCCGTGGCTTCTCCGGTCATTATCTCTGCCATAACGCTGCCGCTTTCCTGCTCTGTAAGGTCTTGTTTTAGTACAACTTTTGCGATTGCTTCTTTTATCATCCTAACTCCAGCGATAAGCTGTAAGCAAAACGACTTACTTCTTACGGCTCATCTTTACAAAATTATTTAAAAGCTTCTTGCCTTCTTTCGTCAGTATTGACTCGGGATGGAACTGCACGCCTTCAAGGATATATTTTTTATGCCTTAAGCCCATTATCTCGCCTTCTTTTGTCCATGCTGTTATCTTAAGCTGTTGAGGCAAAGATTTTTTCTCTACTATCAATGAATGGTACCTCGTAGCTTCAAAAGGGTTTGAGAGCCCTGTGAATATATTCTTTTTATCATGCAGTATCCTGGAAGTTTTGCCATGCATAAGCCTTTTCGCCCGCACCACTTTGCCGCCAAAAGCATGAGCTATACACTGGTGCCCGAGGCATACACCGAGGATAGGAATCTTACCTGTAAACCTCTTTATTATTTCAAGCGACACCCCTGCATCTTCCGGGGTACCTGGGCCCGGCGAGATCACTATCATGTCGGGTTTTAGTTTCTCAATTTCGTCCGCAGTAATTTTATCGTTCCTGAAGACACGGAGATTCTTTTCCCACTCGCTCAAATACTGCACGAGGTTATACGTAAATGAATCGTAGTTGTCTATTACTAAAATCATTTCTCCGTCTTTCGTGACCCGTAACCCGTGACCCGGAGCTAGTGGCAAAAAAGCCTTTTCGGGTTACAGGTAACTGGTACCGGGTTACTTATTTATAAGCCTTTCTCTGCAAGGTCTATGGCTTCAAACAAAGCCTTTGCCTTATTTTTAGTTTCAAAATATTCTTTTTCTGGGACTGAGTCTGCGACTATGCCGGCTCCTGCCTGCGCATAGGCGGTCTTATCCTTTAAAACAATGGTCCTTATAGCTATCGCCATGTCCATATTGCCGGAGAAAGAAAAATACCCGACAGCCCCCGCATAGGGCCCGCGTGAAACCGGCTCAAGCTCCGCTATTATCTCCATAGCCCTTATCTTCGGAGCCCCGGAAACAGTACCCGCAGGGAAACATGCCCTTAAAAGGTCAAAACTATCCATGCCGGGTTTTAACTTTCCTATAACCGAAGAAGCTATATGTATCACGTGAGAATATTTCTCGATCTCCATCAATGTCTGGACTTTTACGGACAAAGGAAGGCATACCCTTGACAGGTCGTTCCTCCCCAGGTCAACAAGCATTATATGTTCCGCTTTTTCTTTCGGGTCGCTTAAGAGTTTATATATTAAAGAGACCTCTTCCTGTTCGTCTTTAGCTCGCGGGCAGGTTCCTGCTATCGGCCTTGTTTCAGCCAAAGAACCTTCTTTCCTAACTAGTATTTCGGGTGAAGACCCTATTATCTCAAAATCTTTCAGCTTCAGGAAATACATGTAGGGTGACGGGTTTATAAGCCTGAGGCTCCTGTAGATATCAAAGGCCGGGACTCCTGTTTTGCGCAAGAAACGCTGTGAAGGCACTACCTGTATAATGTCCCCTGCCCTTATATATTCTTTGGCTCTCCTTACTTTATCTTCGAATTGACTTTTTGAAAGGTTAGACCTGGTTTTTGCCGAAGGTCTTTTGCCGTGGCCTCTGTTGCCAAGAGGCTTCTTTATCAGAGATATTATTTTCTCGATCTCTTTTTGGGCAGTTTTGTATGCATCGATTTTGTTTTTATTATCCCTTAAATCAACACAGATCACTATCTTTACCGTATGTTTAAGATGGTCAAATATTATAATATGGTCTGTAAGCATGAACAAAGAGTCGGACAGCCCCAGGCCGTCTTTGTCCATATCCGGCAGTTTCTCAAAAAAACGCACCATGTCATAGGAAACGAACCCGACCGCACCGCCCCAGAACATGGGAAGTCCTTTTATTTCTTTCGGCTTGAATTCAGACATTATGTTTTTCAGTTCTGTTAAAGGGTCTGCCGTATTTTTCCAGACAGGCTTTTGTTTGTATCCGTAAACGGCAAACTTATCTTTTTTGCTTTCGAATATGAATTTCGGCCTGTAGGAAATAAATGAATACCTGCCCCACCTTTCCCCTCCTTCAACACTTTCAAGTAGATAGGCATAGGGTTCATTTGATGCAACTTTTAAAAAAGTTGAAACAGGGGTCTCTGTATCGGCAAGTATCTCCCTGTAGACAGGTATGATATTGGCATCTTTGGAATAGCTAGTGAATTCTTTAATACTTGGAATGATCATTTTACTTTTCCCGGCTAAAACCTTATTATTCTTCCTTTTACATTTTTATTGTCAATAAAATATATTGATTCTTTCGTTACGGGATCCTTCCAGTCCCTGCTGTCGCCTGATTCATCCCTGTTATCGCCCATAACGAAGACTTTCCCGTTTGGAACCGCCAAAGGGCCCAGGTCGTCGCCTTTTAAAAGCTCGTTCGGCCTTGTATACTGCACATAGTTTTCTTCCAAAGGGACATTATTTAAAAATACTTTTTTTCTTCTTATCTCTATATTATCGCCGCAAACTGCGATAACGCGTTTTATGAGGTCATGGTTCTTTTGTACCGGCGAAGGAAAAACTATTATATCCGACCTCTTCGGAGGGATAAATTTTATCGTCACCTTTTCAAGAATATAATGCTTATCTTTTAAAAGCGTAGGCTCCATAGAACCCGATGCCGGATAGATACCTTCGGCTATGAAACTTCTGATCAAAAGAGCGCTTATCGCAGCTGAAAAAACTAATTTTACTACCCTTACAAAAGACCGCTGTGTTAAGAATGAATCAAAATACATATATTTTTAAAAAAACTATTTATACACTTTCGTTGGGTCAAATATCCTTTTCCCGATTACCCTAGTACTTCCGGTATTTTTTACTTCACTAAAGAAACATGACCTGTAACCCGTATGGCACGCAGCTTTGCCTACCTGGTCTACCTTAAGGAGGAGGCAGTCTCCGTCGCAGTCATAATACATTCGTTTTACTTTCTGGATATTTCCTGACTGTTCTCCTTTCACCCAGAATTTCTGCCTGGAACGGCTCCAGTACGTGGCTTTCTTAGTCTTTATGGTACGCTTTACAGCTTCTTTGTTCATATATGCGACCATAAGGACCGTACCGTCCCTGTAATCCTGTACCACACAGGGTATAAGACCGTTTTGACCAAATTTAAGTTTCTTTATAAAGTTCATTTTCATATCCTTACCGGTATTTTCTTCTTTTTCAGATAACTCTTTAGGCTTGATATAGACATTTCCCTGTAATGAAAAAGCGATGCTGCAAGAAGCGCAGAAGCGCCTGCCTTATAGGCATCGTAAAAATGCTCTTTTTTCCCTGCGCCGCCGGATGCTATTACAGGGATATTTACGGCACTGCTTACGGCTTTAATCAGCTTTAAGTCATAACCGTCTTTGGTGCCGTCACAATCCATACTTGTAAGCAGTATCTCGCCGGCGCCCAGCTTTTCGGCTTTCTTTGCCCATTTTACCGCGTCGTGCTTTGTTTTTATCCTTCCGCCGTAAGTATACACGCTCCAGCTTTCATGTTTATTTTTTTTTGCATCGATCGCAACAACGATGCACTGGCTCCCGAATTTTTTGCTGGATTCCCTTACAAGGCCAGGATTTAATACAGCTGCTGTATTTAAAGATATCTTATCTGCACCGGCTTTGAGCAAAGTCCTTATGTCCTCTAATGTCCTTATGCCACCGCCTACGGTTAAAGGTATAAAAACCTGTTCTGCGGTTTTCCTTACTACATCGAGCATTATCGAACGCTTGTCACTTGAAGCTGTTATGTCAAGGAAAACTACCTCGTCAGCCATTTCCCTGTTATAGCGTTTGGCGACTTCTACCGGGTCCCCTGCATCACGCAGGTTTGTGAACCTGGTACCTTTAACTACCCGGCCTTTGTCTACATCCAAACATGGAATAATCCTAACTGATAACATAACTTACTTCAAATGCAAATTTCAAATATCAAAATGCAAAATTATTGTGTCCTCCGCTGATTCTATGGAGGACTTATTTGTTAATGTTAATTTTTCATTTTGCATTTTTCATTTTGCAATTATTAGTTCTCTCCTATCTTAATAGCTTCTTCAAGATTGATAGCATCGGTGTAAAGAGCTCTGCCGATTATTGCTCCGCTAACTCCGTCTTTTTCCAGAGCCTTTATTTTTTTTATATCTTCCAGGTTAGACATCCCGCCGGAAGCTATGATATTCAATTTACTTTGCTTTGCCATTTTACGTATACTTTCAATATTCGGGCCCTGAAGCATACCGTCTTTTTTTATGTCAGTATATATTATTTCTTTTAAACCCATTTCCTTCATCTTCTGGGCAAGCTCAATTGCATCGACTGTAGTGACCTCTTTCCAGCCTCCAATCGCAACTTTATTATCGCTTGCATCTATCCCTACCATGACCTTTGTTCCGTATTTTTCCAACGCAGCCCTTAATACGTCCGGATTATATATAGCTATGGTTCCAAGGATAATATAATCTATTCCCATATCCATGACCATATCTACACTGTTCATGCTTCTTATACCGCCGCCAAACTCTATGGGTATAGTAACTTCCTTGCGGATTTTTTCCAATATATCCGTGTTCTTTGCCGCTCCGCCGAAGGCGCCGTCAAGGTCTACGATATGGAGCCTCTTCGCTCCTTTTGCCTGCCAAAGCTTTGCGATAAAAACAGGGTCTTTGGAATAGACTGTTTCAGCGTCAATTTTGCCCTGAGAGAGCCTCACGCAATTTCCGGACCTTATATCAATCGCAGGAATGACTATCATGCAGTCGCCTCATTTATCCCGCCGCATAAAAAACCTCTCCCAGCTTTGCGGGATCAGAGTAGGAATATTATGTTGGCGGGACGTTACTTTATTCACAGTCCCGCAGTGCGGGACGGCTCTTAACAGATGAGCCCCACAAAATTTTTTAGGAGTTTCAAGCCGTTAGTCCCGCTTTTTTCCGGGTGGAACTGGCAGGCCCATATCTTGCCTTTTGTGATACTTGAACAGAAATCTATGCCGTATTCCGTAGTCGAAGAAATATAGCTATCTTCCTTAGGTTTGCCGTAATAGGAATGAACAAAATAAAAATATGATTCATTCTTTATTCCTTTGAACATTTTATTTTGGGCCGTTTCATTCTTTATTTTTACCCTGTTCCATCCCATATGCGGGACTTTCAGCTTTTTATTCGTAAAATTAAACCTGTCAACATGTCCCTGGATAACACCTAAGCCCTTATGGGTCCCGTCTTCCCTGCTAAAATCAAAAAGGAGCTGAAACCCGAGGCAAAGGCCTAAAAAAGGCTTGTTCTCAAAGACCGCTTTTCTTATTACATCGTTCAATTTATAAGAGTATATATTTTTTCTTGCCTGGCCGAAAGCGCCTACTCCCGGAAATACAGCTGCATCAGCATATAATATTCTATTGGGGCTCTTTGTCACTACAACATTTGCTCCGACAAATTCCAAAGCCTTGCCGACGCTTCTTAAATTACCCATCCCATAATCAATGATAGCTATCAACGGCTTCTTCAAGAACGGGCTCCTTTATTTTGTTTAAAGTTTCCCTTTAGTAGAAGGAATGCCTTTCTTTTTTGGGTCAGCGCCGGCCGCCTGCTCTATGGACCTGCCAAGGCCTTTGAATACCGACTCGGCGATATGGTGGTTGCTCCGGCCCTTTTTAAGGGAGATGTGGAGTGTTGTTTTTGAATTTATAGCAAAAGAATAGAAAAAATCTTCCAAAAGGCTATAATCAAATTCTGCGCTGTTGGCTTTGAACTTTACATCGTAGTCAAGAAAAGGCCTTCCTGAAATATCCAAAGATACATAGGAGAGAGCCTCATCCATTGGTATCAGGAAACTTCCGTACCTGTTTATTCCGGTTCGTTTACCCAGAGCTTTATCTAGAGCCATTCCCAAAGATATGCCTATATCTTCCACTAAATGATGGTTATCTATGTGCGTATCTCCGCAGGCATTTATTTTCAAGCTGAAATTACCGTGATAAGCAAGCAAGGTCAACATATGGTCAAGGAATCCTATCGAAGTTTTAACAACAATAGGTTTAGGTTTATCCATATTTATTTCTATCTTAATATCTGTTTCCTTGGTCTTTCTTATGATTTTTGCCTTTCTGTTCTTCAAATTATGCTCCTCTTTAACAGTTCGGAGTCAGGAGTTCGTAGTAACTAAAAAACTCCGGACTAATAACTCTGAACTTGTGCCGTTAGTGTTTGCTCTCTGATATCTGGTCCGGAAATTTTTTGTCGAGTTTATCCATGGTTTCAAGCGCCTTCTCCAGCTTTTTTATTAAAGCCAGCTCTTCAATAGAATATATAGGAGGACCGTCCAAAGAAAAATCTCCCTGGGCGGCTTCATTTATAAGTATCAGCAATAACTCTATCTCGCGTGGAGTCAGATCTATATTCATTCGCGCCTCCTTAAACCAGTATTCTCTTGCGCTTAAACCTCTTGCCATTTCTTAGCTCCTTACCATTATAGAATTCTTGTGATTTAAAAACCCTTCTGCCTGGGCCAACCTGGCTATATACTTTGAATCACTTTTTATTTTGTTTTTCGAATAACTGATAAAACTTGTTCTTTTTAAGAAAGTTAAAACAGACAACCCGCTTGAAAAACGCGCCGTGCCTCCCGTAGGAAGCACATGAGACGGGCCTGCCCAATAATCGCCGACAGCTGTCGGGGTATAACTGCCTTCAAAAACTGCGCCAGCGTTGTTTATCCTTGAAATTACATTCTTAGGGTTTTTAACGGCTATTTCCAGGTGTTCCGGCGCTATTTCATTAATTTTCTCAATCGCCTTATCTAAAGAGCATTTTATGAGTTGTATCTGCCCTGTATATTTTTTTTGTATATATCCCCTGACATGCTTGAGCAATAGATCAGAATCCGTAAATAAATATGCTTTTGCTTTTGTATCATGCTCGGCTTGAGCAAGGAGGTCATTTGCCATAAACTCAAAATTTGCGCTCCGGTCTGCCAATATAACAACTTCGCTGGGCCCTGCCAGGGAGTCTATCCCTACTTTCCCGAATAACTGCCTTTTCGCTTCATTGACATAGGCGTTCCCCGGGCCGCATATAAAATCAACCTTTGGCACGGTTTTTGTACCTAAAGCCATTGCAGCTATTGCCTGAGCTCCGCCGAGCTGGTATATATCTTTGGCACCGCATAAGTTTGCCGTAAATAGAAATTCATCTGTTATGTTTTTAGGGGGTGTTGCCAGGATTATATTCTTAACGCCTGCGATTTTTGCCGGTATAGCGGTCATAAGGATCGTGGACAAATACGGATACCTCCCCCCGGGGATATAAAGCCCCACAGTTTCCAGAGGTTTGTAGTTCTGGCCTACCCGGCTTCCTTTTTGTTTTATTGACCAAGACCTGGGAAGTTTTTGAAGTTCTTTCAAATGAAAAACTTTTACATTTTTAGCTGCTTTTTTTATGGTTTCTTTAAGCAACGGATTAAGGTTTTTAAACGGGCTCTCTACCCTTGATCTTTTTATTTTAAATTCATTTGCCTTTATTTTCAGGCCATCAAACTTAAAGGAATACATTTCAAGAGCCTTGTCACCGTCCCTAGAAACAGCGGATATTATTGAAACTACTTGATCTGTTATTTTGGTATTTGTCATAGATGAAAATTATACTAAAATATAATACATTTATCAATCAGAAATTCGTCTAATTTTTGCCCCGATTTTACTCAGTTTTTTTTCAAGATTTTCATAGCCGCGGTCAAGATGGTATATCCTCAATATCTCGGTCCTTCCTTTTGCCACAAGCCCGGCAAGAACCAATGCAGCCCCGGCCCTAAGGTCAGAAACCATGACAGGAGCGCCGGACAGTTCTTTAACTCCTTTGATCATTACCTTGTTGCCTTTGACCTTTATATCCGCACCAAGCCTCTGCAGCTCACCGACATGCGACATCCTGCTTTCAAAAACAGTCTCAAAAATGAATGAACTGCCTTTTGTAATTGACATAAGAGCCATCCACTGGGCCTGGACATCAGTAGGAAAGCCGGGATAAACGCCCGTTTTAATATTTATGGGCTTTAGAGGCTTTGCCCATTTAGCGTTTATCCTGTCTTTATTTGTAGTAATTTTTAATCCTATTTTTCTTAATTTATCAATAATAATTCCCAAAATAGACGCATCAGCATTTATCAGTGTAATATCGCTTTTAGTGATCGCTGCGGCTATCAAATATGTTGCGGTTTCTATGCGGTCGGGAATAACCTTATGCTTACACCCTTTTAGACCCTTGACGCCCTCAACTACTATAGAACTTGTTCCTGCACCCGTTATTTTAGCCCCCATCTTTGTTAACATAGCCGCAAGGTCAACTATCTCGGGTTCTTTAGCGGCATTCTCTATTACTGTTTTTCCCTGGGCAAGCACGCTGGCAAGAAGAAGGTTCTCCGTGGCACCGACGCTCGGAAACCTGAACGATATGCGGTTTCCCTTTAGGCAGTCCGCCGTCATAGTTATATATCCCCCGTCCAGTTTAATATCGGCTCCGAGTTTTGCAAAACCGTCAAGATGGATATCTATGGGCCGTGCTCCTATGGCACATCCGCCCGGAAGAGAAACAGTGACTTTGCCGACTCTTGCTATCAACGGGCCGGATACAAGGATGCTTGCGCGCATTTTCCTTACCAGGTCATACGGGACCGTTGGCACTATGCACCGTTTGCTTGAATAAACCGTTACTGTACTGCCCTTTTTTATTACTTTTTTGTTTATATGTTCCAATAGTTTTATCGTGGTATCAATATCTGCCAGAGAAGGGACATTGTAAATGACACATTTTTCGTTAGTTAAAAGCGTGGCAATAAGAACGGGCAATGCAGCGTTCTTTGACCCTGAAATCCTTATTTTCCCTTTTAACCTTTTACCGCCGTTAATTATTATTTTATCCATGTTGTTAACTTAAAACGTAGAGCGTTCAGCGTTTAGCGGATAGGAACTTTAAAGTCTTTGATTTTCTATACGCTCTACGCTATCCGCTATACGCTCGATTGAACTATCAGCACTCTATCCAGCCCTGCGTAGTCTTTTCTTATTTTTTTTATCTTAAATCCCTCATCTTTAAATATCTCTGCTATTTTTAAGCTCTTATTCGCGTTCAATTCAACAGCCATATACCCACCGGGTTTAAGGTACGGCCTTGCCTCTTTAGCAAGGCGCCTATAAAAATCAAGCCCCTCTTTTCCGCCGTCAAGAGCTATCCGCGGCTCATAGCTTAGTTCAGGTAAAAGGCTGCCAAATTCATCATGAGCTACATACGGAGGATTTGAAACGATTATATCAATTCTATTAGTGATCCCTTCGTTTTTTACAGCCTCAAAGAGATCTCCCTGTTTTATCAATATCTTGCCTGCGAGGCAATGGGCCGTAACGTTCTGCCAGCAGACAGAAAGTGCTTCAAGGCTGATATCCGTTGCATAGGCCGTTTTAACATCCGCCATTTTGGCTATACTTACTGCGATACATCCGGAACCGGTACAAACATCCAAAATAATTGCATTCTTGAGAGGCTTCATCAAAGCTACGGTTTCTTCAACCAATATCTCGGTCTCGGGCCTCGGTATAAGCGCTTTTTCATTTACTGTAAATTCCAAACCCATGAACTCATGTCTGCCGAGTATGTAAGACAGAGGTTTCCTTGTCTTTCTTGTCTTTATATAATTTCTGTAAACCCCCAGTTTTTTTTCAGGGATAACATCGTCCTTCTGAATATTCAGATCCAAACGTTTGCATTGCAGGACATGTGCTAAAAGTAGTTCTGCCTCAAGCCTAGCGCTTGAAATATCGCTCTTATTAAAATAATCCGTAGTCCAGTCAAGGACTGTTTGTACCGTCCAGGGGTTCATTATGCCTCAAAAGAATTAAGCTTTTCTTCGTTATCAGCTTTCATGAGCTGTTCTATCAACTCGTCCAGGTCGCCTTCCAATACCTTCTCCAGCCTGTATAGGCTGAAATTTATCCTGTGGTCCGTGATCCTGTTCTGCGGGAAATTATATGTCCTTATCTTTTCCGAGCGGTCGCCTGACCCTACCTGTTTTTTCCTGTCGCTCTTTATCTCTTTTTCATGTGCTATCTGCTTTTGTTCAAGCAGTTTTGACCGCAATATTTTCATTGCTTTTGCGCGGTTTTTCATCTGGGACCTTTCATCCTGGCATGTTATGACCAAGTTTGTCGGAATATGGGTTATCCGTATTGCGGATTCGGTCTTGTTTACATGCTGGCCGCCAGCTCCAGATGCCCTGTAAGTATCTATCCTCAAGTCTTCCGGCTTTACTTCTATATCAACTTCTTCTGCTTCAGGAAGAACGGCAACGCTTATAGCAGAGGTGTGTATCCTTCCGGACGCCTCGGTTTCAGGTACCCTTTGGACCCTGTGTATGCCTCTTTCATATTTGAAATATTTCCATACATTTTTCCCGTTTATAGAGAATATTACTTCTTTATACCCGCCAAGCCCTGTCGGGTGGCTGTCCATAAGCTCCACTTTCCAGCCTTTTATTTCGGCATAACGCGTATACATCCTGAACATATCTCCGCAGAAAAGCGCAGCTTCTTCCCCTCCCGTACCTGCACGGATTTCCACGATGATGTTCTTGTCATCGTTAGGGTCAGGAGGAACTAAAAACAGCTTAATTTCCTGCTCCAGGCTTTCCTTCTTTTTTAAAAGCTCCTCGCCTTCAGTTATGGCCATAGCTTTCATTTCTGGATCGTTTGATTCCTTTAACTCGCTGAGGTTTTCAATATCCTTTTTTAACTGCTTATATTGGGCATACTTAGCTACGACAAGCGAAAGCCTTGAATGTTCCTTAAGGTAATTCCTGTAATTATCTCCCTGAGCCATGACAGCAGGGTCGCTCAAGAGTGTTTCAAGCTCTAAAAACCGTTTATTTACAAGTTCGAGTTTTTGTTCTATCATAGTTTTTGCCCGTTTAAGTCCCATCCCGCCATGGCGGGACAGCTCCTGCCAGATAGGTTCCACCTAAATAAAAATGACAGAGTCATCTAAAATTATTAACTCTGTCATTTCCAATATTATCTATGCTACTTACTTTCTTTTTTTTCTTCCTTTTTCTTTTCTTCTTTCTTCTTGGGTGCGGCTGCTGCGCTTCTTCTTTTGGGAGACGTTGAAAGTATCTTTCGCTTTGGCTTTGTTTCCACCCTTCTCTTTTTAGGTTCCTTGGCAAGGGTTTTTCCTTCAGTTTTTTTAAATCTCTGTTTAAATTTTTCTACTCTTCCCGCAGTGTCAATAAGCTTCTGTTTTCCTGTAAAGAACGGATGACAGGCTGAACATATTTCTAATTTTATCACTGGTTTTGTTGACCTCGTAATAAAAGTGTTGCCGCACGCGCAGGTTACAGTCGCTTCTACATATTTCGGATGAATTCCTTCTTTCATATCAAATGCTCCTTTCTATGTCTCAGTTTATTTTAAAAAGTTGAAGCCTAATTATAGAGAAAATTAACTAAAAAGTCAAATTATTTCTGCATTAATGCGAGAATGTTTCCATTTATTTTAAAATAGACCTGATAGGACATATTTCATAAACATATCGTAATAACAATATACCATATGTCCATGTTAAAAGGCATTTAGATTATGTCCTATTGCGGAATTAAGAGGAAGGAATGTATTATAGCAAGTTTGCGGGAAAACCTAAAGACGTTAGTCAATCTACTTAGCTCCAACATCGAGATTTTCCGCTTTACGGCGGCAGTCTTCTATTACTTCATCAGGTATTAGATAAAGTGCGATATATATCAGAAGAGGCACAATAACTAGGTCATCCAAGTGGCCTATGACCGGGATAAAATCAGGTATGATATCTATCGGAGAAAGCGCATATGTAACCGCTGTGCCAAGCAAGATTTTAGATAATAAGGGTGTGCGGCTGTCTTTTAAAATCAGTTGATATACCTTTATTTCACGCTTGAAATCATTACATATAGTTTTTAGTTTTTTTATCATTTTTACCTGTTCAAAGCGAGTTAGAACCTTAAGTACTATTTCTAAAACTATTTTAGACTATATCTATTTTCTTCCCGCAATGAGGGCACACAGTATCACTTGTTCCTGTTTTATGCATCTCTTCTATAAAGCCGGCAGCAAGAATACCGGCTGGCAATCCGAACATGGCAATACCGATAAGTACTCTATCGAGAATAAAACGACAGAAAACAACTCTACAAACTGAAAAAGAGCAGAGTATCTAACAGCTATAGTTTTTTCTGTTTCAAGGACGACAACTATCACATTAAAAAGGATTAAACTTACAATGCCGCTATTTACAACAATAGAAGCAAAATCCCTATTTTTAAACTCAAGAATATTAGAAATATAATGTCTGATTTTTTGATACAATTCTATGAAACCTACCTGTAAACGATATTATCTAAATATATTACAAATCCCTGTGGATTATCTTTTTGCGAGGCGGCGAAGCAGAAACCGCCAGCTAAGCGCTTAAGGTTTGGATTAACGTCAAAGGGTATCTCATATTCTTTCCATTCTTTTGTAAGCACTACAGGGCCTATGTTGTAGAGTGCTGTATCGGGAAAATCGCCCTGCATTCCGCCTACTTTGAATTCGGATATCGTTTCCCCGCCTTTTTCACCGCGTACCCAGAAAACAAGCCTTGTTGCTCCGGTAAGGTCAAAACCGCCTTTTTCAAGTTTCGCCCAGTTGTTCGCAGGCTCCTGCCAGTAAACACCTGCCCATCTCTGGCCGCTTGCAGCTTTGGCGGTATACGTTATTTTAATACAGGACAGGCCTTCTTGAGGATTCTCTGTAGAATCTTCGATAATAGTTATATCACCGAAATCACCCATAACACCTGTCGGTACATAGTGATTCATAGGTAACCTGCCGTCCTTGTAAACATAAAACGGTTTAAACCCTTTATTGCCGCACCCTAAAAAAAATAATGCAACCATCATACTTACTGCCGCAACTTGCAATTTTTTCATATAAACTCCTTTTTTAATTTATTTTATTTCGACGGTTTATTCCTGCCCAAGGCAGAAATAAAAAACCACACCTTGATATAAGCACATAATAACAGGATTTTATCTCTTTAGCTTTGATCTGTCAATGTGTGCAGAAATAGGGCTTATTATGAGTTATGGGTTATGAGTTCGTAGAAAAGGCATTGGTAAGTATATCTGTAAGATGACTTAATTATAAATGAATACCAGAAATTAGCTGTTTTTCGCAAACTACAGATGCGTATTTAACTGGACAGTTCCATTGATTTCAGGAAATCTTTATTTGATTTTGTTGCGGATATCTTTTCTATTAAAAGCTCCATCGCCTCAATGGGGTTAAGCGGCGTAATCACCTTTCTTAAGATCCATACCTTTGCAAGCTCTTCCTCATTTAAAAGAAGCTCTTCCTTTCGGGTTCCTGAGCGGGCAATATCTATGGCAGGGAATATCCTCCTGTCCGCAAGCTTCCTGTCAAGGTAAACTTCGCAGTTTCCTGTTCCTTTAAATTCTTCAAATATAACATCATCCATACGGCTTCCTGTTTCAATAAGTGCCGTGGCTATTATCGTAAGGCTTCCGCCTTCTTCAATATTTCTTGCGGCACCGAAAAACCTTTTCGGCCGCTGAAGCGCATTTGAATCAAGGCCTCCGGAAAGCACTCTTCCACTTGACGGAGTAACGGTATTATACGCTCTTGCAAGCCTCGTGATCGAGTCAAGAAGGATCACAACGTCTTTTCCGTGTTCAACAAGCCTTTTTGCTTTTTCTATCACCATTTCAGCTACCTGAATATGGCGGTCTGCCGGTTCATCAAAGGTTGAAGATATAACCTCTCCTTTTACCGAGCGCTGCATATCCGTGACTTCTTCCGGCCTTTCATCTATCAATAGAACCATCAAAACTATTTCAGAGTGATTTTTTGTTATGGAATTGGCTATTTTCTGCAAAAACACTGTTTTTCCTGTTCTTGGCGCTGCATTTATAAGCATTCTCTGGCCTTTTCCCAACGGCGTGACCAGGTCTAAAACCCGGGTAGATACCTCGTTTCTTTCCGTTTCAAGCACTATTCTTTTGTTTGGGTATAAAGGAGTCAGGTTATCAAACAATATCCTTTCCCTTATATTCTCCAGGTCCTGCCCGTTAACGGATTTTACCTGAAGCAGAGCAAAGAACCGCTCCTGGTCTTTCGGAGGGCGGACATAACCTGCGACCGTATCTCCTTTACGAAGGGCGAATTTCTTTATCTGGGAAGGAGAAATGTATATGTCATCAGGGCCCGGTAAATAGTTATAGTTAGGAGAACGCAAAAAACCGAAACCGTCCGGCAAAACCTCAAGCACACCTTCATCATAAACAAGGTTGTTCTCCTTGGTCTGCGCTTCAAGGATCTTTGCTATCAACTCCTGTTTTCTAAGACCCGCCACTGACTCGATCTTAAGTTCCTTTGCAAGCGTGTTTAGTTCCGGGATAGTGCGGTTAGCCAGAGCAGTAACGTCCATAGATTTCTCCATTTAAAACCTCCGTTGTTATTAATTATGATTTTTATTGGATTTTAAAAGCATTAAAAAGATTTGTTAAACCTGTAAGGTATCAAAGTTTGTTGGGAATTAGTTAAATGCATTAGTTTAATGAGTTTATTTAAGATTTTCAAAGGGGTAAATAGGGTTTAAATTTATAAAACAGTATTTTAGATTATTTTATTTAGCAGGACATTTTTTTTATAGTTGGATTCAAATTTGTTTACTGGAAAGCCCCGTAAGATATGCCAAAAGTAATGTTAGAAAAGTAACTCTGTTAAGAATTATAACTAATTACTTATTTTTTGTCAAGCCCTCCCAAATATTTTTTACCTGTTCTTTTATTTTTTGGCCGGCTAACGAATTATTTATTTTGTGATCTGCAAGCTTCAGCTTTTTATTTAAAGGAATCTGGGCTTTTATCCTGGCTAATATCTCAGGTCTGTTTAGTTTATCCCTTTTTTTTATGCGAGACACCTGCACTTTAAAAGGGACCCAGACAACTATATTTTTATCCATATACCTGTCAAGACCGACTTCATAAAGGAGCGGAGCTTCAAGGATAACAAAATGTTTTTTGGGCTTGCCTAAAGACCTTATCTGCTTATTTACTATACCTATTATTCTTGGGTGGGATATGTGTTCCAGTATCTTTCTTTTCTTATTATCGTTAAAAACTATGTCTGCCAATTTTTTCCTGTCTATTTCCTTGTTCTTTTTTAATATAGCCGTGCCAAATTCCCTTACTATATCCCTATATGCATCAAAACCGGGTTTCGTTATATCCCTTGCTATCTTATCAACATCAATGACCTTTGCGCCAAGCCTTGCAAATTCTTTTGCAACAGTGGTTTTTCCGGTACCAAATCCGCCAGTCAATCCTACTAAAAACACCCCTTTGTTTTTGTTAATTCTTAGTTTGTTGTTAATTTTGCAATTTGCATTTTGCAGTTTACATTTTGCATTCGGTTTTATCATATTTTTTCCATATCCATCCAGTTGGGACCTGCTTTCAGGTCAACCGTTACAGGGACATCGAGCTTTACTGCCGTTTCCATTATTTTTTTTATTATCTGAGCATCGTGTTTGAGCCGGCCTTTTGTCAGTTCAAACAACAATTCATCATGGACCTGCAGAAGCATCTTTGTTTTTTCTTTATCTCTATCTCTGCCTATCTTCTTCTCAATCTCTACCATGGCAACTTTGATTATATCAGCTGATGTCCCCTGTATAGGAGTATTTAAAGCTATCCTTTCTGCACCAGCCCTGATTTGTCCGTTCTTTGCATTTATCTCAGGGATATAGCGTATCCTGCCAAGAAGAGTAGACACATAACCGTTCTTTTGCGCTTCTTTTACTATGCATTCCATCCATTCTTTCACGCCCTTATACCTTATAAAATAGTTGTCGATATACTCTTTTGCCTGGTGGTTCGGTATGCCCAGCTGTTGGGCAAGGCTGAATGCCGATTGTCCGTAAACTATCCCGAAATTTATGGTTTTTGCTATCCTTCTTAAATCAGGGTCTGCTTTTCCAAAAACCTCTCTTGCAGTAGTAGAGTGTACATCTTCATTGTTTTTAAAAGCGCTCATAAGAGCTTGATCCTGTGTAATATGTGCCAAAACCCTTAAATCTATCTGCGAATAGTCCGCTGAAAGAAGGATGTTATCGGGTTCACAGATAAACCCCCTGCGTATCATTTTGCCGTAATCCGATTTCACTGGGATATTCTGCAGGTTAGGGTTTGAGCTAGACAGCCTGCCGGTCGAAGTAATTGTCTGGTTAAACGAAGTATGGACCCTGTTCGTCTCTTTCTCTGAAAGCTCTATAAGCGAATCGATATAAGTAGATTTAAGTTTCTGTATCTCGCGGTACTCTATCAGTTTTTTAGGGAGTTCATGCTGGCTTGAAAGTATTTTTAAAACCTCCTCGTCAGTAGAAAACCCTGTTTTTGTCTTTCGGACAGTGGGCAACTTCAGTTTCTCAAATAAAATAAAAGAAAGCTGTTTCGGCGAATTAGGGTTAAATTCCTGGCCTGCAATTTTATATATTTCTTTTTCAAGTTCTCCAGCTATTACACTAAACTCTTTTGAAAGCTTTTTAAAATGGCTGTCATCAATTTTTATGCCGTTTTCTTCCATGGAAGCAAGTATTTCAACTAAAGGCATTTCAACGTCATTGAACAGCTTATCAAGTTTTTTGTCGGTCAGCATTTCTTTAAAAGCTTGAGCTAATCTAAACACCATCACAGCATCGGCGCAGGCATATTCTGCTGCTTTTTGTACCTCAACCTTATCCATGGTTGTCTGGTTCTTGCCTTCGCCAATCAGTTCTTCAATCCTTGTCATCTGAATTCCGAGATAATCAAGCACAATGTCTTTCAGTCCATGGTTCGTGCGTGAAGGGTTAAGGCAGTAAGAGGCCACCATAGTATCAAAATATATACCGTAAAGGCTGATACCGTTATTTTTTAAAACAATGAGGTCGTATTTTATGTTCTGGCCGTATTTTTTAATATTCTTATCTTCAAGAATATCTTTTAGTGTATTAAGAACTTGCTTTAATTCCATCTGCTCCTGAGAACCAAGATAATCATGGCCGACCGGAATATAATACCCTTGTGAACTGTCACAGGCAAAAGACAACCCTACTATTTTTGCCTTAAACGGGTTTACGTCATCAGTCTCCAAATCTAATGAAACCAGTCCTTCTTTTCTCATCTTTTTAACTAATAAATCAAGGTCTTTTTGAGAAAATATGGTATTGGAAATTACCTTATCCTGCTCTTTTAAAACAGGATCGGCAGGCACAGGGTTAAGGGCTGCACTGTCAAAGGATGCAGGGGCTGGATGAGAGAATTCTTTTACCAGGGTATGAAATTCAAGCCGTTTAAAAAACTCTGTTGCCTTTTCCGCGTTTATTTCTTTAAGCTTAGCGTCATGCCAATCAAGCCCTACCTGGACTTTCCTGTCTAAGGTTACAAGGGATCTGCTTTTTAGAGCATCTTCCTTTGAATTTGCCAAAAGCTCTTTTGTTTTCCCCTTAACAGAGTCAAGGTTTTCATATACACCGTTAAGAGAGCCATACTCCTGTATAAGCTTTGTAGCAGTTTTCTCGCCAATCCCTTTTACTCCAGGCACATTGTCGCTTGAATCCCCCATAAGAGCAAACATTTCAACAAGCTGTGATGGTTCTACTCCATACTTTTCCTTTACCTTTTCTTCCGTATATAAAACATCTTTCTGTTCGTTCCAGACATTTATCTTTTCATCCACCAGTTGAAGCGCATCCTTGTCTCCGGTGATAATGATTACCTCTGCCCCGTCATTTTTAGCGTTCTGGGCAAGGGTAGCTATAATATCATCACCCTCATAGCCTTCTTTCTCCAACAAAACGATATTAAGCGCCTTAATAGCCTCTCTTGCAAGTGGCATCTGGCTTTTTAATTCATCGTCAATCACTTTTCTATGAGCCTTATAAAGAGGGTACTCTTTATGCCTGAAGGTTTTTGCGGGGTAATCGAAACACACAACGAGGTATTCCGGTTTTTTTGAGTTTACAACTTTTAAAACCATTCTTATAAACCCATACACGGCGTTTACCATTTCTCCCTTTGATGTAGTCAAGGGTGGAAGAGCATGATAAGCCCTGTGGATATAAGCATTGCCGTCGATAAGATAAAGTTTAGACATTTTATTATTTTTCAATATTTTAAATATATAAAGACAACTTCGCGGGGCTGTTCCACCCCTGCACCACCGAGTCCATTTTCTTTGCCCGCCTCCTCTTTCGCCAAGGCTACAGAGGACAAGCAATCCTTTCACTCTACTTTGTTTTAATAAGTTGGGGCTCAGATTTATCCTTCGTAGCTTTAGCGAAGAAGGACAGTCCTCGCCGACTACCCCGGCATTCTTGGGGACGTAGTCAAATAGACAAATTAAGTTTCTCTATTTTCCCATTTTGCTACATATTGCGAACCTGCATTTGGGGACGAACCTAACTAATAAACGTAAGTG
The DNA here is from genome assembly GCA_020523885.1 of Candidatus Liberimonas magnetica. Lineage (NCBI taxonomy): Bacteria > Pseudomonadati > Elusimicrobiota > Endomicrobiia > Endomicrobiales > Candidatus Liberimonas > Candidatus Liberimonas magnetica. The sequence continues at coordinate 84,569 of JAJAPY010000002.1, read as the reverse complement.
GTTCTCCTTCTTGTAGTCTTATTGTATCTTTTTTCAGATTTTCACACTGCAAGTATTGCTGGAGGGCAATTAAGCACGCTTTTAGCGGGCTTTGGTGAGTGGTGAGCGAAGTCGAACCACGAACCCTTGCAGTGTAACTATTCCCCCCACGCACAGAAGCATTCAGGGATTTTCTTTGAGCGGGTTTAATGCAACTATGAATGAGTGTTTTTCAGGAAGAAGTTGGCGAGGACTGTCTGAGGTCATTCCTGGCGAAGCTGAAGACCGAGTTCCGCAGCCACCTGAAAAATACGAATGAATGCATTATTAGCGAAAAGGAAATCTCTGAATGCTTCAAATACACCACTAACTGTTCTTAGAGCAATCGCAAATACTTGGATACTTTCCTTTTGTAAAACGTTACTTTAGCACTTTTACAAACAAAAAACCATACTTCTTTGATGCAAGCATGGTTTCACATTTTGTATAACTCTTGGGATAAGTGGCCAAGAATTATTTCAGGTTCTGGGTTTTTATATCTACAATTGAAAAGAGTTATTTCTGTTTTAATCTTGATTTCCATGAATAGGGATGTTTATGCATGTGCATTATCGCCACTATCAAAATCATATCCGTTCTTATTTGATAAATAATACCATAAGGGAACCGGTTTGTGCGACATCTCCGTGTTCGTGCAGAAAGAGGCGCCCAGGCTTCATTATAGCTTTCAATTCTTTCAAGAGTTCTTCCTACTTCTGCTGCAAATTCGTAACCGAGGCCTTCGCTTTGTTGATTATAATATGCACAAGCGTCTTTGAATTCTATTTCTGCTATCTCTAAGAATTTGATTTCCATTATAGGTTTATTTATCTATTCTTTTGAAAACGTCTTTTGCAGGAATAGCTTTCAACTTCCCTTGGTCATAAGCATTAATCCTATCTTCCGATTCCTTGATCCACTGCTTATCAACTTCTTTGCGGAATTCTTTATTAAAACTCTCAAAAATATATTCAACCAGTTCTGCTCGCTCAATCGGAGGTAAATCTAATGCTTTTTCAATAATTTTTTTTGCATTTGCGTTCATAACACCTCTCCCTTAACTCTTCTATATCAGAAAATCTTGCTATATGATTTTAGCAAATATTGACTGCTGTTTCAATTGATTTATTTGTACGATGTTCCTTTTAATTCGTCTACATATTCTTGTGCTGAGAAAGCAGCGGCTGCGCCGTCCCCTACGGCAGTTACTACCTGTTTTAACATCTTGTTTCTCACGTCTCCGCAGGCAAATATACCAGGCACAGAAGTCTTCATATCATTATCCGTTAAAACGTAACATCTTTCATCTAATTTAAGCGTATCTTTCAGGAACATAGTGTTTGGCACATAGCCTGCAAAAATAAAGACACCCGAAGCATCTGTCTGTTTTTCCTTTCCATCCACTACATTTTTGATTAATACGCCCTTCACATTTTCGTCGCCTGTTATTTTTGTTACTATAGAGTTTAAAACAATAACCATTTTAGGATTATTAAAGGCCCTGTCTTGTATTAGCTTTGCCGCGCGCAGCCTGTCCCTTCTGTGTATGAGAGTTACCTTTTTTGCAAATCTTGTAAGATAAATGGCTTCCTCTACCGCAGAATCGCCCCCACCCACCACTATAATGTCTTTTGCTTTAAAAAACGGGCCGTCACAGGTTGCACAGTAGGAAACTCCCTTTCCTAAAAACTCCTCTTCACCGGGCACTTGAAGCTTTTTAGGGTTAGCTCCAGAAGATATTATTACAGTTAATGTTTTAAATGAAGAGTTTTGGGTTTTTACGGTTTTCAGGTTATCAGTTTTTTCTATTATTAAGCCGGTTACTTCGTCGTTTATTATTTCAACGCCGAACTTCCTTGCCTGTTCTTCAAATTTTGCCGAAAGTTCAAAACCGCTTATCCCTTCTGGAAATCCAGGATAGTTTTCAATGTTGTCCGTAATTATAACCTGCCCGCCGCACCCCATTTTTTCTATGAGGAGTGTCTTTAATTTTGAACGGGTCGTATATATAGCTGCAGTCAGGCCAGCAGGGCCTCCGCCTATGATTATAACGTCATAAATATTGTCGCTCATTTTAAAAGATGTACAGGCTGGTTTAGGCTATTACCTTATCTACTATTTTTTTCAGGTCATTCTTTGATCTAAAACCTACGATTCTTTCCACAACTTTCCCGGCTTTAAAGAAAAGGAGGCAGGGTATAGAAGTTATTTGATATTTGCTTGCAACACCGAGGTTTTCGTCCGTATTGATTTTCCCTACTTTCAGTTTTCCGGCATATTCTTTGGCTATTTCTTCTACTACCGGGCCTATCATCTTGCACGGGCCGCACCATGGCGCCCAAAAATCTACTAACACAGGAACCTGTGAATTTAATACTTCTGCGTCAAAATTCTGTTCATTAATGACCATATCTGCCATATTATCCTCCGATGTCGCGTCCCGCTTTAGGCGGGACTGTCATTCCTTCTAATATTAAAAAACTGTATTTATTTTTACGTATTTTACTAAACAAGCTTAAAAAAGTCAATGAAGTAAATCATCCATTATTGTTCTCTATTATTTCTCTTACTATTTTCAATAACTCTATTTTACTAAATGGTTTTTGAAGGAATCTATACCCTTTTTCCTGTATTTCAGAAAACCGGGATTTATCATCAAGATAACCGCTGCAAACTATTACACCGATATTTTTTTTGATTAGTTTTAATCGTTCAATAGTTTCTAACCCGTTTCCATCGGATAATATCATATCAGTTATGACTAAATCAATACTTTTACTGTTTTGCCCAAAAATTTCAATTGCATTTTTTGAATTTGCTGCATTAAAAATATGATAGTTATTTCTCTCTAGTATACTTACTATATATCGAAGAACTTGTTCATCATCTTCAACAACCAGAACATGTTCACTTTTGCCTTTTAATTTAAAGGCTTTATCTTTTTCTCTATCTTTTTCTCTATCTTTTTCTCTATCTTTTTCTTTAAAAGCTTCTTCTGCTTTTATAACAGGAAGATAAATTTTAAAAACTGTTCCATCGGCAGGTTCGCTATAAACATTTATCCATCCATTGTGTGCTTTTACAATTCCGTAAACTACGGGCAACCCCATCCCACTTCCTTTTCCAAGTCCTTTTGTAGTAAAAAACGGCTCAAAAACATGTTTTAGCGTTTCTTTATCCATCCCTACGCCGTTATCTGCTATAGAAAGCCGGATATATTTTCCAGGCTGTGAGCCTTCAAGCGCCCTGCTTTGATCTTCGTTTAAAATTATACTTTCTGTCCTTATTGTTATTGTTCCGCCTTTAGGCAGCGCATCTCTTGCATTGATACAGATATTTATAACTACCTGTTCAATGTTGGATAAATCAGCTTTGATGATCTCAATATCAGGTTCTAATTCCAAATTCACTGTAATATCTTCACCAATCAGCCTTTTCAGCATTTGCAAAATGTCGTTTATTGTTTTATTTATATTTAAAGGGTAAAAACCCATAGGTTGTTTTCTGCTATAAAGCAATAACTGCATGGTAAGAGATGCAGCTTTCTCCGCAGCTAAACTTATTTCCTTAAGGTCTATGTAGGTATTACTTGTCTTATCGACTTCACCCATTATAAGATTTGTATTACCGGAAATAACGGTTAACAAGTTATTGAAATCATGCGCTATTCCGCCTGCTAAGGAACCTATGGCATCCATTTTATAGGTTTGCCGGAGCTGTTCTTCTAAATGTTTCTGCTCAGTAATATCACGGAAGTACCATACCCTGCCATAGTATTTATTATCACTGCCTAACATAGGAGCTGAATAACGGTCTAAGATCCTGCCATCTTTAAGATTGATATTCTCACGGCTTGTTTCATTCCGGTTTTGGTACAAATAATTTATCTTGCTGATAAATTCTCCAGGGCTTACTAATTTATCTTGTACTAATTGAAAAGCTTGTTCATAATATCTGGATTCTCTTGCCTCAGAAGGAATACCCCATATCTCAGCAAACCTGTGGTTGTATGATATAATGCCACCAGCTTCATTCAGCATAACTATTCCATCGATCGAAGCTTCCTGTTGAGTGCGAAGAATTACATTTTTGAATTCCTGAATCTCCTGCATCCGTTTGCGTTGCGTGATGTCGCGCGAAATATCAATCAACAGACTCTTGCCTTCGATCTCAATTTCTTTCACCGATACTTCTAAATCAAAAACCGATCCATCCTTACGGCGGTGCCTGGCCTCAAAGATATATTTCTTGTCACCAGCTATCCTGCCGGCACTTTTACTAATCAAAAATGGTGTGCTATCTGCATCAAGAAATGAAATGGGCTTGCCGATGATTTCTTCCCGCGAATAGCCATGCATCAGCATAACCGTAGCATTGGCATCCCTGATGATAGGAATCCCTTCATCCGTCAATTCTAGAAGCATGATGGAGTCACTTGCCTGGTCAATGATTTTGCGGTACTTGATCTCATTATCCCGCAGTGACTCTACCACTTTCATTTTCTCAGTGATATCCCGGGCCAAAACATTTATCCCTGCAATTTTCCCTTCCGGCGTTTTAATCGGACCCCAAATGATTTCATAGTATATGCCGGTATTTTGCTGGAACTGCTGCTCAATAAAGTTTTTTCCTTTGAGGGCACGGTCAAAACTTGCTTTAGCAAGCCGTTTTAGTTCCGGAATGGTCAGGTAATCCAGTATGCATTTCCCGATTTCTATGTCAGCGTTATATACTTTTTTCATTTCATTGCTATGGTTTTCATTAAAAGCTATATAGCAGTAATTCTTATCAAGTGCAAATATTAACATGTTTTTTTGGCTATTGATTATAGATTGTAAAAGGATATTCTGTTTAGATAACTTTTCTTCTGATTCCTTTGCAGACTCAAAAAGCCTGCGGTAACGGACTTCAGAAGTTTCAATATCTTCTTTCGTGCGGTTGTCTTCAGTTTTTTTGCCCATACTATTGTCCCATCAATTGACTGGTACCTGATCTTTTAAAATAATTAAAATATCCATTCACCGCCGGATCTCTCATTTTTTAAAATCATATTTACTTGGTCAACTTTATCTTTTTGTAATTTAACTTCGCCGTTTACTATCTTTTTTTCAAGCTCAAGAAGGCTTTTTAAAACTTCTCTTTGCACTCTGTTATCCGTATCATGGTAAAGCTTCAATAAAATAGCCACAGTCTCATCAGACGCTATCCTGTCAAGTACAGGTATGACATTCATCCTTATCAAAGGATTATTATCGTTTGAAAATTTGACAAGAAAATCCATTACTGAATCCGGGGCGCTTTCATAAAGGTTCACCGCCATCAATGATACCCAATCTCTTAAGGCATTAACAGCAGGTGATGTCACTTCTTCCACACTTATTCCTTGTATTATATTATTTGAAAGTTCCTCCTGTCCGTGTTTAAACATGGTTTCTTTGAAATTAAATTCTCCTTCTTGTTTATTGAGCATCTCAGCCCTTAGCTTCTGTTCTAAATATTTTGTACGTATATCCAGTTCTGCGCGCATCTCTTCAAATTCCCGCTTTTTTAAATCACTGAGCGCATTGCGAAGTTGTTCTACGGTGTTGTGTTCGTAACCAAGCAGTTCCTTGTTTTTCTCAAAGCCTTTATAAAACTCATCCCTTTCATCTCTTATTTTCCGGCTATTTTCCTTGGCTTCGTTAAGCAAGTCTTTTGCGTGAACGAGCTTTATCTTTTCTTTCTTATAATAAAAAAAATATCTTACAAATAACACGGTTGTTACTAGCGACCACATTAGAGTTATAAGTAGAATAAAAAACAGTGCTCTTTTACTTATTTCCTGACTGATTTGCCACGAAGAGTTTTGCTCAACGGTTTGGGCCTGATGTTCAATTGGCTTAACCGTATCTTTTTTAATGAAGGCGGGGACGTTTTTTCCACTGCTGTTTCTTTCAAATTCTGAGTTGTTATTAACACAAGAACATGGTTTATACAACACTAATAGTACTATACACACAAATAACAGTAATTTCAGAAAATAGTTAAATTTCATTATAAACCTTATTACGATCCAGCCTGGAAAGCGCAGCTCCCCATTGCGGGACTACGGACGCCTATCTGGCATTTGGGAGGTTTTAAACCGGATCATAAACCGTATGTATCGCAAATAAAAATTAATTTATTTGTTTTTAAGTATCTCTTTGATTTTATTTACGATCAATGAAACTGAAAACGGCTTTTCTAAATATGCATTTATTTTTAATTCATCTATTATTCTATCGGCCTGATTTTTTGCAATATCTTTTCCTGTCATGATAATAACCGGTATATCCGCAGTTTGGGGACTACTTTTTAGCCTCATATTCACAGAATTTCCGTCAAACTTCGGTATCATTATATCAAGCACTATCAGGTCATATTTTTCTTTTTCAATCATATCAATTGCGCTAAGGCCGTCATATGCTTCGGAAACCTTAAACCCGTTACTCTCCAAAGCTAATTTAAGAACAGTTACTATATCCTTTTCATCCTCAATAATAAGGATTTTTTTTAGACCCATAAAACCTCCTGTTTAAAATAGCGTAATGTCAAAAATTTGCTTCTTGTTATTATTTGCGCCTTAATTCATTTTTTTATTTTGCTTAATAATAAAACCTATATTTTTAAGCTGAAACCTAAAGTGATGCATTGAGTTTTATTGTATTAGCCCCTGCTGGCGCAAGCCGAGGAGCGGCAGATTCTGGGCCTGCCTTGAGTTTAAAACCGCTAAATATTAGCGCTAATGGCTCCAGGATACATTCTTTGCCGCTAATAATTGGCGAATTTTCAAATTTTCTTGTCTTTTTGGCTTCTATCTGCCTAAGATGGAGAGGCTTTCTGTAAGGCGGGATGATTTAGAGTATGGCGGACAAAGCCAATTGTTTCTTTTTGGCGCAAACTTATTCCATCAATTGAGCTAAAATGGATTTTCTTAAATATTTAAGGTCAAAGGGTTTGAAAATGCAATCATAGGCACCGAGCCTGAAGGCTTCAACAACTTTTTCTGCATCACGGTACGCAGTGATCATGATAGCTGGCAGTTCGGGTTTTATTGCCTTTACCTGCTTTAAAGCCTCTATGCCGTTTAATTCCGGCATAGCCATGTCAAGGAGTATCAGATCAACGGGATATTCTTTCACTTTCTCGACTGCCTGCTTGCCATTCTTGGCAGTCAAGACCCTGAACCCCTCATTGCTCAGAAACTCTCCCAAAATAAGCAATATATCAGGTTCATCGTCAACTATGAGTATCTGGCTTTTTTTACCGTTTTTCATTTTCACCTCCTTATCGTCGCGCCTTCGCTCAGGCTTATCCCGCCATGGCGGGATTGTTTCGGCTTCGAGCGGAATCTGCTTCGCCGAAACGCTCCCCATAGGGAAACCTAAGGTTTCCCTTCTGGCGTCCCGATTTTATCGGAACTGTCATCCCTTCCTAATAGGATTAAAACTTTATTTTGTCGCGCCTTCGCTCAGGTTCAGGTTGTCCGTCGAAACGTTCTATTTTGATTAAAGCTATGTCTTGTTAAATATATCGTTAATTGCTGTTCTTAAATCTTTAAGGTCAAAAGGCTTAAAAATACAATTCAAAGCTCCGGTTTTATAAACCTTCTTAATGACCTCGGGATTGTGATAAGCCGTTACCATGATCGCTTTCGTTCCGGGTTTAAATTCCCTCATCTTTTCTAAGACATCGATCCCGCTTAAAATCGGCATAGAGATATCAAGAATTGATAAGTCATAGTCCGTTTCACAAAATTTTGATAAGGCCTCTGTGCCGTTATTGACACAAACTACTTCGTGTCCTTCGTCGGCTAAAAAATCACCCAAAACTCCGAGTATATCCGGATCATCGTCAACTACCAGTATTTTCTTTTTATTATTCATTTTTTAAATCTTTTTTTCTTCAACGGTCTTAAGGGGCAGAACAACAAAGAACTTTGCGCCTTTTCCGGGCATTGATTCAACCCAGATTTTCCCGTTATGCGCAAGTACAGAAGACCTGACTATTGAAAGGCCTAGGCCAAAACCCGGATATTCCCTTGACATGGAACCGTCAACCTGATAAAATTGATCAAAAATATTTTTTTGTTTATCCTCTGGTATGCCTATACCTGAATCCGCCACAGTGATAAGGACGCTGTCTTTGTTTTCAAGCCTGTATCCAAGCCTTACCCAGCCTTTTTTCGGAGTAAACGTCACGGCGTTTGCAAGAAGGTTGGATAAAATCTGCTTGACTTTTTCTCTGTCCGCTGTCATCATGATTTCTTCGGTTTTGTCTATATTCTCAAATCCCAAGGAAATACCTTTTTCTTTTGCTTTAAAAGCAAAGTCCGATACAGTCTCATCCATTAACTTTCGCAGTGAAAATTTTAATAAGCTCAGCTTTGATTGTTTGGCCTCCATAGTTGAAAAATTAAGCACTTCATTAATAAGATAATTCATCCTCACGGTATTTCTTGCCATAAGTTCCATTATATCGTCCGTTTTTTTGCTGGTTGACCCTGACATGTAGCTTTGTAACAGTTCTACGGCACCGCTTATAGCCATTAACGGCGTTCTAAGTTCATGAGAAACTTTGGCCACAAATTCAGATTTTAATTTGTCAAGCTCCCTTAAAGCCTGATTATGCCTTGTCGCTGACAGCATCATAGTGGCATGGAAAGCAAATGTTTGAAGGGATTCAAGGTCATGAGAATTGAATTGGTATTTGGTACCTTGCACAAAACGGTTTAAACTAAGCACACCTAATATCATCCCCTGATCAATTAACGGAACTACCATAGAAGAAACTATTTCTTTTCTTTTCGGCAAGTCTTTGAATTGGGGCAAGTTATCTAAGCCGTTTTGAATAAGCAGCGGTTCTTTTTTTTCAGCTACCCAGCTTAGGATTTTCCCGCCATCATCTATACCTTTATCGGCTACGGGCCCGACAATAGCCAGAGGGAACAGTTTATTCTCATCACGCTTAAAAACAAAGATAGAACCTGAATCACATTTTAAGCCTTTAATAGCGCTTTCCAATACTAAATTAGCCAGATTTTCTTCAGTAAGCTGTTTTGTCACTTCCTGGGAGTGCTTATAAAAGTATATTATTTCACGAGAAATGTTTTCTTTTCTTTTCAGTTGAGCGTGGTCAAGGGCTTTCTTTACCGAATCAACAAGTTCATAAATGTTAAACGGCTTTGTTATATAGTCATAGGCACCTCTTTTCAAACACTCGATTGCAGTTTCAATAGTTGCCTGGCCTGTCATAACTAAAACTTCAGTATTTGGGTATAAGGATTTTATGTTGGTTATTATATCTAACCCGGACAACTCGCCTAATTTCAGATCGGTTAAGACAAGGTCGAACATTCCTTCAGGAATAAGCTTCAGCGCTTCTTCCCCGCTTGATACCAAAAAAACAATATATTTTTCCCTTACCAGCACTTTCCTGCAAAGCTCAAGAATTCCAGGCTCGTCGTCTACTACCAATATCTTTTCCATAAATATCCGTTTATTCTAGTCAATTTGAGACCACCGAAAAAAGCCTCATCGGCCTTGATTACAATGGTTTCAGGTATTTTAACTAAACTCTTTAAAACCGTTTATTCATTTGATTGATTTATAATTCTTTTTGCGGCTTATTTGATTCTATTGACTTCTTGTTCTTTTTCTCAAGGCTCTGGCGCAGCTGTATTTCTTTGTGCAGCTGGTCGTTAAGTTTTTCCTTTTCCAATTGCAAGAATTGATGTTTTTTCTGCCATTCTAAGTTCGCTCTTTCATATTTATCTTCCAGTATCTTTATATGATTTTCCAGCTCTTTTATATTTTCAAGCCTGCCTGAAGATTCATTCTTTTCTACATGATATTTGTTTTGGAGTTCTGATATTTGTCCGTTTAAAATGTCAGTTTCTTTTTTTAATCTTATTATTTCATTTTCCCTTGACTGGACCTGGCTGTCGGATTTTGATTTCACGTCCTCGATCTGTTTCTTTAGGAACTCCTGTTCATTCTGCAATACTATTTGCCAGTCCTTTTCCTTTAAAGACAGCTGTTCCATAAGCTTCTTTTTGTCTTCTTCAAGATACTGCAATCGCTGGCTGTCTTGATGGGTTTTCTCCTTTTCTACCTGTAAAAGCCTTTTTTGTTCTGCTAAAGCAGTTGATATTTCATTGGTGCTTCTTTGTAATCTTATTATTTCGTCATCCTTAAGCTGGCTGACGCGGTTAAACTCCGCTAATATCTCAGACTGCCGTTTTTTAAAATTATTTTGCTCATCTGCGACCACTTTTTTCCATTCGCTTACAAGCTCGTCTCTCTGGGAAATCAAACGCGCTATCTCCTGTTCTTTTTTCCCCAGTGCGGTTTCCACTTCTGCCTTTGACTTTTGTTCTTCCTGCAGCTGAAGTTCTATTATTTTAAACGATTCCTGAAGGTTCGAGAGCTGCTGCCCGGCATCTTTTGTCATTGAAGCTTCTCTTGCATCTGCTTCCATTTTATATTTTTCAAATTTCTCAATTTCCCCCTTCAAAGATTTATTCCATTCAAAACTGTTTTTTTCTTTTTCTTTTATTACCCTATCCCTGTCTTCTTCTATCTCTTTAATTTTTGCCTTCAGCTGTGACAACTGCAGTTGCAATTCATTCTCTTTCTGGATCTTTAAGTTCATTTGAGAAGTAAGGTCCTGGTATGTTTGCTCAAGACCGTTTAACTTGGCATCTTTTTTTTCGCTTGACCTGTCATAGCTTTGCCTTTCATCCTTTATTATCTGCTCAAGGCCTGCTACCTGGTCCTTTAATATATTCGATTCTTCTTCGAAATGGGCTTTTTCCGTTATCCAGGCCTGTTCTTTTTTTAAATAAGTTTCTTTTATTCCATTCAGTTCGTCTTCTTTAAGGTTTAACTCTTCTTTTAGCTTCTCTATCTGTTCATAGAACGTTTTCCTTGCCTGGCCAGCCCTGCTTTGTTCAAGCATATATTTTTTTTGCGCCGAATTCGCTTCTTCCTTGAACTTACGAACCTCATCGCTTACCTGCTCCCATCTTTCAGAGTCGGCCTGTTTTTTTAATCGCAGCTCCTTTATCTTTTCCTTCATCAACTGCATCTGGTCCTGTTTCTCCGCATCGAATTGGGCTTGAAGCTGTTTTATTCGTTCCTGATTCTCGGCCAGCTGGCTTTTTACTGAAAGCAGCTCTTGCTGTTTTTGTGCAAATAAAGTTTCCCAATTCCTTATTTCCTTCTCATATTTTTTCTTTAGCAGATACAGTGTTTCCTTTGCTATATCCTGTTCTGCCTGCATCAGGTCATTCACTATCTTTTCAGCAGAATCTAAATTAGGAGACTCCAGCTTATCAAGATAGGAATTAAATTTATTATTTTCCTTATTCATTTTATTATGTTTTTACCTTGGCAACGGCTACAGCCGATGGTTTTTTTTCAGGTATCTGTTCAGAAAAGAGTTTTGTGACCTTTTCTTTTTCGTCCGGCTGGTTATGGCTTATGGGGAGCCTTATTAGAAAACTTGCACCTTTGTTTTCACCGTCACTTTTTACGAGAATCTCTCCGTTATGCCTTTTGACTATGCTATAGCTGATGGTCAGGCCGAGCCCCGTTCCTTTTCCAATATCCTTTGTGGTAAAAAACGGGTCAAAAACATGGCCTATATTTTCCTTCTTTATGCCTAGACCTGTATCAGCAAAAGCAATTTCCAGGATATTATTTTCAACCATACTTGCAGAAATATATAACTTACCGCCGTCCGGCATTGCATGTATGGCATTATTTACTATGTTTAGAAAGACCTGCTGGATATGTCCCGGAGAGACCTGAACATACGGCATGGGGTCGGGAATATCCTTTTCGAGTACTATTTTTCTGGAATTCATTTCGCTTTTTGTGAATTCAAGGGTTTCATTTACTAATTCATTTATATCGGTCGGAATGAACTTGTAATTCTTTTCCCTTGCAAAATCAAGTAATGCCCGAACTATAGTGCGGCATCTTTGAGCGGCTATCTCTATGCGTTCCACATTGCGCCTGTAAGGGCTGTCCGGAGAAAGTTTTTCAAGAAGCAATTGAGCCTGTCCCAGGACTCCGGTTAAAGGATTATTTATCTCATGAGCGACCCCACCGGCAAGCTGTCCTATGGAAGACATCCTGTCCATCTGAACGATTTGCAGCTGCAAGTTCCGCAAATTCTCGATCATGCTGTTAAAACTTTCCGCCAGCTTGGCTATTTCATCCTTGGAATTTATCCTGATGCGGTACTCCAGGTTACCATCCCCAATCATCTTAGTGCCCTGTTGAAAGACCATTAAAGGATAGATAATGGACTTAAAGATCAGAAGGCTCATTAGACCGCTCAATAAGACCGATAAAATACTTATACCCAAGGAAGATATTATGCTTAATTTATTTATATCCATCATTGTTTTATCTAATTTGATGATCGTATCTGCATGTTTCTGTATCAATAATTCTATTTTAAATTTCAAATCCCCGTTTAACAAGGCCAGTCTTTTGGAAAGAATATCCTCGAATTGCCGGACAGGCAGGCCCTTATTGTCAGTCACTATCTTAACCAATCTTTTATACTGGCCGTGCCATTCATCAAATTCCGGAGGGTTGGATAATTCGATCATTTTTTTTGTGATCAAGGAGTCATAGAGGTAAAACTTGTTGAGATGTTCAGGCTGTCCCGTGGAGCGGTAATTATCAAGGCTTTGGGTTTGGAAATTGTAATCCTGATAGATATTCTGATATAAATACAGCTGGGAATAATTTTTCACTATTTCACTGCTGAAATTCTTGTTCATAACGCTGAATGAAACAAGCATGATACCCATGAAAATTATAAGTAAAATAAAAAAAGCAAAAGTTATAATTAACCTGAGTTTAATTGTGATTTTGTTCATATTTTTTATTTAGCTTGCTTTTTCAAGCATAGAGGTGATCTTCTCTTTTAAGGTCTGCACATCCATGGGTTTTGCCAGGTAATCATTGGCACCGCAGTCTAATATTTTTTTTCTGTTTTCTTCGGAATCATAGCCAGTTATAGCAAGTATCCTGGTGCTGTTTAAAAACTCACTGGAACGTATCTGCTGGCAAACCTCAAAACCATTTACCCCAGGAAGCATCAGGTCAAGGATTATCAAATCAGGCAGGTATTCGTTCAGCATCCTTCCGGCGCTGAACCCGTTATAGACTATCTTCACTTCGTAATCAGGGAACTGATGGTTGATAAGTTCATTTACAAGGTCGCCGAATTCAGGCTCATCGTCAATAACAAGTATTTTCTTTCTTATCTTGGAAGAAAGCATGTCCTTTTTAATATCCTCCATAGTCATACCTTTCTTATTCAAAAACTGGATCTTACTGATAGCTGTAAGAGTGGATTCCTTGTCATAAAGCCTGTGGCCGCCCTGTGTTTCGCTTGCCACCAGGATCAAGCCGATATCTGTATAATACCTTACGGTTGAGGGAAGTACGCCGGCAAGTTTAGATACTTCAGAAATCTTTAATAATTCTTTTGAACGTTTTTTCATCATTTTTACCTCTCCCCCTAATTTTACCAGCAAAATTTATAAAATTATATGAAATTTGAGTAACAAAATTACTTAAACATCACACTTCACGTTTACACTATTTTTTTAGCAGATTATATATCAAATGTCAAGTAGAACTTATAGAAGTATATTTTTTAAAGGTATTTTTCTGGCAATAGACTTTTTTTTGGCTACTTCAAACTCAAGATTTGATTTAACCTTCCCGTTTTTAAGGAAAGCTATTTTTATATCATTAATTCGTTTCCTTTTCAATATATACCTTTTGTTTTCCTGCCGTCTGATCCCCAGGGTCGTGGTTTCATTAAATATAGTATCGACTATTGTTTTCTCTTTCTCCCTTTCACACATTACGGATAAAACAATACCGGGCCTTCCTTTTTTCATTAATACCTGTTCAAGCCAGGCATCTTTTGCTCCGAGCGTTAAAAGCTTGTCTATCAAGTATGGAAATATTCTGGGGTCCATATCATCTATATTTGTGTCAAGTAATATTACTTCATCCTGGCCGTAATAAGTTAACTGTTTTTTTGTATTTTGAGCTTCCCCGATCATTACCGCAAGATAATTGTTAGCTGCTTTAATAGTCCCTGCTCCCATTCCGGACCTTTCAAGCCTGATTAACGGCATGTCGCCAAACCCTTTGGAGATATTGGAAATAATTGCAATCCCGGTCGGGGTTGCAAGCTCCAACACGGAATTATTTGAATAAACAGGTAGTTTTCTTTCTTTTATCATAGCCAACGATGCCGGCGCCGGTTTCCCGATGTTTATAAATGAAGAATACACCTCATCAATTCCCAATAGATCTAAAGCTATGGAAACCCCGACTACATCTATCATAGTATCTAATGAATTCAATTCATGGAAATGGGCCTGGTTTTTCTTGATCTTATGTGCGCTTGCTTCAGCGCTTATCAGCAAACTAAGTATTTTCAAACTAACTACCTTGGCCTTTGAAGACAGTCCGCTGTTCTTTATTAAGCCAAGCATACTGCCAGGAGAATTGAAATGCTTTTCCCCCTGAACTTTCAATTGCTTTAGCGGAATATGGTATAAAGAATCCGTAGCCTTTGTTATAAGTCTCCAATTTCCCAGTTTTAGCCCATTTTTAATGACGCTTTCCAAATGTTTTACTGATAACCCGGCATCTATCAAAGATGCCAGTATCATATCGCCTGCTATGCCGCTTGAACAATTAAAATAAGCTATTTTCATATAAATCCCTTTAAAATCAACCTTGCAAATTTAACAATATATATTTCACATTTTGCATTTTGCACTTTTCATTTTGCAATTATTCTTTGCACATAAGGCTCGCGATGACTCCGGCTCCAAAACCGTCGTCGATATTTACAACACTGACGTTTGGCGCACAGGAATTAAGCATGGTCAGCATCGCGGAAACACCTTTAAATGAGACCCCGTAGCCTATAGAGGTAGGGACACCTATTACAGGGCAACTAACCAACCCCCCTACAACGCTTGCAAGCGCTCCTTCCATACCTGCACACACCACTACGCATGAAGCATTAAGTAGTTTTTCCTTGTGCTTGTACAGCCTGTGTATCCCTGATACGCCTACATCATATATCCTTTCAACTTTTGCGCCTATAACCTCGGCAGTTAAAGCAGCTTCTTCTGCTGCAGGAATATCTCCGGTTCCGGCAGTAACTACACAAATATACTTTTTTAGGCCGTTTGGATGAAATTTATCAGGATATTTTACCACAATTAGTTTTGCCGCAGCAAAATACCGGGCTTTTTTAAATCTCTTCTTTACTGCAGAAAATACGGTCTTATCAGCCCTTGTAATGAGAACAGGCCCGTTTTTTCCGCATAACGTCTTTGTTATAGAGACTATCTGAGCAGTGGTCTTTCCCGGCGCATAAACAGCTTCGGGAAAACCCTGGCGCTCATACCTTTCCGGTTCAGGGAAATAATGGCTGTGTTTCATAATTCATCCTTAATTCTCTAGAACGTCATTTATTGCAAATTTTAACTTTTCCAATCATTGCTTGTGACTTTCAATTTGAAATTTTCATTTTTCACTTTGCAATTTGCATTAACTTTTTTTATCTATTCAAAGTACGGAGATTTCCATACGTGAGACAATAATTCGTCAAGCTGATAGAGGTTCTCGATATGATTGAACCTTTCGCGTATTCTTGTGGCGTTAGGCAAGCCTTTAAGATAGTATGGCGCCAGCTTTCTTAAACGGATGATCCCTATTTTTCCGCCATAATAATCCATTGACAATTTAGCATGTCTTTTAAGGTACTCTGCCCTGAGCTCCCAGGAAGGAGATTTTAGAACCTCTCCGTTTCTAAAATAATATTCTATCCTGTTAAAAATATGGGGATCACCTATAGCTGCCCTGCCCACCATAATACCGCTGCACCCTGTTGCATCCATGAACTCAAAGGCCGATTTTTCATCATATATACCGCCGTTCCCTATGATAGGTATCTTTGCAACTGCCACGGCTTCTTTTATTGCCTTAAGGTCAGGAGCACCCGAATGCATAAATTCCGCTGCACGCCCGTGAATTATGACTGCGCTTACACCTGTTTCCTGGCATAATTTTATTATTTGAGGCGCAAGGTTTTCATTTAACAGATTGCCTGTCCTAGTCTTTACCGTAACCGGTATTTTAACTACGGATATTACCTTTTCAAGGATGTCACACATCAATTTTTGATTTTTGAGCAAACTGGCCCCGGCGCCTGTCTTTATAACTTTATTTACAGGGCAGCCGAAGTTAATATCGACTACAGCAGCGCCGCTGTCTTCGACTATTTTTGCGGCTTCAGCCATTACTCCGGGGTTTGACCCGAATATCTGCACACTTACAGGATGTTCTTCTTCAGACAGATTTAGCATCTTCCTTGTCTTTTTATCGTTATAGGATAAGGCATTGGAAGATAACATCTCGGCACAAACAAGCCCTGCGCCGCCCTCTTTTGCCAATAACCGGAAAACCGAATCCGTTACCCCTGCCATGGGAGCCAACATCAGGTTATTCTTAAGTTCCAGTTTCCCTATTTTCAACTGTGTGCAAACCGCTGTTTTATTCATATTCTATCCTACCAACTTTGTAGTTTTAAATTAGGTTCTATCTTAGTTTCAATAACTTTTTTAATCCCCAGCCTTTTGAATTTATAATACCCGGCACAAGCTATCATGGCCGCATTATCCGTACAAAGCTCTAGCGAAGGCAAATATGCTTTTAATCCTTCTTTCCTGCATCTTTTAAGTACGGCAGAGCGAAGCTCTGAATTTGCCGAAACGCCTCCGCCCAGGACAACTGTATTCATTTTATATCTTTTTGCGGCTTTTATGGTTTTTTCAATCAGAGTTTCCACTACTGCATCTTGAAAAGATGCGGATATATCGGCTTTCTCTTTTCTACTTAAATTTTTGGCCCGCTCTTTATATCCTGAGACTGATTTAACATGGTTTACGACAGCTGTTTTAAGCCCGCTGAACGAAAAATCCCAGCTTGGCCATAAGAACGGCCTGGGGAACCTGATCCTGGAACTATTTCCTTTTTTTGAGATATTGTCTATCACCGGCCCTCCAGGATAACCTAGCCCTAGCAGTTTTGAGACCTTGTCAAAAGCTTCGCCTGCGGCATCATCCCTGGTAGCTCCGATCAGATTATATTTTCCGTAACCTTTAACTATTACAAGTTCTGTGTGACCTCCGGATGCTATTAAACACAAATAAGGAGGCCTAAGGCCCTTATGCTCCAGAAGGGCTGCATATAAATGCCCTTCCAGATGGTTTACATCAACTAGGGGCAACTTATATATGAAAGACAAGGTCTGGGCTGTTATCTGTCCGACTAAAAGAGCGCCGGCCAGCCCGGGTCCTCTAGTGTAAGATACGGCGGATATCTTCTTAGCCAGGTCTTTCTTGTTGATCTTTGCATTATTCAATGCTTCTTCAAATACCAAATTAATATTTTCAAGGTGGGCACGGCTGGCGAGTTCGGGTACTACTCCTGAATACCTGCTGTGTATATTTATCTGGGATGCTACGGCATTAGCTATTACTTTTCTTCCGTCAGAAACTACGGCGATCGACGTTTCATCGCAAGATGTCTCAATACCAAGAATTAACATAAGCAACCTTAATTGCAATTCCTAAAAACCAATTTCGAAATTCGATAAAAACTGCAACATCAAATATCTAAATTCTAAAAACATTGACTTTACGACTTACATTTTTCTTTTCTGCTATTTTGGTTATTGATTATTTTTTCGATATTCGAAATTCGGATTTGTTTTTTGCCTTTCTAAAAAAGATCTTTTAAATATACAAATTCAATGTTATTTTCTTTAAACTTCTCTAAATTCTCTTTAAGGGCCGGGATAACATATTTTCTATGGAAATGGCCTATAGCTATGCACTGGCCGTATTTTTGAGCTGTCTTCATTACCGCAGCCAGCTGCTTATTTATGGAATCCGGTTCATCTTTAACGTCAATAAAAATATCGTTCCTTAAATTTTTCAGGCCTATTTCATTAGCGGTTTTCTTGGCCTTCGAATTTTGAGAAGTATATGAATCAAGGAAAAACAAATTCTCTTTTTTTACAAGATTCAGTAATATCCCCATTTTTTCTTTGTCCGCAGTAAATGCCGAGCCCATATGGTTGCTCACGCCGGCCGCTCCTTTGAGCGAATTAAGGTCTTCATTAAATATTTTTTCTATCTCTTTGCCGTTCATCTTCAAAAGAAGAGCGAATTTTCCGGGGTTTTCGGCGGGATATTTCTCTGGTTCCATAGGCAAATGCATGATAAAAGGCATCTTTAAAGAATTCAGTTTGGCCGCTATCCTGGCTGAATATCTTTCTTTCGGCAATACTGCAAAATTGACCGGTATGCCCAGGCTTAAAAATTCCGAAAGATCTTCTTTATACCCGACGTCATCTATTACGATAGCTACTAGTTTCTTATTTCTAAAGGGTGTTTTTGATTTTTCCAAAAGGACACCTGGGCCATGAGTTTGAAGGAAGGTTACCCTTGAGAATACTTTGTCTTTTTGCTTTATTTCAAAGGTCACCGCATCCGAACTAGCCTTCAGCTGATAAAACTCTAGAGTACTTTTTTTTGCCAGGAGTTCGGTTTGCTGCCTTATTTTTGAAAGGTCGGTTTTATTATTTAATTTTATCTCTTTGTTAAACTCTATCCAGGTGTTAAAACCTGACTTTTTTTTCAGCCTTTGCTGGGATACGATGTTTGAATCATCTATACCGTTAGCCACAAGCACATCTGATAAACCGCTATCGAATTTGATGGCTCTCATGTAATAGTTCTTGGCTTTTCCCTGTAAGAACAACCATAAGACCACTCCAATGAATACAAGTATTATGCCGAAAAACAACCTGATTATACCGCCCTGGCTATCTAACATTATGTTTTTTATTGTTTAGGGGCTGCAAAGAAAATTTCCCTGGCTTTCAACAGTTCTATTGCACGTTCCAGGACAACATCCTTTATGATCTCAGTTTCTTTTACTGCAGGTTTAGGCTCTTTACCCGGTGCAAATATTTCTTCTGCCTGGGCATATAACTTTGCTTCAACTTCATTCGGTATTTCTAAAATTATATCAGGAGCTATACCCCCTTTTCCCGTTGTTTCATCTCTGTGTATGCCTCTTCCCAAAGGCGTATAATACTTTGCGGTCGTAAGCCTTAAAGCATTCCCGTCTTCGACCGGGAATACCGACTGAACGCTTGCTTTTCCGAAAGTGGTAGCACCTACTATCAACGCTCTTTTGAGGTCCTGCATCGCCCCTGCAACTATCTCAGAACCTGAAGCAGAACCCCTGTTGACAAGGACCACCATAGGTATATCCCCGTAATCCGCTTTGCCTCTTGACCGGTATTCCCTGCGGCTATCCGGGTTCCTTCCCTGGGTATAAACGATAAGTTTATCATCGCCTAAAAAATGCTTGCAGACGTCCACAGCCACATCAAGCAGGCCTCCGGGATTATTGCGCAGGTCAAATATCAAAGATTTCATGCCTTCTTCTTTAAGCTTCATTAAAGCTTTATCGAGGTCTTTGTCTGAATTTGCGTTGAATTCCGACAGATGGATATACCCGATATTGTTGGCAAGCATCTTGCTTCTTATTGTTTCGATTTTTATTATCTGCCTTACGATCGTATAATCGACAGGCTCCTTAAAACTATCCCTTGCTATGGAAATAGTCACCTTTGTCCCGGGTTTTCCGCGGAGTTTATTTACAACATCCTCTAAAGTGGAGTCTTTCGTAGATTTCCCTTCTATCTTGACAATCTTATCGTCTGGAAGCACCCCTATCCTGTAGGCTGGTGTGCCCGGCAGCGGGGTTATGACTGTAGGCCAGCCGTCTTTATACGAAAGCCTTATTCCAAGCCCTCCGAACTCCCCCTGTGTTTCTGTAGACATTTCCTTATACGCTTCCGGCTCCATGAACTGAGAGAACGGGTCAAGGGTTTTGACCATCCCTTTTATCGAGCCTACTATCAACTGTTTTGATTCCTTATTTTCCACGTAATTATCTTGTATCAAAGACATAACGTCAACCAGGAGTTTTAACTGGTCATAGGTTTTATCCTCTGCCGCAAAAACCCGGAACCTCGCCGCGCCCAAAACCACAAATACCATCATCGCACCTATCAAAACTGTCTTCTTCATTTTCTCACAACCTCCATAATTTATTTAATCTTAAATTTCGAATAATCAATCCCGAAATCCGAAAAACATCAATACTAAATATTCTAACAACAAATAAATTCAAATTTTTTCTGTTTTCTTTTTGCCTATTGATTATTTTTTCGAAATTCGAAATTGGTTGTTCGAGATTGCTTTTACTTTTTGAATTTCGGTATTCGAATTTCTAAATTGACTTTACTCCCATCTATTTTGTGATCTTTTCCACAATTTGCCGGCAAACATCCCTTAACTCATCCAGCGTCTTAGCTTTCTGATCTACGGACTTTGTGACCTTTCCGGTTTCAACGTCCACCAATGAAACTGTTATGTAATAATCTTCTGCCAGCTTTGACAGCGAACCTGTTAACACGACCTGTACGTTAAGGACCTTACCCATATTAGCTACACATTCCAAGGTTGTACAACCCGACATCTGGAATTTTTGTTCTGCCAGCAGGGTTTCCATGTTTGAGCGGTCAAGTACATTGTAATACCCGTTGCTCACCATATCAGTCCTGATAAAATCAGTTACTACAGATGCATCAGAGGCCGAAGTGCCCTTGCTTTCAAAATCAGTAATGGCTAAATTCAGTCCGCTCGATACTTTTTTAGCGGTTCCTACCGGTGGTTCATTGAGAGCCTCTTTTGGTTCTTCTTTTGGCTCTTCTTGTTTAGGTTCTTTTTTTTCTCCGCCGAAGGTCAGCCCTAACGATAGGTTTACAGCGCCTGAAGACGGAATACTCTGCCCGCTGTCTATCTCAACTGTCTCCGAAGATATCGCACCGGTTATATCGATTACAAAATGTATAAGGTTCAAGGCTATCCCGCCGGTATAGGCCATAGAAGCAGCGCTGTTTGCCAGGTTCTTCATTACACCGCCTCTTAAGGCCAGGTTAGCATAGGATTTATTGAATATATTGTATTCTAATCCGGCATTGACATACCTTGAGCTAAAACCTATGACAGGGGTCTCATTTTGGGTCAGATCGTAATCGAGGGCTAGGGTCATGGGCCTGAACGGCCAGAACGCAATACCGGCCCTTGCCTGGGTGCCTAATTTATATTTGTCGGTGACACCAGCATCAATTGCTGACTGCGGCTGGGTGAACATCGGGTTGTTCAGGTTCCTTAAAAGAAGCCCGACCCTGGTTTTATAATTTTTCTTCATATCATAAAGAAACCCTAGGTCAAGACCGAAACTCGAAGAGGTAGCCATGTCTTTTGTCATGTCTGAGACCAGGTCTTTTGAATCTCCAACATCTCCCTGAAAGACATATTGTCTAACATATCCGACCGTGCCCTGCAAATATTTCAGGTTAAACCCCAAATAGAGGTTCTTAAGTGACTCGTCTATAAATGCAGCATTCATTCCATGGCCCAACGCTATTTCGTCGTAGACTATGCCGGCCAGGGTTACATTTGAATTATTGTTGGAAAAACTTGAACTGTTCCCGCTTTGCAATATATCCTGTAAAAGCGGCTGTATAGTTACTATCGTATCTACCGTTGATTTAATATCCGCATTTGATACACCCTCATTATGTGCCACATTGACAAGAGCGTTGGCTATCTGCTGAGTAGTATAGGTCGTTCCGTTAAACGTCAAACCCACATTAGCCTGGTTAACAAGTATATCCACAGTGGCTTTCAGGTCCTGGCTTGCCGCGGCTAAGCTCCCGTCGGCTATAGTAACATTCGAGCCGGAAGGCGTAACAGTTCCCGGATCAGAAATCAAGTTCTGGATATCCTGGTTCGTAAGCGTAGTCTGGGTTCCAAAGAGTGATTGAAGATCACCGAGGTTTATCCCTCCTAAACCGCCGGCACCCCTGAGTTTATGCAGAGCATTTTTGAGAGCTATAGTGCCGAGCGAAAGGTTGACCAGTTCTACATGAGGTGTCACACCGACTGAAGCAAAATAATTCGCAGATAATCCCCAGGTGCCGTAAGCGCCGTTTAAACCGCCGTTGACGCCTAAAAGCATGCCAAGCCCGCTTTTATTAAGTTTCTGGAGGCTTTGTATCCCTTGAGCAAAAGCCTTTATCTGCTGCAGGTTTATAGCGCTGCCATTTTCCTGGGCATTATTTATGTCGGTAAACTGCTGGGCAGAGTCCGATATCTGTTTGGCTGAATCCAAAATACCGCCGGTAGCTTCAACCTGGACACCGAAAGGTAAATCAATACTTACTCCCGCATGAAGACCGAGTGCCGCCGGGTTCCAGTACTGGGTTTCGGCATTTGTATTTCCCGTACTGTCCCCTACCACAGCCACAGCTGCTCCGCCCATACCAAGGGCTCTTGAACCAAGGATCTTAAACGTATCAGCAGATACCGATCCGGCAAGCAAAAAAACTGCCATACAAACAGCTAAAACCTTTCTCATACAAACCTCCTGTTTACTAAATTCGTAATGTCAAAAATATCTGTGTTTTTATTATCTACGTAGTTGCTTTAAGGCACACAATTTCGAATATCGAAAAAAATTACAATAGCTAATATTCAAAACAGCAAAGTTACTTCAAATTCAATATTTTTGTCTTTTATTCTGTTTCTCTTTTTGCCGTTTTGTCTTATTGGTTATTTTTTCGAAATTCTGTATTCGAAATTCGAGATTGCCGTTTAGAGATTGTCATTATTTAAGCCACAGCATCGGGTCTTCTGCTACTCCGTCGGAACGAACTTCAAAATACAGCACTGCATTCTTATCTCCGTTACTGTTTAAAGTGCCGACAGGGTCGTTTGTTTTTACTTTGCCGCCTTCCTTTACGCTTATTTCACCAAGGTGCCCGTAGATCGTATAGAAACCGCCGCCGTGGTCCAATATAACCATCTGGCCGTAAGCCCGGAACTCGCCGCAGAACATTACTTCCCCGCCTGATACCGCCTTTACAACAGCGCTGTTCTGAGAAAGTATCTTTATGCCGTTGCTTATCAAGTAAGTATCAAGGTCAGGGTGCTTGTTCCTGCCGAAATTCGTTATTACCTTTCCGGTAAGCGGCCAGGGAAGCTGTTTTCTTTTTTCTTTAAAGGCCTTTTTAGCGGCAATTTCCTGCTCGCTCTTCTTTTTCTCTTTAGAGAGCTTAGATAATAATTGCTTTAGTTCCTGCTTTGAAGCCTCAAGCTCACGGATCTCATTCTCTGCCGCAACCCGCTTTCCTATCGCGGTTTCAAGTAGTTTTTCTTTCTGTTTCTTTAAATCCTTATGCTGGCTTGTTGTTTTTATAAGCTGAGTTTCAAGTTCTAAAAGTTTTTTTTGTGCCGCCTGCCATTTGCCTAAAGATATTTTATAAATGCTTTCTTTTTTTTCAGCTCTGACCATATACTCTTTTTTCTTTGAGAGCACTTCACAGTATAATTTTTCAGAGACCAGGTCTGAAAAAACCCTGAAATAACCGTAGTAATACCGGTTAAACAGGTCTGCTTCCTTATTTATGGTATCTTTCCATTTCCCCTTTTCCCAGCCTGCGAACCTTAATTCCTGTCCGATCCTTTTCAGGTTCTGCTGGGCTTTAGTTATTTCTTTTTTTAATGCCGCACCTTTTAATTTCAGGCTCGATACTTTGCTTTCTACCTCGTTCAATTCTTTTTTTGTGCTTTCTTCGTTTTTCTGGTATATTTCTTTCTGGAGCTTTTTTTCCTGAATGGTTTTTTGTACGGAGTCCAGTTCCTGGGATTTTGAATTTATTTCCTGCTTATAGTCATTTACGGATTTGCCATAAACACCGCAATTTATAAAAAGAACTACTGCAATTGTTATATAAAATTTCATTTTTACTAATCTTTCTTTATTGCCAAAGACAGAATTAATCCGTTAAGCAGGAAGTAAGCTATATATCCGCTTGGGATTTGGATAATATTGGGGGCAGAGAAATAATGGCTGAACCCCTTATAAACCAGCCAGCCAAACAAACCCGATGCCAGGCCCTGCAACAAGATGTAGACCATTTCTTTTATAAAAAGCGCCCGTTTGATAAGGAGAATAATATATTTGAAAAAAATAAACAGTCCAGCGATTATCAGCACGGCCTTCCATACAAACTTGTAGAATTGTATTATATTATCGAGCCCTTCGATCATAGAAACCAGGTTTTCATCGAACTTGACTTCTTCGACACCTTCAAAAGACATTAATTTATCTTTAAGCGCCATAATATACGACAAATTTATTATCGAAGTCTCTACGATAAAATAAGGCGAAAACGGGTTTTCGCCGAGTATCATTATGTCATTGACAATAGGTGCGACATGAGGCATGTCCTTGAGGATATCTTCAGGGCTCTTTAATTCCACTTCGCTGATACCGTTTAGATTTATGATCTTTTCTTTTATTACTTCTAAAGACTCAGTTTTATTCTGTTTTTTTATAAAAACTGCAACCTGGTTTTTCGATGAAAGCTGGGCGGAATAGCTATTCGCCAGATAATAGGCGTTTAACCCGAGTCCGGAAAGCGACAAAACAAGGGATATGATCAATAAAGTCAATATATTGTCTATTTTCATATTAGTGTATTATAGAAAAAATTTAACTAATTGTAAATGCCATGCTATATTTTTTGTGCGCGAAGGGCAATATTTTTGCAAGGGCTGAATTATTTTGCTACACTATCAAAAAGTTTAAGAAAGTGCATTAAAATGAAAGAGATTAGATATTTAAATAACTTGGAGTTATTAAGTAAAAAAATACTTGTAACCTTATTAAAGATTATTTTCGTAGTAAGTTTATTGGAAATAGGCCTGCGTTTGGATATACTCAAGTCTTTGTCATTCTAGGACATCGTCAACAAATTCTCCGCACAGCAAAAAAGCAACTACCGCATAGCATGTTTGGGAACATCGATATTGATGAGCGGCAAACATCCTTTCCCTCAACAATTGGAAGAAGTACTGAACAGAAAGAATCTTGGTTTAAAGTTCAGCGTTTTTAATCTTGGATCTCCAGAAAATACTTCTTCGATCATAGTAGAGAATTTAGAATATGTCCTTAGAACCTATAAGCCCAACATGGTGATCGTACTTATGGGAGAGAGAGGCGAACCAGGTTCTAAACCATCTCGACAAAAAGCGTCGTTCCTCTGAAGCAATAAAAACCTTTAAGAAAGCTATTGAGATAAATCCCGGCGGCAGTACGGGTTATATAAACCTGGGTAACTTTTACTACAGGCCTTCAGAAAATAATTTTAAATATCTTGATACCTTCCCAATTATGACCGGTTATTCCGAGAGCGCCTGATAAGGGAAGTTTAAAATAGCTGCATCAGGATATCGGATGTCTTTTGAGCGCGTTTTTTAATAAGGGGAAGCAGCCGGCGCATGTTGTCCTGGAATCTATCCTTATGCTCATATATGTTCAAAGCAAGGTCAAAGGCCTTATCCGGGTTTAGTCCGGTTAAAGGCAATGCCAGGCCCCCATCTATTTCCTTGGCAAAATTTATTATTTTTTCATCATCTGATATAGCGATAAAAGGTACGGCATATAAAGATGCCAAAATCAGGCCGTGCAGCCTCTGGCAGATTATTAAGTCTAATCCTGAATATATTTTAAAAACATCTTCCAGAGATTCCCATTTATATATTTTTTTATTTTGATATTTCATCGCTTTTGATACTTTATCCGCAAAACAATCATCATTCCGGCGCTGGAAAGGTATAAACATTATCTCTCCGGAAAAATGCCCGGCTAACCTGTCTGCCAGGCTTGCGAATTCCTCTGCCCGGGCACCGTTATTTCCTGTATCACGCAAAATAAAAGCTATATTCGGGCTGGATTTTAATTTGTTAAAGGCTATGTTCTCGCTTAGAAATACGGGATCTGCAGTGAGCTCGCACTTTTTCAGGCCTGCCTTCCAGCTTTCAAGGATATTTAAAGACCCTTTGTCTCTTACGGTAATTGTGTCTGCCAATTTCAGGGCTTTTGAGGCGAGTGTACTATTAAAAGCTTTAAGTTCGTTGATGTTTACGGAATAAACGAATATTTTTTTCCCGGATATTTTCGCAATAATTATGACCAGCAAATAATAATAGAGGCTCAAGCTGCTGGTTATATCCTGGAATAACCCGCCGCCGCCCAAGATTACGATATTAGAGTTTATGATATGTTTAACTATCCTGAAAGGGCACCACCTGTTTATCGAAAGGACATTGTAAAGAGATGCTGTGTCTTTTGGGTTTGCTGAAAGGACTGTTATGCCGGGATTTTTTATTTTTAAACGCAGCTCAGAAATTATGGATTTAAGTATTAATTCATCCCCAAGGTTATTAAAACCATAATAGCCGGATATAAGGACATTCATCTATATTATTTTTCTTCTATTCTAATTGCCTTTGTAAATTCAAAAACAGCTATCGCTGTCATGCCTATAAAAAAACCCAGCCAAACCCCGTGAAAAACCCTTAACAAAGAAGTAAGTACCGGTGTATGTGCGTGCATAAAAGTATTTATGATCGAAACCTGACCTAGCATACCGAGCAATATAAGACTTCTCTTCTTAAAATAAAGGCCTGCCAAAAGTAAGGGCTGGCCGAAAAGAAATTCTTTGCTTCTTGGCCTGACTATAAATACATTTTCCAGGAACTGTCTCACCTTTAATTCTAAAGGTGAAACCCCGGCCTGGTAATTTCCGCTGCGCAGGAGCATTACACCTAATACCAGGGCCGCAAGAGCAGCATATAGAATATGCCTGCCTTTTACCTGATACCTTAAGAAATTCCTCAACTCAGGCAGGTTGTACAATACAAAGACAGCTAATAGTAACGGCATTAAGATCGATAATTTTACGGAGTACGGCAAAATTATCCTTTGCATGAAAATAAGGTCATAAAAAAATGCCGCTATTAAAAGGCCTCCTGAAACTGTTATAGAGTTAATGACCGCATAGGAAACGGCCGGGTTTTGATAACTTTTCCCCTTATAAAGAGCATAGATCGGGAAGAATATCGCAATGATAAATATCAATAAACGCCTTTCAAATATCAATTTTCCCATCGGGTAAGCAGGAGGGCTTGAAGGTTCAAGATAAAAACCTTCCTGTTTTATTCTTTTTGCGGTTGACCTGAGGTATGTCATATTGTCTTCAACGGGCCTGTTCTTAAAGAAATGAAAGTAAAGGAACCTGTTCCCCCTTTCCTTCACAGCTCTTACCCAGCGTAATATATGCACAGCCGGATTTTGATTTGCATTTAATTCATCCGCAGATATAACATGGCCCGAGACCATTTTCGCAGGATTTGACCTTATAAGGGTATCTTCGCCGGCCAATTTGCAAAACTCAAGGCTAAAGTACTTAACCCCGCTTTTTATCAGGTTTTGTCCTGTTTCCTTGTCTTTGGCAGGATAGCCTGCTATTTCTTTTCCCTCCCATAAAAACCCGGATATATTATCGGGTAAGTTCTCGAACATCCATACCGGATTGCCAATATTTTGAGGCCGTAATACTACTTTTAATCCCAGGTCTTTCAATTGTTTTATTTTTTCAGGGTTAAAACCCAGGCTCAAATTGTCTGACCAGAAACCCGGCCTGTAAGAAGAATTGAATTTAAGGTTAAGTATAGTGTTTTTGCCGGCCTTATCTACGATTACGGCGAACCCGTACCTTTTTGTCAATTGCTCTGTTATCTGTTGGGCAAAGTCTTTATCCGCTGCCACTATTGTGTCGTTATTAACCTTGCCGTAACCCGAAACTACGTCAAGAAGCTGCATTCTTTTATATTCGCCCATCGAATAAAAAATGAGTTTTCCAGAATTTGCAAACGAAGATAATGTTTCTTCGCTTACTGAAAAGCTGGCCACTCCTATAGCCTGCGCTCTTTTAAGAAAATCCACAAAATCATAGTTGTTAACAAAACATAAGTCATAGGCTTCTTCAAAACTAAGGCATAGTTCCACAGCTTTATTTTCCTTTTCGCTTTTTATCCTTGAATAAAGAAGAAGGCAGGAAAGAGTGATAAGGCCCACTAAAAGAGCTGCTTTTATTGTTTTCTTGTTCAAATATTTATTCTGCATGCCAACTTCTCTCCTAAGGATTATCAATCAAATTGCAAATAACTTCAGGCAAACTACTATAATTATCGATCTTTACTTCTGCATCGGGCAGGGGCCATTTATTTTCTGCAGGTAAGTTTTGAATTTCCTTGTGTTTTATCCAGACAGCTTTCATCCCGGCTCTTTTTGCTCCTGCCACATCCTCGAACAGGTCATCTCCAACAAATACCGCATCAGCCGGCTTTACTTTCATACGGCCTAAGGCCTTTAAGAATATCTTGGGTGTGGGTTTACGGGCTTTGATGTCCGAGGAAAATAATATATATTCAAAATATTTGGCTATATCGAACCTTGCCAGTTCCGGCATTGTAAAAGACCTCTGGCTGTTTGAAACAACAGCTAACCTCACTTTTCTATGCAGAGAGTCCAGTACCTGCTTTGCATTAGGTAAAATGATCAATGACTTTGTTGTAAGTACCCTGAAAAGAAGAGTAAGCTCTTTTAAAATATCTTTTTTCTTTGTAATCCGTTCGAAAACATCTTTTATCTCAACGTCCGGATAAGGTTCTTTGCTTGAGCGCAGTTCTTCATTTATTATCTTTCTATACTGGCTTAACAACCCTCTTGGGGTGATCTTTACGCCTTTATAGGCAAGCCAGTTAGAAAGAAATTCATAAGTTTTAAAGTCATTTTCGTCTGTTTTTATTTTAATGAGGGTGTTATAGATGTCAAAAAATATGGCTTTTTTGTTTTCCATTTAGGTGCTGCACTATAAATAATAATCGAAGCTCTTTTCAGTGTGATGATACCGTCTCACCCTGAAAATATGAGCACAGGCTTTAGATGGGTCAAGTTTGACGAAATTCCTCGGGCCGTTCCATAAATAGCGCACCCCTGTCAGAAGGTCCTGCACCTGATAAGGTTTTTTATCACCGATCCCGAATTTAGACAGCGGCAGTTCGACCCAGCCTGATTGTGCCCATCTGGGGTCAAGGTTCACGATGATTATCAAAATCTCGGAAAAATCAGGGCTGTGTTTTCCGTAACACAGCAGGGAATCGTTATCTATCGGATAGAACTCCAGGTTGTCGTCATACTGCAGAGCCTCATTGTCATTTCGTATCTGGTTGATTTTTGTTATTAACGGCCTCAAGCTCTCCGTGCCGTCTCTCTTCCAAAGTTTTATCTCATACTTTTCAGAATCTAAATATTCTTCGCTGTTTACTCCCAGAGGCCTATTTACGCATAATTCGAACGCAGGGCCGTAGATACCGTAGTTTGCACCCAGAGTCGCGGCCAGGATAAAACGTATTTTAAAGGCATTCTGGCCTCCGACCTGAAGGTATTCGGTTAAGATGTCTGGAGTATTTGTCCACAGGTTTGCCCTAAAGAACTCTTTGGCTTCGGTCTTGGTCAGTTCAGTTATGAACTCAGTAAGTTCCCATTTTGTGTTGCGCCAGGGAAAATAATTATAGGATTGTGAAAAACCCAGCTTTGCCAGCCTGTACAGGAGTTTCGGCCGCGTAAAAGCCTCGGACAAAAATATAACCTCAGGATATTCCTTTTTAATGCCCGATATCATCCATTCCCAGAACGACAGGTCTTTCGTGTGCGGATTATCCACCCTGAATATCTTTACATCCTGTTTTATCCAGTATATAACGATGTTTTTTAGTTCATCCCAAAGGCCCTGCCAGTCAGCGGTTTCAAAATCAAGCGGATAGATGTCCTGATACTTTTTCGGAGGGTTTTCGGCATATTGTATGGTATTGTCCGGCCTTTTACGGAACCATTCCGGATGCTCAGTAACATAAGGATGGTCCGGAGAACACTGGTATGCTATATCCAAAGCTATCGATATCCCGAGCTTGCCTGCTTCCCTGATAAGCTCCTGAAAATCTTTTAATGTGCCCAATTGAGGGTTTATCGCATAATGCCCGCCTTCCTTGCTGCCTATGGCCCAAGGGCTTCCCACAGCACCTTTTTCGGCGTTTACAGAATTGTTCTTGCCTTTGCGAAATTGCAGCCCTACCGGATGAACAGGAGGTAAATAAAGTACGCTAAAACCCATATCAGCTATATAGGGCAGCCGCGAGATAACGTCCTTAAAAGTACCGTGTTTGCCCGGTATTGAGCCTGCTGAGCGCGGGAACATTTCATACCAGGCACTAAAACGAGCGATCTTCGGGTCAACGATAACCGTGAGCTCCCTGTATGTCACGGCATTGGCCCTATCCGGGTATTTCGCCATTATTTTTTTCAGTTCATCCGAAAGAGCAGCTTTATTGGCCTCTGCTTTATTCCTTTTATTGCTAAGTTTTCCGATAATATTGTTCAACTTTTCTTTATCTCTTGTTGAAGCTTTTTTGAGTGCGCTGTTTATCAATTCCAACCCTATTAGGATGTCGATTTCGACATTTTGTTCTGCTTCCACTCTTTTCTTAAAATCGCGCTGCCAGGATTTAAAATGGTCTATCCAGGCGCAAATAGAATATTTCCACTGTCCGATCTCGCTTACTTTGAATTCCCCCACCCACCTGTCATTGACCGAATGCTCCATAGGCGTTTCTGTCCATTTACTGTGGTCTTCCTCGCGGTAGAGTAGCACTGCGGATAATTCGTTATTCCCGTCAACGAATATGTCCGCTTCAACCTTGACCGTATCTTCGACTATCCTTTTAACAGGGAACCTGCCGCCGTTTATCTTAGGCTGGACACTTTCTATCTGGACCCGTTGTTTTATTTTCTCGTCTTCTATCGTTTCAGAGATATCTTCTACAGTTTTATCTTTCATTAACACAACTCCTATTTTTAGCGTGGAGCGTATAGCGTTTAGCGTATAGAAAAGTCAAAGACTTAAACCTATCCGCTCTACGCTAAACGCTATACGCTGTCTTTAATGACATCTTTATAGAAATCTATCGTTTTCTCTGCAATGCTTGCCCAGCTGAAATGCTCTATAACTCTCCGGCGTGCTTTTAAACCCATTTCTTTGAGGTTCTTGGGAGAAGCAAGCAGGGAATTTACTGCCTTTGCAATATCATATGCGAACTTTTCTTTATCTCGAGGCTCAACCTCTGTTGAGCTCTTCTGAGTTATCGGTACCAATATCCCTGTTTTACCGTGAACTACGACCTCAGGGATACCCCCGACTTTTGTAGCCACTACGGGAATTTTGCAGGCCATTGCCTCAAGGTTTATTATTCCGAACGGTTCATATACCGAAGGGCATATGAATACCGAGGCGCCGGAATATACAGCTATTAGGTCTTTTCTTGGAAGCATTTCGGATATCCAGATGATCCTGTTTTTTGAAACTCTCTTTGCTTTTTCTATATTTAGTTTCATCTCCAGGCCGATCTCTTTCGTATCCGGGGCACCTGCGCAAAGGACTATCTGGCAGACTGGTTTTATATGCTTTATAGCATTTACCAGATGTATGATGCCCTTCTGCCGTGTTATACGCCCCACAAACAAAATATATGGGAGTTTTTTGTCTATGCCGTATTCGCCGAGGATTTCTTTGTCTAAAACAGGACGGAACTCGTTCGTGTCTATGCCGTTATGTATCAACCTTATTTTATTTAACTCTACCCCATAAAGGTTATGGGCATCTTCCTTCATTGATTCCGATATAGCTATCACACCGTCGGCATTTTTATACGCTGTTTTTTCTATCCAGGAACTCGCCTGGTAGGCAGAGCCCAGCTGTTCGGCTTTCCACGGCCGCCGGGGTTCTAAAGAGTGGGTAGTTAATACAAGCGGTATCTGCATCAATTGTTTTGTCAAAAGCCCGGCAAAATGTGTATACCACGTATGGCAATGGACAATATCTATGCCTTCAAGTTCGCCGGACATTACTATATCTTTTTGTATCGTATCCAGGAATTTAACATGCCTTGGGTCTTTTGTATGGAAATTATATCCGGCATTAACGCCTTTTACAGACAAGTTTTTCTTATTTAACCTTTGATCCCCGAAACAAAACACTTTTACGGAATGTTTTCCGCCGTCCAGCTTAACTAATTCATTCGTTAAATATTCTACATGGACTCCGGCACCGCCATAAACATACGGAGGATATTCATTAGTAAGTATTCCTATCTTCATTTTTGCTTTTCCTTGGACTGTAGCAGTCTTTTTTATTTCTTTTTTGCTCCTGATGATAATATCCTTTCACGCCATATTAACATCCTTAAAACTGGTTGTTATATCATGTCTTTTTAGGACATTCCTATTCTGGCACATTAGGACATTGTCATTTTGGCATTACTGCTTAAAAACATCTTTAATTATCAAACTTTTCTTTATATGGCCAGCCTACCGGATTATCGCCAGTTTTTCTATTACAGTAAAAGCAGGATATCCTGCTTTTACCACGCGAACTCTATAAAGATAAATCCCGCTTGCAAGCCCTTTGACATTTACAGGAAACTCATAAGAGTATTCTCCGCCGCTTACCTGATAATCTCCACCTGAAATTGTCCCGGCTTGTACGAGTTCTCCTGCGATGTTAAATATCTTTATCTCTAAGGAATCAGCGATGCCGACCTCGGCGCATATAAACTGTCCCGGCGCGCCGCTGTTTGACCTGTATGGATTAGGATAGCAGTAAACCTGCCTTAACTTAAAATCCTGAGCGCCGGGCGCCAATTGCTCGAGTTCGAATATTTTACGAGGCGCCGCGCTGGCCGTTATTGCATCGCCGGGCAAACAGAAAACTTTTACTTCACCGTTATTTCTATCCGCAACGAACAGCAGCCCACTTTCATCGAGTAATAACCCGCCAGGGCAGCTAAACAATCCTGAGCTATTTTTTTTCTTATTCCTGCATTTTAGCATATCTGTACCGGGCAAAACCAGGCACATTACACCGTTTTTATCAAACCGGTACACCTTGTTCTCTGCCTGTGCACTTATTATAAATGCGGCCTTTTTCATCAACAAAGATAGCATCCGGGATTGCTCGGGTTTTTGCGGAAGTTGAAAGCACAACTGCCATTGAAAACGAGCCATCCACATCATACTTAAGTACCCTTGAATTCATCTGGTCTGCAACATACAAACTATCTGTGTTATCAATGAATATTGAACCAGGCCTTTCATACTTTCTTAAACTCCACCATCCCCAATGATCGTTCCAATGCTTATGTTCTTTGTCAGAAATTTCAGTGTTTATGGTTGCGGAATCTATTAAAACTCCGTCTGCTGTAAACTTTTGTATCCTGTTGTTTAACCTGTCAGCCACCCAGATATTGTTTCCGGCATCTAACGCCACTCCGGTTGGATGGTTGAAAGTTTTCTCTTTATGGCTTTTCAAGCCGCGAACTCTGTACTCCGAACTTTCTCTACAAGATCCTATCTGCATCAACACCTCACCGTTCGGGTCAAGCTTGATTATTCTGTTGAGAGAGGAATCTGCAACATAGATGTTTCCGTTTAAATCCACGGTTATCCCTTCAGGGCTCAAAAGCGGAACCCTGCCTCTCCAGTTGCCTCGCCAGATTTTTCGGTCACCCTTGTACCCGTTTGGCACAGGGCCTCCGAAAATGCTTACCACTTCGCCTGCACTATTGAACTTGATAATTCTTGAGAAATGGTTTTCCGTAACGTAAGTATTACCGTTTAAATCTCGCGCAATGTACGCGGGCTCAAACACCTTTTTATTGAGCTTTTTATTTTCGTACAAAGCCCATGAGTCGAGCTTTTCCGGTTCGCCCGAGTACACGCAAACCGTTGCGCTCGCCGAGTTTCCAACATTATCTGTGCCTTGAAGCTTTATATCATAGAAATCAATATAAAGCCCGGTTGCGTCGATTTCTGAGGTCAAAGCCCCCCCCTCCCTGAACGATGGTTCCTGATGTTACTTGAACCCAGCTCTCCGTTGAACCGCTTAAACGGTATTCAAGCGACCATTTGCCAGCTGACTGGTCGTCTGCTGAAAACTTTACAGGGATTACTTTATTGTAAATTGTTTGTACACCCTTATCATCAGGTGATGGATAGACAAATGAAATCAAGGGTGGGGTGATGTCTGGATTAGGTGCAAAAACCGCAAAAAGACAAAGTTCGGCAACTTCTACGCTTATCCAGTTTTCGTTTGTATTCCTTACCAAACCTTGCGTAAGCTGCAGCCACCCGGTAGAAGGCTCGTCCCACCTGTAAACGTACAAATCCTGCTCGGTCGTGCCTTCCGGCAGAGGTTCGTTATACCTGAACACCAGATTTGACGCGGGAGAAAACACCGCGCTGTCTGGCCCAATGTCGTAAAGCGAAGAAGCCAATAGAAGTCCGCTGCCTTCGGACTGTGCAAGGGCTACTGTTGCACGCGATGTTGTGGTTGATTCCACAACAATGCTTAACGAAACTGGCTCGCCGTTTAACGTTGCGCTTGAGTAGCTTATAGATACAAAAGTGTCCGAGCTTTCCACAACTTCCTGATAGCTGGGCGTAAAGCTGACTGTGATTGACGCATCCGCAGGGGCCGGCGGCTGATAATCGGGTGTGAAGTTTACGGCAATAAAAACTTCCTGGCTGCCGCCGGATGAAGGATAATCAGGAGTAAAGTTCACCATTATATCTGCCTGTTCAGCGGCAAACAAAACAACCGGCATCAGTATGGACATAATAGCCCTGCCAACGGTTTTTATCATTGCATTTTACCTGTTTCGATGTACAGTGGAATAATAACTTCCAGCGCCATATTGCCGCCCCTGTCTGGCGGCTGAGTTACTTTTATCAGTGTTTGAAAGCGTTTTCCGTAAAACTCTTTTTTCTTTGGAATATTAATGTAAAAACTATTGAAATATCCGCTACTTTTTGGCTCAACCGTAAGCTCAATATTCTTAATATGAAACCACTTTATCAATGCATCTTCTTCAATATCCTGATAACCCGAACTTGGCTCCACTCCGTAACTTTTGCAGCTTACCAGTTCAATCTTGAACCTACTTTCCATAATACCAGTATTTTTAACTTCCAAAAAAC
Source organism: Candidatus Liberimonas magnetica (assembly GCA_020523885.1). NCBI lineage: Bacteria > Pseudomonadati > Elusimicrobiota > Endomicrobiia > Endomicrobiales > Candidatus Liberimonas > Candidatus Liberimonas magnetica. The sequence continues at coordinate 49,320 of JAJAPY010000002.1, read as the reverse complement.
TTTTAGATACGCTTGAGCCTATCACTTCAAAGCTTCTGCCCGGCATAACCCATTTTGCTTTTATCACGGACGGCTCAACCAAAAACCCGGAAGAAAACAAATAGCCTGCATTCAACACCAATAGCAATGATACATAAATCAGAACCAACCCCTTTGCAATCATCTGTCACTTCCCTGCTTGAACAAGACTAAATCTTTTTTCATAAACGCATCGAATAACTTTCGGGCAATTATAATGTTCTTAAAACTTTCATTCTTAATATTGGCAAAAAAGACAATAAATAAAAAAACATTATTACAAACGTTAAATTCCTTATACCGGAATACATTGATATATACTCCCCCATCCCGCCCACTATACAGCCCAAAATATTTGAGCCAAGAGATAACGCGCTGTCTGCTGTCTTAGCGAAAGAAGACGCAAATATCACACCAGCAAAATAAACAGGCAACCCAATGATAACCATGGCAAACAATATTCTTGCAAAAACGTTATATTTAAGCATTCCCGTATGAGGCACAAGGTAATTTAACAATAACGAACTAAATAACAATAGATACCATACATAAACATTCAATTGTTCATTTTTGGTGACATAATAATTAGAAAAAAGTATAGCCACAAGTACCGCTGAAAGTACAATGGAGTTAATAATCCATGTATTCCCGAACAAAAGCGCGAACTGAGAAATGTTCTTTATTTCAAGAAGCAAAAAGCCGGCGCCTAAAAAGAAAAAATGATACTCAAGTTTCTTTACCGCACCCGGAACAGTTATCAACAATAATAAAACAGAAAATAAGAGCATAAAACCCATTATTGCCAAATATGTCATTGGTATCCTCTTCTCTTTCAGATAAAACTGCGGCCAGTCATCTGTCGCAAGCGGTATTCCGGTATTTTTTGCTAAAGTTTTTGAGTTCGTAGTCTTTCCGTTTTTTATTAAAATAAACTCTCCTTCAAAAAGTGAAGTGCTACCCAATACATTATGTCCAAATACAGTTTCTATCATTCTAATAAAACGTTCTTTTGACCATGCCATATACCAATGTTCACGGCTAAACGTAATAGCATATACACCATTTTCAGTTAAATGGTCTTTAATGCTTTTGAAGGACTCCAATGTATAAAGATAGCTGTCAAGTCTCAGGTTCGCAGACATGGCATACTGTGAATGCGAGTCTAACTGGTTTTGCACTATTAAATCATACTTTTTATTTGACCTTGCGAGATATGCTCTCGCATCATCATTAATTACATTTACAAATTTGTTTTGATATGGTTTTTGCGGGTGGTCTCTTTTGCCTAACGTAATTATTATAGGATCAATTTCAACCGCATCAATATCCTTAACTCCGTATTTTAGTGCTGCCGCTGCCTCGTTTCCTGCGCCTGCAGCTATTATCAAAACATTCTCCGGTTTTAAATACTGGTAAGGCATTATAAAATAGGTAAATATCTTACTCTTATTACTAGATAATCTATCCAGGTAGTCTTTGTCAATGTCAATTATAGTCTGATGATATTCATTATTTACAAAAATCTTTTTAGCTAAAAATCTCTTATCTTTAGATAAGATTGTATCAAAAGCTATTTTTTGATAGGGTGACCACAAATAACTTCTATCTGAAACATAAACCTGAACCAACAAAACGGAAATCACTAAAATACAACCAATAATCCATTTTATTTTATGTAGAAATATTAAACACAGAGTAAGTCCTACCAAGAACCATATATAAGGCGGCGAATGTAAAAATGACAATAATGTAAATAGCAGAACCCCAACAAGATTTCCAACAATATTTATACTATACCCTTTTAACGGCTCAAAACTCTTAAATATGTCTGCAAATGCACAACCCAACGGTAAAAACAATACAGCTACCAAGGTAAAAGTGCAGCATATAACATAAATACCTCCGCCTGTTTTTCCATGTGATTCAACTGAAAAATTAATCTTTTCATAGCTTTCATTCGGAGTTACAAAGCCCATTTTTCCGATACTTTCTTTTGATATCACTAAAGCAAACGTTGCAATAAATATCAATAAAATAAATGCTAAAATGCTCTTTTGAAAACCATACCCATATTTAATGTTAATTAGACAGCCAACACTAATCCCTAAAAAACATGCCAATAGCACTACACTTCTGAAAAAAGCTATTAAAGGAAGCTGGGTTGGTAACCATCTTATAAATAGTGTTTCAAAATATAGACATAAGAAACTTACCAAAAACAATAGCAAGACATCTTTATTAATAAGGAATAATTTGTTGTCAGTTTTCATTTATACACAATTTTATGGAGCTATATGCCGCATTCCTATATTAGAATCAACTGGTGTTGAAATTAAGTCAAAGAGTGTATTGCTTGGGATAATTACATTTACCGCACTGTCAATAGGAGTCACATTAATGTTGGTAGAATTAAATGTTACTTCCTGATCAATTGGAGGGCAAGCCCCACTATCATTTAGTTTGATTAATAATATGCTGCTATAATCTTCTTCACCAATGAAATCTGTATAACCGGCTGCTATATAACCTCCATCATTTGTTTTTCTAATTAAATTTAAGGCACCGGTTGGGTTGTATAATTTTTGCCATATTATATTACCATCAGAATCTATTTTTGTTATCAGAGGATGGGTAATACTGTTGTCTTCTCCAGATAAAATATATCCTCCATCATCTGTTTGCGTGATTGAATAACATGATCTGTATGTTTTTCCCCAAATTATGGTGCCATCAGAATTTAGATTCAACACATCTGTCGAATTTCTAGTTAGAATATATCCCCCGTTTGTTGTTTTTTGTATTGATGGCATTTGTTGGCTATAAAGACCATATGTTTTCTGCCATTCTATGCTTCCAGTGGAATTTAGCTTTAAGACTTGGGCGTTATGAATTTCTCCGTTACTTGATCCTGCTGTTATATACCCGGCATCATCTGTCTGCTGGATTGTATTAAGAAATGTTTCCAAAAATGATTTTTGCCATTCTAAGGCTCCGTTGGAATACAATTTTATTACTCTGGAACCATCAGAATTAGAACCTGCAACTATATATCCGCCATCATTAGTCTGTTGAATCGATGTAAAACCCTCAATAAATCCTTTTTGCCATAATATATTACCATTTGAATTTATTTTTAAGATAAAAGATATTTTTTCATTTAAATTCGTATTTGTTTGACCTGTTAAAACGTAGCCTCCATCATTTGTTTGTTGAATACAATTAGGGTATGTCCCGTCATACATATTTGTATATAACTTCTGCCAAATTATTAATCCTTCCGAATTTAATTTACAAACCAGAAGTTGGCTATTGTAGTCTGCAGCAAAGATAGAACCACCGTCATTAGTTTGTCGGATATCAATTATTGTCTGAGATTGTGGGATTATAGTTCCATAAGCTTTTGCCCAGGGCGTTGTCACAACAGGCACAGCCATAACCGAAAGGGTTACAACTGAACTTTGGGTATTAGTTATTATCGGATTAATCGAAGATGGAGACTGAAACCTGAAATTGAAGTTATGTGCAGTTGAAGGAGCAAGGCTCGAAACCAGATTCAGGTTGCTTGTCGAAATTGATGTCCAGTTCTGGCCCGTGCCAAACTGCATGGCAAACGTGTTGAGGCCGGGAGCCGCGCCAAGCGTCCAGCTTGATGTATTTGCCGCTCTTATCTGGACTTTCGCAGGCTCATCTCCGATGTTGGTTACTGTAATCTGCGGGCTTGTACGGGTAACTGCTCCGCCGCTTCCCGCATCCCATTGCGTTGAGTTAACCTCAATTCCCACCCCGCCGAAACAAAGACTCCCCATATTTAAACAAAGCGCCCAGGTTATCACCTTTCTAATCATTTTAAACCCTCCTATAATGAAAACGTAATATCCAAAATCCTGAAAATTAGTTTTTACTTGACAATTCCCCGCAGCTTACTGCAGGGAGGTTCAATATATATAATCTCTTGACGACAATTTTTAGCCTAAAATACTGTTTCATAGAATTATACGAACTTCCGTTACTGTTTTGCCTTTACTCCTAACTACGAACTCTGAACTCCGAACTGGTTTATTTATTCGCTTTCTCTTAAGAATTTCGCAGCTTCTTCCGGAGGAGTAGGGTTTATGTAGAACCCCGAACCCCATTCGAACCCCGCGACCTGAACAAGTTTCGGCATTATTTCGATATGCCAGTGGTAATGAGGCAATTCTGCGTCCTTCAAAGGCGAATTATGGATTATATAGTTGTACGGCGGTGTATCAAGGACATTGTCCATTTTCTTAAGCAAACCTTTCATGATGGATCCAAGCGACACGACCTGGTTCTCGTTGATATACTCAAAATGAGAGAAATGAGCTTTGGGTATAACCCAGGTTTCAAAAGGAGAACGCGAAGCATACGGGCAAAAAGCAAGAAAATCCTCATTCTCGGCCACTATTCTTTTTATAGATGACATCTCTTCTGTGACTATATCGCAGAAAACGCATCTCTCCTTTTGTTCGAAATAACTTTTTGCCCCGCTTATCTCTTCCTTTACCCGTTTCGGAACTATAGGAGTGGCTATAAGCTGTGAATGCGGATGAGCCAGGGTCGCGCCTGCAGCCGAGCCCCTGTTCTTTAAGACAAGTATATATTCGAACCTCTGGTCCCTTTTAAGGTCTGTTATCCTGTCTTTTGCCGCCCAAAAAATATCCTGAACATTTTTATCCGCCATATCAGGGATCTCTTTATTGTGGTCAGGTGTCTCGATAATTACCTCATGGGCGCCGATGCCGTTCATCTTATCGTACATGCCTTCCCCTTTTCTGTTCAAAGAACCTTCTATCGCCAAGGCAGGATATTTGTTAGCCACCACCCTTAAGCTCCAGTCTCCTGTTTTCTTGGCAGCGAGCAAATTCTTATATGTAATTATAGCACGCGGTGTCATCCCTTCATTGCCCACGCAAAAAGGGCATGGTTTATTAAGGTTATCAGACACTTCTTTCTTGAAGTCAGAAGGCCGCCTGCTCCTGTCCGTTGAAATTATAACCCATCTTCCTATTATCGGATCACGCCTGAATTCTGACATTTAAAACCTCCAAAATATTTATAGCGTTTAGCGGATAGCGTAGAGCGGATAGAACTTCAAAGTCTTTGACCTTCCTATACGCTAAACGCTATCCGCTATACGCTTTATGTATTATAAGCCGATTTTCTTAAAATAATTAAGGCTATCTTTTACTTGCTTTAAAGTTGACTGCGAATGCGCCTCGATTACTTTTATTGTGTTTTTATTCAAATAAGGCAGCAGCCTTTTAAAATCAAAATCTCCGCTTCCAGGCGCATAGTGGTCAAAAAGCCCGTGCAGGTCATGAAGGTGTACCCCCAGAAGTTTATCCTTAAAAGCTTTAAGGTAATCTTCGTGTTCTTTTACGAAACCAAGGCGGACATTTACTTCTGCATGGCCTGTATCGTGCCAGTAATAAAGGGGAGCTCCGGAGAACTCTTTAAAAAGAATTTCAAACTCCTCTATTACCGGTATCTCATGATAATATATCCGTGTTTCAAGCCCGAAAGCGACTTTACTGCCTTTAGAATTTTCTATCAAAGTGTTTATACTTTTTTTGAGATTGTCCAGATAATATTTTGACTTTTCTTTGCGCTCTTTTAATATGCTTTCTTTGTATTTAGTGAACAATTTCGCATTCTTCCCGAATTTTACCGCATATTTAAAAAGCTCTGAGCCGCTCGGCTGCGTAAGAACTTCGCCCGCATGGATGACGACAGCTTTAGCATTCAGCCTTTTTGCAAGTTCTATGGTTTCAGAAGTCAGCCTGACTGCCGTGTTCCTTTCTTCCTTGTCCGGTGATGCCAGAGAATACGCAAAAAATATCGACTTTCCCGCAGGAAGGCCTTCAAGCTTCGGACAATAATTATGAATGCTTGAAATATTTACTTCATTATTTTTTACGGAACTTTCAATGCTTTGTATCCAGGAAGAAGGTACTTCTACGTTTAATTCAACATCGTGAAAACCTAATCTTTTTATCCCGGATAAAACACCAGGCCAGGAACCGTGCTTATTGATATTATATGCAGTAGAGATCGATATCATTTCTATTCTTTTGGTTCATCTTCAGCAATATTTTCTTCACCTGTAGTTTCACTGGAGGTTTCATCGGCAGCTTGAGCCGGTTCATCGGAAACCTCTGATTCTACCCCTTCCGAACCACTGTCTGCTGCGGCTTCTTCAGGAGGGGTCAGCTCTTCCAAAGAAGGCAGTTCGCTCAAATGGCTTAAGCCAAAATGCCGCAAGAACTCCTGGGTTGTTCCGTAAAGTATAGGGCGCCCGACTGTTTCTTTTCGGCCTACGATCTTTATAAGCCTTCTTTCAAGCAGTGTCTCAAGCACACCTGTTGCCTCTACGCCTCTTATTTCCTCGACCTCCGAACGTGTTAGAGGCTGCTTATAGGCTACTATTGAAAGGGTTTCAAGCGCGGAGTTGGATAATTTCAAGGTAGTCCTGTCTTTATAAAGTTTTCTTATCCAGGGAGAATATTCCTTTTTAGTCGCAAGCTGCCAGCCGCCGGCGATGAACCGCAGTTCAACCGGGCTTTTTCTCTGGTTATATGATTCGCCTATATCCCTTACCAGCTGTTCAAGGTCGTGGCCCTGGGCTTCTTTACCCAGGACTTCCTTCAGCTGTGACAAACTTACCGGATTATCCGAAATAAATATCAAAGCTTCTATGATATCCCTTACCTGATTTGGTTCCATGGTCATTCCTTTTTTTCCTGTTCTTTTAGATTAAGTTCCTGCTGAGGCTCATCGGCTGAAACCTGATTCTGGAGGTTCTCCTGTTTTACTTCTTCCTCTTCCTTTACCTTATAGACCCGTATGGGGCCGAACAGTTCAACCTGTTTTACTATGATCTGCCGTAAACGGATGAGTTCCAATATCGCTAAAAAACTTAAGATAAGCCCCACCTTCGTTTTTTCAAGTTTCAGTATCTCTTCAAAAGACAGGTATTGTTTCCCTTCGAACATATCAAGGATCTCCCTGATCCTCTGCTCGATAGGTATCTCTTCATAAACTATCTCTTTTACGTCTTTAGGGAGTTCTCTTAAAACATTCCTGAAACCGTTCAACAGGTCGAACAAAGACACGTCAAGGACATAATCGTTCTTATCGAAAACCGGCGCCGAGCGGTAAAAAAGTTCCGAAAAATATTCTTCTCTTTTACTGAGCCTTTTTGCGACTTCTTTATATTTCTGGTACTCCATAAGTTTTGATTTCAGTTCCTCAAGAGGGTTCGGGCCTTCTTCTTCCTGCACCGCCTCTGAAGGAAGCAGCATCCTTGCCTTTATCTGCATTAAGGTAGATGCCATAACAAGGAATTCGCCCGCAATATCAAGGTTCAGGTCCTTCATTATATCCAGGTACTCAATGTATTCATGAGTTATCTGAGAGATAGGGATCTCTGCTATATCCATATCGTTCTTTTTGATAAGGTACAATAAGAGGTCAAGCGGGCCTTCGAAGATTTCAAGATGAATGTCGTACGGCATAATTTCCTTTCGAAACTACAATTTCGAATAACCAAATCCGAATCTCGAAAAAAACTGCAATATCAAATATTCAAACAACAAATAAATTCAATATTTTTCTTTTTGCCTATTTTATATTCTTTCGGATTTCGAGATTGCCTATTCGAAATTAGATTTTAATGGCTGTTCTTACTTCTTCCATGGTCTTTGCAGCCGTTTCTTTTGCTTTTTTCTGGCCTTCCAGGAGCACTTCATCTACTATTTTTTTATCCTGGCTTATTTTATTTCTTTTTTCCCTCATAGGCTCCAATGCTTTGTTAAGAAGCTCACTGACTTTAGCTTTACATGAAACACACCCTATCTTTCCAAGTCTGCAATCCTCCGTTATGTTTTTGAAATCAGGGCTGTAAAGTTCCTGGAATGCAAAAACAACGCAGCCTTCCGGATGGCCCGGGTCATTTGCACGGATTTTCTTCGGATCTGTAAACATCTGTTTTACTTTAGCCTTGACTGATTCAGGTTCTTCTGCCAGGGTTATTGCATTGCCGTAAGATTTTGACATTTTTCTTGCATCTATACCCGGCACTCTGGCAGATTTCGTAAGCAGCGCTGCAGGTTCAACTAAAACATTACCATAAAAACCGTTAAAACGCCTGGCTATCTCCCGCGTCAACTCAACGTGAGGCAGCTGGTCTTCGCCAACCGGCACTGCATTTGCCTTATATATCATGATATCAGCTGCCTGCAATACAGGGTAGCCAAGGAACCCGAAATTATGCAGGTCTTTGTTGGCAACCTCTTTTAACTGCTCTTTGTATGTAGGGCAGCGAAAAAGCCAGCCAAGAGGAGTAATCATTGAAAGAAGTAAAAAGAGTTCTGAGTGTTCTGACACTTCAGATTGCCTGAATATTATGCTTTTGGCAGGGTCGATGCCCACGGTAAGCCAGTCTATGACCATTTCCCTTGTGTTTTCCTTTATATTCGAGGTATCTGCATAGTCTGTTGTCAAGGCATGCCAGTCAGCTACCATGTAATAGCATTCATACTCATCCTGAAGTTTTACCCAATTGTCCAGAGCTCCGAAGAGGTGTCCTAAATGAAGCTGGCCCGAAGGCCGCATGCCCGATAATATTCTTTTTTTAGTTTTAGTCATAATTCCCCATAAATTAGATTAAATATAAAATTTAAAAAATTAAAGATAATGTGTTCGCTTTAGCGAACTGATTTAATCATCCCGCTTAGCGGGATACCGCAATTTTGCACTTTGCATTTTTCATTTTGATTTTAGTTGTAGTAACTTGAGCCGCCAAGGCTGACTATCAAGAAATTTATGATCGGGCCCAGGAAACGCCAGAATATACCGCTTGAAAGAAGGATTATTATGATAAAAAAACCGTAATTTTCGATTTCTGCATATCTATAAGCAAGATTTGACGGCAGCAGACCCATAAGCACTTTGCTTCCGTCTAAAGGAGGTATCGGGACCAGGTTAAATACCGGAAGTAAGACATTTATTACCAGGACTAATCTCAGGAGTTCATAAACAGATACTGAAAAAAAATGCGGCATGAATTGGAAAGTCCTTATAGCCCACATCATAAAAGCCGCTATTACAGCAAGCCCTAAATTCGAAAGCGGCCCGGCTAAAGAGACCCATATCATGTCTTTGTCAGGGTTGTTTAAACGGTAAGGGTTTACCGGTACCGGCTTTGCCCAGCCAAAAACCGGTGCTCCGGTCATGAGCGCAAGAGCCGGCAAAAGTATCGTTCCGAAAAGATCTATGTGCGGTATCGGATTAAATGTCAGGCGGCCCATAACCCGGGCTGTATCATCGCCAAACCTTTCTGCCATCCATCCATGTGCATACTCATGTACTATTATTGAAAACAAGAGTATCGGAAGCTGTATTAAAAAAACCATAAAACCCCTAGAATTATCAATTAAGACCGTTGAATCCCGCTTTGCGGGACAACGGTCACGATTACAGCGATTTAAAACCACGATTACAGTGATAATTCAACAATAATTAATCACTGCAATCATGTAGTCAATCACCTTAATCAGCGAAACACTGTTATTAGTGTTTCGCTGATTTTATCTTTTTTGAGGATAATTGTCAATTACACGCAGGTTATTCTATATTTTTTATTATTTTTTTCCGGGATAATTGTCAATTACAAATTGAAGGGCTTTTTGACGGGAAACAAAATCCTGTTTTGAGGTATTATTAAGTATCTCTTTGAATATCGGACCGGGTTTATAGCCCATTTTGATCAGGTCTTTTCCTGAAATAAGCTGTCTTTCTTTTGAAGTCTGGCTTAATCTTTCAATCTCATTTTTCAAACTTCTTTGAAGCCTTAAGTTCAGCATGGCAGAGGACCTTTCTTCTTTGGACAGGCCGGAAAAGATAATGCTAAAACGGTTTGCTAAGCCAGGTACCTTATCCAGCTTTTCTAAGGCCCTGTTAACCCGGGCTTCCGGAATAATAAAACGGAGTACTCCCCAATTTTTAAGAAAAGACAGTATTTTGAACGGTTTTTTTTCTTTTAAAATAGCCAGCAATTCTTCTCTTAAACGCTCCGGAGCGATAGCCTTAAGGTATTTAACGGCCCTCTTTACGAGTTTTAATGTGTTTTTTTCAGGTCTATACCCGCGCCCCATAAAACGGGCAAGCCTAAATAGCCTGGTTGCATCGTCTTTGAAACTTTCTTTATGCAAAACCCTTAACGTTCTATTTTCAAGGTCTTTTTGCCCCCCGTAATAATCTATTATCCGTCCTTTACAAGTACCCGAAAGGGCCAGAGCCATGGCATTTATGGTAAAATCCCGCCTGTAAAGGTCGTCTTTTAAATTACTGAACGTTACTTTCGGGAGGCTTCCGGGTTTTGGATAGGATTCTTTTCTTGCGGTCGCAAAATCTATGTGCCGCCCTTTTTTATATTTCAAAATGTAAGTGCCGAATTCCGGGTAAACTATTGTTTTGGCTTTCCATGCTTTAGAAAGTTCATTTATCAGCCCTTGCGCATCACCTTCTATTACGATATCCAGGTCAAGAACTTTCTTTTTAAGCAAAATATCCCTTAAAGCTCCGCCTACCAAATAAGCATGCTTGTTCAATTTATCCGCATAACGGCTGATCTGTTTTAGTTTCCCGCTTTCTATTCTTGAAAGGTTCATTACCCTCATATTATTTTCTCGTCTTTTTTTGAGGTCAATTTTTTTATCAGCTCAAACTCCCGTATCTCCTGTTCCCAGAAATAACCGCAGAAACAGGCTACTAACAAAAGGACCGCTACCGCCTGCCAGCCGTATTCTGCAAATATGTGCTTTAAAAATAATATGCCTTCAGGCCCTGCCAGGACAACTCCAAGGGCGAGCATGCCCCAGGACAAGGCATAGATCAATAAGCCTATACTGTAGAAAATATTCTTACGTGTTTTTTTTGCGAGATAAACGCTGCACAACATGCCCAGCCATCCGAATACCTGGTTTGTTGTAAGCAATATGATTCCGAGCGTAAGTTTGAACGATAAAATATGCATTTTTTGACTTGAGGCAGGGTTTCTAAAACAGGGCTTTTTCTATTTATTTTTTTTCTTTGGTTTTATCAATTCTTTTTTTAATGCCCAGTTAGGGTCACTCTGGATCTGGTCATAAAATTTTTTATAGCAGGTAAGCCGGTCGTTGTGTTTCAAAAGGCGTGCCAGCCCCTGAAGGGCCTCGCTTCTAATATCATCATTCTTGGATTTTAATAAAGGGATAGTTCTAGGCATGCCGTTTAACCGCGCCAGGCACGGGCGCAGTTCTATCAACGAAAGGCCTAAACTTTCAGCCGAATAGAATAATACGGCAGCTTCATCTGAAGCCTGGTCATTTTCGTGTATCAGATTGACAAGGGAATCAAGCCCGAACAGGAGCTCCGGTTTATAATCAAGCCTGTCTTCCGGGACGAATTGATCCATCACTTTTTCAAAATCCTTTTCCATTTTAGATTTCCAGTAGTCCCTTCGCTTTGAAAAGCTCAAAGGGTAAACAAAGGCGATTATCTCGTTTTGGGTATCCAGGTAAAGGATAAAATGTTCGGCGTAAAATATCTGGTGGCACTCCGGGCAGCAGACGATATTTATCTCCCCGCCTAAAAGCTGTTCTTTCAGGTCAGGGTCCTTGGCTACTTCTATAGAATTCCAGAGTTCAGCTTCGAATACTTCGCCGCAGGGGCATTTGACTTCTTCTAGTTTAGACAAAGACATAAAATACTCCAGAGCAATTCCGAAACTACAATTTCGAATCTTGAAAAAAACTACAATATCAAATATCTAAATTCCAAAAATATTAATTTCACGTTTTAAATTTTATTTTTGCTGTTTTGGTTATTTAATATTTTTTCGGATTTCGAATTTCGAAATTGTTGTCTAATATTAGCACAAATTTATTATTATTTCAACCTGTCGGCTATCACCTTTGTTTCGGCATCTGACGGGTCCAGGATAAGAGCCGTTTTAATTTCCCTGTATGCGTTAGGCATATCATTTTTTGCCATATAACACTTGTAAAGGTACTTATGGGTCAAAGGGTAAAAGGGGTTTATCCCTATGGCTTTATTAGAGACTTCTATGCAGTTATCGATATCACCGTTCTCGAAATACAGCTGGCCAAGGACCTGATAAGGGGTTACATAATGCGGATTTTTTTCTATCGCAAGTTTCAGCTTTTCCCGGGCATCATCCTTCTGGCCGAGCTTTAAGAATGCCTTTGCTATCTTTAAAAGTATGACAGGGTTTGCCGGTTCAAGTTCAAGCGCTTTGTTATACTGTATCAAAGCTGCATCAAACCTTTCTATTTCTCTCATCTTATCGCCGAGGCGGATATAGCCCCTTGCATTCGTTCCTACAAATTCATCCTCTGCCGTCTTTTTCATGTTCACTTCATCTATGATAACGCCCGGGTTTTCACGGTATTGCCTGCTTTTAATGTAAGCAAAACATTTTTTTTCAAATTGCTTCAGCGAAACCCCGAACGTTTTTTTAAATGCTTCTTTTTCGCCCGACAGGTCAAGGTTTGTGAGCAGTTTTTCAACCACATCATCACCGTATTCCTTCCTCATAAAATCAACGGCGCTTGAAACCTCGGCAAAAGCAAGGAGGATCTCATCCTGGCTCTTAAGGTAAACAAGGGAAGGAGACATGCGGGCAAACGGGATGAATAGGTCCTTATCTTTTGCCTCTTTCAGCTTTTGCTCTGCTGACGCTGAAAGGTATTCGGGTTCTTTGGCCCTCCATCTTGTCTCGTAAAACCTGGCTATTCCTTCATTCAGCCATAAAGGGCACTTCGTGCAGCTTTTCGAGTTTGCCAGCATGTGAGTGTACTCATGCGCAAGCGTATCAAGCCAGCTGTATCCCAGGGGAGTTATCTGCGGCGACAATATCATGAGCCTGTTGAATTTACAAATCCCGACCGTCCCGGTCTTGTCAAGGATATCCTCGCTCAGAGTCGACGCTAAGGAAAAATCGCGTTTATTCCCATATATCTCAACTAAGACCTTGCTCCCGGGATAGCAGTTCAATTCCCTTCCTATCTCGGTATACGCTTTTTCAAGGGCATCAAGGGCATAAGAAGCTAAAATTATATCCTGGCCCTTTGCCCTCAAACGGAAATGCTCGCTCTTAAAATCCTGAAAATCGTTCGTTATCTCTGAAACAAAATAATAGTAATTCTTGAGCTGTTCCCACCATTTCGGGGCTTCTGTATAGCCAAGAGCTGATTCTATCTCGGCATAAGCATCCCTGTATTTGCCGGTGTAAAAAGACAGCCTGCTTTTCCAGAAATATTTTTCGTAAGGCTCCCTGATATTTTCGATCTTTACAGCTGCTGCCTCGAACCTGCCTGCTTCAAGCAGCTGGCCGAGTTCTTCTGTTTCCTTTATTACAGACGCCTCTAAAAAACACAGGGCAAAAAACAGAGGTATAAAAATAAAAATTATCTTTGCGTTCATTGTGTCAGCCTTCTGTAATATTCCTTTATTATTTTTTCATACTGTAAAGGATATTTTTCTTTTAAAGCGTCTATTATCTCCTGCCTGAATTCCCTGGGAGGCTTATATTCGTCGATACCCGGCAGTTTGACCGGCACGCTGTACCAACCCGTCATCCCGCCTTTAGTGCGAATCTGTATCGGGCTTGAGACGGGCCGGCCGGCGCTCTTTCCCTGTTTTAAAAGGTTTTCCCTGCTTGACTCCAGAGCGTTCTGGCTGGTCTCGAGGTATTCGAGGGCCTTGTAACCCGAATCAATGGCATTAGAGGTGTCAAGGGCGCTCAGTTCCCCGCCTGCTTTTTCCATCTGTTTCTGGGCTCCGTACATGTTTTCGTACGTCTGAGGGTCTATGGATGAGCTGTTCCTTGAAAATTCTTCCAGAGAATGCCTCAGGTCTTTTGTTTTATCCGATATTTTTCCCTCTTCATCACTTAGGCTCTTTAATTTCTCCTTGTCCTGCTGGGAGAATATATCCTCCTGGACCGATCTTTTAAGGATCTCAAGAATATCCTGCTCTTCATTTGTTATGAACGTTATATCGCCGCAAAATTCGGTATTGGCTGGCAAAGCTGCATCAGGCGCGGTTACCCTTTTTAAACTTACCAGGTCAATTACTATATTCTCCAGATATTTTTGCGAATGATAAACCCTGCTCTGGTCAAATTCAGCCGATGTTTTTTTCATAAGGTTTAACGTTTCATCGAATTTCCACAAATACTGTTTCGCCTTTTGCGATACCTTTTCTGACCTTACAACAACCGCTCTCTGCCTTGCAGCCAGAGCTTTTAGCAGGTCCTCCTGTTTCTTGAAAAGGCTCTTCTGCCTTATTCCGTCCATACTCTCGATCTTTTTATTTAAACCTTTCTGGTCTTCAATGACACCCTTAAGTTTTGAGCTGTATTTTTCAAGCCTGTTGTTCATTTGCTCTGCCATGCTCGAAGAAAAACCTATATCTTTGCCCACATCATTGAGATTCTTCAGCATCGACGACAACTGCTCCTTTAATTCCTTTGCCAGGGACCTTGCTTTTTCCCAGTCGCCTTTAGCTATGGCATCCGAAAGCTCGGTAAGCAGGTCCTGGCTGGACTTAAGGTCGATATTCTTTATAGCAGGCGCATTTACAAAATCTTCAGGCAGTTCTTTAGGCAGTTTTGTGAGCTGTTTTGCTATCTTTTCAAGAAGTTCGCGGATATTATCTAATGAATTTTTTATATCTTCGGGTTTTGCCGGGTTTGACAATTTATCTATAAGCTCCTGGCCTGCCTTATCCATCTGGGCTCCGGCATCTACCAGGTCGCGCATTTTCTGGTACTGCCATACGTCTTCAGCCAGAAGGCTCAATTTCTCAAGGCCCGCTATTATTTCATCCTGGTTCGTTTTTGTCTCTTTCCAGTCTTTTTTTTCAACGGCACTTATCGCCTTGGCCATGGGGTTGTCTTTTATACTTTCAAGGTGGCTTTTAAGCCCCTTATATTCGCTGTAGGTGGAAGAATCCGTGTACGGGTCAGTTTCCATCCTGGACAAAAGTTTCTCAAGCATGGTAAGCGGCACTTGCATATTGTCCCTGACCGCTTTTTGCAGGTTAGTGACCGAATTATAGGTTGAAGTCGAATATTTTGTGCTTAAGGATTCAGTTTTGTCTTTTGCCACGGTCTGGTCAGCCAAAATTTTGAGCAGTTCATTTTTGAATTCTTTCAGGGAAGCTTCGATATTTTCATGCTCTTTCACATAATTGGTTATTTCAAGGCTGTACGCCTGAGACACCCCTGATTTCGGGCCGGTCACAGTATCATTATCCCAAACCTCAAGGTAGTAATAGACCTTCTGTGAAGGTTTCAGGTTCAGGGCAGATACCGCCCACCGGTACTCGTACGTGTCCTGGAATGTTTTTGCTTCATTTTTATTTATCTCGACCCGGGATCCCTCAGCCTTATCTATTTTATAATTAAGGGTTATCTTTGACACCAGGAAATCATCGCTTGCATTGAATATCAGCGGTATTTCCGAATTATCCGCTATAACAAGGTCGGTATTCGGAGATACCAGTTCAACTCTCGGCTGCCGGTCTTCGGTTGTGGCTACAAAATATTGAGGCGGTTCAGGGTCAATAGAACTGTCTTCCGCTTCTAGGAAAAAACTATAAGAGCATTCCTTGCTTACTTTAAACCTGGCAAATATCCGGTCCTTTTCCATATTAACAGGATACCTCTTACCGTCAAGTATCAATGCCGCTTTTTTCAGCCTTTTACTGGTTTTTGCATTAAGATCCACAACAGTCCCTCTAAGTGCTGATATATTGGGATTGCCTTTTATCTCAAACACGGGCAGTCCGGTATACTCAGGGTATTTGAGCGTTATGTTAAATTCACCCAGCTGAGGTGTCATGACAGGAGTAAGGGAAAAAACCTCGGTATCGATATCCGCCCAGGAAATAAAATATTCCAGCACACCCGTAAGCTTTTCTATCTGGTAGAAGTATTCGTTCTTCACACCGCTTTTCTCCGGTTCCGGCCTCTGCCAGCTGGCACCCTTTGAACGCACATAAAAAAAAGGTTTGCTATTTATGGATTGCTTGCCTGTCACAGTTATTTTTACTGCGCTTCCGTGGGGATAGCTTTTAGTTCCTGGCGCTGCGTCGAACCAGGTCTGCCACTTATTTGTTGACATTGAACTTAGAATCCTTTTTACAGGGGTCCTTAAAATATACGGGGGGATTAAGAACAAAAAGGCTGTTAAAAATAGAGTAATTAAAAGATACCTGAAAGGCTTAAAGAGATTGCTCTTAAGACGTGCCGCCTTAAGCGGAGATATATTTTTTATATCTTTTTCAACGTCTTCCACAAGTTTTGATATCAGCTCAGTTGAAACACCCTGCGGCCTGGAATAAAACAACTGCCAGGCATTTATGAGTTCATCCTTTAGCTCAGGTATCTCTTTCTGGATATAAAGTATCAGGCTGTAGTCATTCAGGTATTTTTTATTGGACAGGATGAATTCAAATATAAAAACTAAAATGCCCGCAAACACTACAAAAAAATAAGTTTTTCTGTAACCGGGCTGAAAAGTAACAAAATAGTCAAGCAGAGCCCAAAATATAAGCAATAGATACGACGACATAAGCCATAAGAGCAGGTTATGCAGAAAAGCCGATGCAAAAATATAAAGCCGAGCCTTAATGATAAATTTGTTTATAGTTTCCATAATTTTATTAGCGTACAGCGGATAGCGTTTAGCGTATAGAAACTCCAGGTTTAAGGTGTAAGGGATAAGGTCTAAGATTAAAAACTTACCCCTTACACCTTACCCCCTATCCCTATTTTTTATACGCTAAATATTGATTTTTTCCTTTGTGTGGTATGGTATTTTATCTTTAGACTCAAAGTATATGCGTATAAGGATCTCGGCCAATAGCCCCAGCAAGAGGCAGAGCACCGAAACCCCGAGAAGAAAGAAGAAAACAAATATTAAAGGGCTTATCCAGGCGCCTTCAAAAAATATTTTTCTTATAACAACTATGCCTGCGGCTAGGACAGAAAGAACAAAAGATGCCAGGCTTACGCCTCCGAAAACATAGATAGGCTTTGTCAGGTACGAGAAAAAAAACTTTGCAACGAACAGGTCAAGGATTACCTTAAATACCCTTCCAAACCCGTAATGCGATTTGCCTGACAACCGTTCATGGTGCACAACCTCCATTTCGTAAAGCTTCGCTCCCTGCCAGGACAGATATGCAGGAAGGAACCTGTGCATCTCTCCGTATATCGCAAGTTTCTGTATCAACTCCCTTTTATATACTTTAAGGGTACACCCGTAATCATGCAGTTTCACGCCCGTTATGACAGATATCAAATAGTTTGCCATTATACTCGGCAGGCTGCGGAAAAAGAATGAATCTTTCCTGTCCTTTCTCCAACCCGAAACAACATCATAGCCTTCCTTTGCTTTGGCAAGCATTTTGGGAATATCAGCGGCATCATTCTGCAGGTCAGCATCTAAAGTCGCTATCCAATCCCCTATAGCGTTCGAAAACCCGCTAAAAAGCGCCGCAGTCTGCCCGTAATTTTTCCTGTGAACTATTATTTTGACCGAAGAGTCTTTTTTTGAGATTTCTTTCAGCAGTTCAAGGCTTCCGTCCGTAGAACCATCATCCACTATTATTATTTCATAGTCCCTGATATCTACTGCTTTTAACTGCTTGTAAAGCTCCTTAAGGTTTTCTTTTTCATTGTAGACCGGAATAACGATGCTAAGTAACATGTCATGACTCCTTTTTTAGCGTATATCTTGATCTTGGTGTCGATCTTAATTCGGTGTCAGGCTTTACTTGATTATTGTTGGATTCCCGATTACTAATTTCGGGAATGACACTCTTTTTGAGTTATAATCCTCAGCTATTTCTTTAGTTTATAGTATGTTGCCCGGGCTTTTCCGAATTTTTCAATAAGGCCGCGTTCTATTAGCGTATTAAAATCTAAGCTCCTTGTTGCCTTTGCCCTGTTGGTCAGTTTTGCATAATCGCGGTCGGCAATAAATCCATGTTTTTCTATAAAAACTATGATTTTCTTGTGATAAGGCTTCAACTCTGTTTGAGGATTTATAGAAGATGCTTCTAATTCCTTTGCCACACGGTATAATTCATCTAAAATACCTTCTGTAAAATATTCGAGCCATCCGGTAAAGTCAACAGTACCTGTAATATCATAATAATTCCCCAATACTCCGACATTTTGGAAATAACGGCTGACATTCCTGTTATAGTAATTTTCAAAACTAAAAAGATTAAATGTATCAAGCCCCATATGCGCTAAAAGCGCTTTTGTTGCAAGCCGGACAGTGCGGCCATTGCCGTCAATAAAAGGATGAATTATAATAAATTGCTTATGGAATATCCCGGCAAGAAGCAAAGGGTCCATGTCCCCGGTATTGTTTTGCACATATTCAAGCAGTTCATTTAACAAAAGCGGGACATCCTTCTGGTCAGGCGGCCAATAAACTGTTTTTTTAAGCTTCGGATCATTTACAAACACCGGCTCCAACCTCAATTTCCCGCATTTAGGCTCCGGTAATAAATCTTTCATAGTGAACATGTGAATTTTGAGGATAAACGATAGGTTAAAAATTATATCTTGCTTGCTTTCAAATAACCTGTTTAATTCCAGCAGAGCTTCATTATAGTTTACAACTTCTTTTTCGCTGTCATTAAGATTTGCTGGAATGTTTTTAATGATTTTTTTTACTTCGGTTAAAGGCAGGGGATTGCCCTCAATGCTGGTGGAAGAAAACGAAGAAACTTCCCTGGCAAGCCTTTCAAATTCAACTAAGATGGTTTCAGGAAAACGGCGGGTGTTAAGCTTAGTTTTGTATTCTTCTATTTTCTTTATATTTTCAAGCACTTTTTGTGATACTGAAAATATAGGATTGAACATTATTAGCACCTCTATTTAGCCATATTATAGTCTATAATTAGACGATTGTCAACCGATAATCTGAGCTCATCCGGCAGGAGCCGGAGGCTCCTTTATTTCATTGTCAGGCTTTACTTGCTTTACTTATTGTTGGATTCCCGATAACTGTTTTCGGGAATGACACCCTTTTTTATAATTCAGGTCACACACCTTAATTCTTGTTACATATCTTGCGATATTACTTCAGCATTTCAAGGAGCTTTTCGTATTGAGCGGGGTATTTTCCCATATCATAGACCAGGATGGAATGGCCGATCATTTTTTCATACGGGATATCTTTTAACCAGGAAAAAATCTTCTTATCCGCATAATAAGTTGCCTGCAAGTTGCTCACTGATACCGCAAGCAATATCCGCGGCTCTTTAGAGAAATCTATTTTGTCCCCATCCCTGTGTCCCTTTGCATTGGGGTAGCTGATATTGTCCACGAACCCCATCGGTTCGTATTTTATGCCGTAATAATGCGGGTCTCCTATCCCAAAATAGCACAAATATATCCCGGAAACATTCTCTGCTTTCAGATATTTACCCAGCTCTTTTAAACCCTGCCCCCAATCAATATTCGAATCCGTAAGATATTTATAGCCGTTATCAGTAGAACCGATGACCTCATTAAAATAGCTTAAGTACCAGGGATATGCCTTTAAGGAACCGTAACCATACCAAAGTAATAAAAGGGCGGAGACAGCCCTGATTGTTTTTTTGTTCATATATAAAAACAAACCTGATACCCAGACTATAAGGAACGGGTATATAGGCAGAATATGCCTATGCCCTATATTGACTTTTGAATAACAGCTTGAAGCAAAATAAAAAAATGCCGGCAAAAACAGGAACAACAGGTTTTCAAGCGTCCACAGCCTGAAAATAAACAATGAGCCAAAAAAAAGAATAATAAGAGGTAACGGGGTTTTTAAGAAAAAAGTCACCGGGAAATAATATATCCAGCCGTTCGTAGAATGCTCGCCCAAAAGGAATGAAGACCTCCCCTGAGAAACCCCTGTTAAGACTTTTTTTAACCCTATCAAATAATAAATAGAAAGAGAATTGAATTGATAAACAATAAACAGCACCGCAAAAACGCTAACAATGCTCCAGAACAACAAACCCGTAACATCTTTTGTGCTGACTTTCACCTTTAACCAATATACGACAAGTATTGATCCTATCACCGGGAAAATCACAACAGCCGAATATTTAGATGCCAGCAATAACCCGAGGCTTAAGCCTGCAAGAATAGATTTATATAAAGGTACGCTTATTTCCGGGCCGGTACTTTTATACCAGCGCCAAAGCATGTATATGCTTAGGAAATAAAACAGAGTTAAAGCCATATCCGTAGTTACCAGCGTGCCGTGGGCAATAAAGACCGGAGAAAAAGACCATAAGAACATGGCGATATAAGAAGGGATTTGCCCGAATAATTCCTTGCTGAAAAAATAGATACAAAGGCCCAGAGCCAGAGAGAGCAATAGTATCATCGTCCTTCCGAAATAAAGCATCCTTTGAGGGTCTACCTTGTTTTTATAGACAAATATATCCGAAAAAGCGTACTGGTATTTCCATATTTCGCTCCAGTACGGGTGCTGCAAAGGAAATATTGGTTTTAGAAACAGCAAAGGCATTGCGGCCCACATCTCGCTAAACGGAGGATGGTCAAAGGAATTCAGGCGATAATCTCTTGTTTTAAGATAAGAATAACCCGCCGTAAGATGGACGTGTTCATCATAAGTCGGAGAAAGGAACCTCATGGAATGAACTCCCAGGAAAGCATGAGTGGATAAAAGCAATATTACTACAACAAAAGAGATACTAAGGTATTTGTTCATTTTAAATCTAATCCTGTTTTGTCTTTATCTGCCGTCACCTAACACTACTTCGTTAAGTGAGGTTTGTCATTGCGAGCCAGAGGCGAAGCAATCTCGACGTTTTGGAGATTGCCACGTCGCTTCGCTCCTCGCAAAGACACCGAAGAAGAAAGAGTGTCGTATGATATTCGACTTAACGAAGTAGTGCTAATTACTGATCTCAATATTATTTAACCCGTTATCGGAAAACTCATTGTTGTATTTCTCGTGGAATTCCTCTTCTTTTTCCAACCGTTCTTCAAGTTCCATCTTATTGATGCTTTCCACGCCGTACTTTTTTATCATATCCCTGTCGACAAGGCTGTCTTCCAATTCCTGCCAAAAAATATGATTGTTATATTCATCTATATATTCCATCATCAATTTTTCAAGCGCTTTATTCGGAAATATCCCGATGCTTAAATCATCTTTATTAAAATACTTTTCAAGCCCCTGGTCCAGGGCATATTGATAAAATTTCTGTTCAATTTCTTCAAACTCAATAAGGGATTTTTCTTTTACGCCGTTAATAACCCAATTACCGACCGCCACCATCAAAAGCAGACGTTCCAACTCCTCTTTTGCGAACATTTCTTCCATGGTTTTACCCCCTCCTAAAAAATAATAAACTCAAAATCCGAAAAAAACACCAATATCAACTTTGGTTTTTATCTGGAATAACCTTCGTCGGACCAGCCTAGATCCCGCAGGAAATCGTCATAACCGCCGGTATAGATGCTGATCCTATCGTTGTCAAAAATAATAAGCTTGGTAGCTACGCTCCTTAAATGCATTTCGTTGTGGGTGACCATGACTACCGAACCGTCAAAACCGTCAACTGCTTCTATCAGCGAATCGCACGACTGCATATCAAGATGGTTCGTGGGCTCATCGAGGAACAACAAATGGCACGGTTTTACCAGTATCTTTCCAAGCAATACCCGGCTTTTTTCCCCGCCGGACAACACGCTGATCTTCTTAAGAGCGCTGTCACCGGAGAACATGAGCCCGCCTGCGATAGTGCGTGCAGTGCCCACACTGCAATCCTTATCCGTGCTCAGTATCTCGTCAAGCACGGTTTTTTCTTCATCAAGGTCCATCTTGTTCGTTTGCCCGAAATATCCTTCTGCAAGCACAGGATGCTTTTTTACCTCGCCGCTCAGAGGCGTGAGTTCCCCGGCTAAAAGTTTCAAAAGAGTGGACTTCCCTTTTCCGTTCTTTCCTACGATACATATCCTGTCTTTTTTGCCTATCTCAAGCGAAAATTTATCTATCAAATACGGCGCCGTACCTGTATAAGAAAACGATATATTTTGAGCCTCCATCATCTTAGCCCCCGGAAAATGCGCGCTGTTAAAATACATATCCAGGTCTTCAATGACCCCCAGTTTTTCCTTCTCACCCTGTTTTTCAATCATCTTAGCTTTGGAACTGGTGCGGCTTGCAAAAGTTGCTTTTGCCTTGAACCGCGCAATGAACAGTTCCACCTGCCTGCGTTTCTTTTCTTCATTAAGCCTTGTTTTCTCGTAGATTTCTTCTTCCTGGTTTATCTGTGTATACAGCTTTTCTGTATCGCCTTCGACTTTTTTTGCCTGGTTCCGGTGCAAAGCAACGGTATGCGTTACAACGCTGTCCATAAAACTGCGGTCGTGGGTTATAAGTATAAACTCGCCCTCCCACGATCTTAAGAACCCTTCCAGCCACCTGATAGCTATGATATCAAGATAGTTATTAGGCTCATCAAGTAAGAGCATATCCGGCCGCGAAACAAGCAGTTTTGCCAGGTTTAAACGAATCTGGAACCCGCCTGAAAACTCCGAAGGGCTTCTTTGCATATCTTCTTCGGAAAATCCAAGGCCTGAAAGGATCTTTTCGGCTTTCCAGGTATCGTATTCTTCTTCCGGCCTGAGGCCCAGGCATACTTCTTCGATAACGGTCGGTTTTGTAAAATGTATATGCTGCTCGAAATAGCCGATGCGGTAATTCTTCGGCCTGGTGATACTGCCTGAATCCAGGCTTACCCTGCCCAGTATCATCTGAAACAAAGTGGTCTTACCGTTCCCGTTCCTTCCCACAAGCCCGATCTTCTCGCCACGGTTTATGCTGAAGCTCATGTCCTTGAACAGTACCTGCTGGCCGTACGCCTTGTTGACTTCGAATATTTTTATCATTTGTGGAACCTATCTTACTCCCATTAGTCTATGATATCCCGCCAATATTAACATACCCCTTGCCTTTGTGAGGTTTTATTGCGGCGGGATCATCTTTTTTATAACACCAGACAGCTCTATTCCATTGCCTTATATCCAACTGGAATAATATAAAGGGGCCGGCATTCTTTTTCTAAGCCAAGCAACCTTGCTACTTCATTATCGTCAAAAGCGCCCAGCGGCACGCTCCCAAGCCCCAGCGCCTCTGCTTCGAGGTGTATATTTTGTGCAATATGCCCCGCTTCCATATGGACATACCTTATTCCCCTGTCCTTATAACGAAACGAGGTCCGTTCATAAACAGCGCAGATCACTATTGATATTCCTGCATCTGAAACGTACCTTTGTCCGAATGCGGCGACAGATAACTGTTTTCTTAAATCTTTGCTTAAGACTTTTTCAATACTATGATCATTTTGAAGGTACTGGAATACCCCTTCAGGAGTCAGCACATACAGCTCCATGGGATATGTAGCCCCGGCTGAAGGAGCGGTTCTAAGCCCGTTTTTCCGATCAGTAATCCCCTGTCCGGCCCATAAGATTTGAGAGATTTGTCCGACTGACAGATTTTTGTTCTGGAATTTCCTTACAGAACGCCTTTTTGCTATACATTCCTCTAAAGGCTTTTTCCCGGTAATATCAGGCGCAGGCAGTTTCTTCGGCGAAGAAGCTAATTCATTACCCGATGAAAAAGCTGTTAGAGGGAAAAACATCATTAAGCATAAAAGTAATTTCATATTATCGCTCGTCGCTTATACTATTTGTCTCGGAGCATCGGCACAAACCTGACAGGCAAAACACTCTGCCTGGCCATTTTACCATTCTTTTTCCTGACCAATACGAGCTCTTGGACCGATTCTCCTACAGGAATAATTATCCTGCCGTTTTCTTTCAACTGCTCAAAAAGCGGCTCAGGTATATGATCCGGCGCACAAGTCACTATTATCCTATCAAACGGCGCATGCTCCGGCCAGCCGAGGTAACCGTCTCCGTGTTTAACAAAAACATTTTTATAGCTTTTCAGCCTCTCTTTTGCCTGTTGGGCAAGGTTTTCTATTATTTCTATCGTATAAACTTCTTTTGTAAGATAAGAAAGCACTGCAGCCTGATAGCCCGAACCCGTGCCTATTTCAAGGACCTTTTCCCCGCCTTTCAGGTTTAATAATTCAGTCATTAAGGCAACAATGTACGGCTGGGATATTGTCTGCCCGTCACCGATAGGGACAGGGTAGTCGCCGTAGGGGTCGTAGTCTGCCAGATATAAATATTCCTGCGGAATAAATTTGTGCCTTTCAACCGTCAGAAGCGTTTTAAGGACTTTAGGGTCTTTTATGCCTCTTTTTTTTATTTGTAAATCGACCATAGCTTGCCGTGCGGCAATGAAATTTTCTTTATCCATTTCTTTTGAATAGACACCGGAACATAAAACAAGAATTAATGATAAATATGCTATCAACTTCATATTTTCTCGAATTTCGTATTCAATAGTTGAGGTCTGACCCCAACATTTCATGGCGCGGGATTAATTTTATTTATCAATGGCTCCGGCAGTAATGATTTTAATTCCGGGAATGATTCAACAATGCGCATAATATCAGCCAGGTCCTTCTGGCGTTTGCTTCCCCGCCTTTCTTTATCCGAATATGCCCAGAGTTTTCCCTTTAATACATCCTCCAATGACGCAACATTCATCTGATAGCCCAGAACAGGCTTAACAGATGCCTTTTTAATGAAATCCTGATATCTTTTATCTGTCTGCAATTGTATTCTGATGTCTGAATCTTTGCTTCCAAAATTAATGCTATGCGGGAATTTCTCAATTTTGAATTTATCTTCTGCGGATTCCATTAGTTTATCTATCTTATCAATTACCACTACAATATCTAAATCAAGGCTTACGACCGGCTCTACATAGGCATTTACAGCAAGCCCGCCGATAACACAATAGTCAATATTGTTTTGTTTCATTAAATCAATGATAACCTGTATTATATCTTTTTTTCCATTTACTATCCCGTTGAAAAATTTTTTCTGATTCATTTAATTATTCCTCCATTCCTCGTTTTTCATTTTTTTGTGCTATTCATGTTTTTTTGAGCGAGCTGTAAATAATATGCGGCTTCACGGTAATTGGGGTCTATTCTCAGGGCTTTTTCCAGCTCACTTATCACCTTTTGCCAATCGCCCCTTTTCCAGTATATTACTGATTTATTATAGCAGGCTCTTGCCTGAGCCGGATAGACCTCGATAGCGTTCTGGTATGCCTTCAGGCTCTCATCATCTTTCCCTGTTTTTTCATAGCAGACGCCCAGAGAAAGATAAACTTCAGACAATTCCTTGTACAAACTAGTTTTGACATCGTTTAAGGAGTTATACTCGTTTGCCAGCCCTATTAATTCATTATATTGCTTAACATCCTCGGTATATTTTTCGCAGGCTGCGGCAAACTGTCCCTGGTCGACATAAGTAAAAGAGATGTAGTTTAAGGCAAGAGGGAACAGAGGCTTCAGCATCAAAGCCTTCTTAAAATTAGCCCTCGCTTTATCGTAATCCTTCAACCCCATGTAATACATCCCAAGAAAAAGATAGCCTTTGGAGTAATCGTCTATTAGGTCAGGGGTGAAGAACTCCCTGTAAGCGGTATAGAGGTATTTGCCCCTGTAGGGATAAATATAATTCAATAAAACATCTCCTTTTATCGCGGAATACGACATTGCCACCCGGTTTACCAAACCCTGCGGTTCTTCTATGTATTTATCGACCCTCGTATATTCAGCATCACCTGTAAAATAAACTTCGTTTTTATTATTTTCTAAAAAATACCTCCACTCTTCCTGAGACCTTAACGGGCCGATGAAAATATCCGGATGTATCTTTTTCCATGCCTCTATATACCAGAACGAACCCGACAGGCCCTGGCTTACTATTGACAGGTCGGGCCGCTGTGATTCTACGAGCTGTTTATTCCAGAGAGCAAATAACTGCACATCCTTTTTTGCTACCACTATGGCGTTCCTGGGGCTGGAACGAAAAACGTTTTTAGAGTAGTCGTAGGCTACAAAGTTATTCCGTTTATCCAATTGAGGAAAATGGCCGTACACATTGACGAATAATAATATGAGGCTCAAGCCTAAAACTGTGTTCTTTCTATACTTGTCCTTTGAAGTTTCATAAAGGAAGTATAATCCAAAAGCTATCCATAGAATAACTATCAGGTTAGGCAAGAGAAAGTGAGCTTCAAGGATAGCCAGGGCATGCGGGTTAGGCGGCATATTCGCCATGTAAATAAATAAAGGGCCGGAAATCGACCAGGCAGCCAGAAAAGAGAAAGCCAGGTTCCTGTCTTTCTTCCATAATGAATAGGCCCCCAGGACAGCTATAAAAATACCTAAATAAGCAAAGCCGTCGTAAACATGGTTTAGATAAAACAGTATCGTTGATTTGAAGTTGGCGCCGGAGGCATAGTTCGTAGAAAGGAGGTCAAGCGTACCCCCGTGTGTTTTCCTTGTAAGGCTTCCCCAGAACCTCGAAAGGTCTGCAGGGTGGTTCCAATCAAGCAAGGCGCCTGCCTGGGAGCGGACAGGAAGGAACAAAAACACGGAAAAACCGATACAAAACAAGATCGTCAAAGTAAACAAAGTTGAAAGCGACAATTGTTTTCTTTTGACATAAAATATCCAGGACAAGCCGGCTGCAAGGAGCACGAGGTCCATCCTGTTTCCCAACCCCAGGCCGAATACAAAAGCAAGAAGGAACACCTGTTTTCCAAAACCCTTATTTTTTTCCGGAATATCAACTGACGGATATGCTTTACAGATGATGTACAATACCACAGCACCAAAGAATGTATTTAATGTGTACATCTCCGAGACTAGCGAGAGGTACCACTGGAGGTAAGAGGTAGCGAACAGGAAACTTAGAACTGAAGCCAAAAAACCGTTCATCTTAAAATGAAGCAGTATCTTGTATATCATAAAAACAGTCAGGGCTCCTGCAAGCGCCGACAGAACATTTAATTTATAGCCTACATTTCCCCACGGCAATATAATTAGGAACAACTTTGATAAGAGAGCATAAAACGGGTATCCCGGCGGGTGCGCAATGCCCAGGGTAAACGCAACGCTTGTCATTTCGCCGGTATCACGGTACGGCGCAACTCCGGGGAAAAGCGTAAACAGATATAATATAAAACTAAATAGGAAAATTAGCATAATTACCTTAATGACTGATTACAGTGATTCATAACAACGATTACAGTGATACTTCAGTGATAATTAATCCCTATAATCTTGAAGTTAATCACAGTAATCAAGGTCTGCTGGATTTTTCAGCAGGCCTACTTTTGCCGCGCAAACTGCAGGTATTTCCTTGCTTCAGAATGGTTCGGGTCCAGCTTCAATACGGTTTCAAGCTCGGAAACAACCTTTCTCCAGTCTGCCTCTTTCCAGTAAAGGACAGCCAGGTTATAATGTGTCTGAACATTCTCCGGGCTATTTTCCAGTATTTTGGCGTATATATATTTTGCTTTTTTTATTTCCCCCTTGGACTCATACACCGCTCCGAGGTTAATTAAAGTTTCCAGGTTCGCTGCTCCCCTGGCAACGGAGATAGTGTAATATTTCTCGGCCAGGTCGAGCAGGCCTTTGGAGTGGAACAAGAACCCTGTGGCCGTGTTCCAAGTTCCTTTATCGTCATAGGCAGAAACCCCCTTAAAGAACCTGTCCGCATTCGCAGTATCGCCGATAGCCAGGTAGTACCTACCGAGAAGATCATAATAGGACAGCAATAAGTCGTGCTCTCTTCTATCCATATTTTCCGGCCGTCTCAAGTAATAAATTTCGTGATAGGGAAACCTTTCTTTGGGGTCTGAGGCGGGTTTCGCCCGAAACAACAGCCCCTGCTGATACCTGGGAATATTTATCATCGCAGGCTCGAACGTAGCATAAAACACAGGCCGCTTAGAGGCTGCTATTATACTTTTCTCAGTATCCTCCCTTATTTTCAGCCTTGGTTTTCCCCATATCATGTAATACCCGTCTCCGTATATGCTCTTTGTGATACCGGCATTGCAGTCTATGAACCTTATATCCGGCCTTAAGCCTTTAGAAATATTAAGGTAGCCGATTGAAAACTCCATCTCGTCTGCCCTGTCAGAGAAGAGGATAGTGTTTTTAGGGACAGTATTGATCATGTTTTTTGCATAATCATAAAAAATATAATTGTTGCGGGTGTTATAATCCGGAAAATTGCTGTACAAAAGAAAAAGCGGAAGGGCCAGCGAAAGCCTTGAAAAGGTTTTAGGCATGCTTTTCAACGCTTTTGTGATCATGAGGACAAGGAAAATGAACGGAAGAAAGAAAAACCTTTTAAGGAGCGATTCAGAACCCGGGTCCAGAGTAACATTTGCAAGTATCAAAAACCCCGGGCCGCTTCCGAGTAAAAGAAGGATAAGCGGCCAGCCTCTTGTTTTATCTTTTAAACACAAAAATCCGCCGTATAGAAAAAGAAGCAGGCCGATGACCGTGAAATTCTCTATTACAACTTTAAAGAAAAAATATATTTTATTATAAATAACGGGCAGGGCAAGCGGAGGAGCGCCTCCCTGAGCAAGGGACATAGTCCCGTAGCGGAGCCGTGCAACCACCTGCCAGAAACGTTTTAATGTCTGTGGGTCTTCCCAGCTGAACACAGGCTGAGCTTTTGCCCTTATTAAAATAAATAAGACCAGGGAAAAACCGAGAACTCCGAATAAAATGATATTCGGAAAATAATACCTGAGGGTTTTTATATGCCCTTTAAAACCCGGGTTAACACCGTGGATATAATTTAAAAAGAACCAAAGAAATATCCCTGCTATAAGAAGCCCGACCGTATAATGCGCCAATACTCCGATACCGAGGAAGTAAAATACCAAAATATAGGAAACAGGCCTTATCTTTTTGAACATGACCAGGCATATCAGGCTGGTCATAAAAGCCGCAAGCCCGTACACTTCTGTTGTATTCCCCATTGCCCAGACAAGACCTGAAAAAGAAAACAAGAGGGCAATTATAATTGATATTAAAATATCGCTGCTCAACTCCAAAGCAGCAAAAAACAAGACCGCAGCACAGACAGCAATAAATAACGAAGATAAAATATTGACACAATACACTCTGTTACCGAACGGCATCGCTGTAACCAATATCTTTCCTGCCAGGCTGTACAGCGGATAGCCGGGTGAATGACAGATCCCCAGGCAGTTCACAGTGGCCGAGAGTTCGCCCGAATCGTCTTCTGTAAGGGCAGGCACAGTCGTGTAAACCAGTACACCGAAAGTTATCGAGAATATAAGGAAAGCAGCGATGTGTTTCATAGTAGAGGCTATTGCGCCTTGAGCCATGAGTCCTGGGTCGTGAGTCTTTGACCCATAGCGCATGACACACAACTCAAGACAGAGGGCTTACCTTTGTGGAACCCCTCCGGCAAGAGCCGGAGGCTCCTTTGAACAACGTGACATCCCGCCATCATTAACATTCATCCCCCGACAAAGTCGGGGGCTTTCTGTGCGGCGGGGTAAGCCCTACTTTATTATAGAAAACTTACCGGCCTTTTTTTGTGTGGCGTCGTCCGGATTTGTAATGAAATAAATATATACTCCCGAGGCTGCGGCTGCACCATCGCTGTTTTTAGTGTCCCAGATATAGATACCGCTTGAGTCAATATCGCTTTCTTTTACTTCTTTGACAAGTTCCCCTGCGATATTGAATATCTTAAGGACCGCCTTGCCGGTCAACTTCTCAAAAACCACTCCTTTTCCCATGGCTGAATCCCCGTGGCCTGAGGTGTCACCGGGCACGTAGGGATTCGGGTATACTAAGACTTCAGACAGGTCACTGCCGGCACTTAACACTATCGCTAAAGCATAGATCGAAAAATGGCTGATATCTGCCGAGACGTTCTTCTTTACCGTGTCCAGGGCCGACCCCGGCACCTCTTCCCACAGCAGCGTGTTTTTATTTAAGGTTACGATTTTAAGAAAACCGGCTTCATTATGGAACGTTGTGTTATCAACCCTTCCGGTATTGCCTGGATCCGGATAAGAGATTATAAGTTTGAAAGGTTTCAAAAAATTCGCCGTTACTGTTGAGCCGTCCAGACTGTAAAGGCCGAGCCTTATTACAGAATTATTTATGAGCTTGCTTTTTCTGGCGGTTAATTTTGCTTCGGCGTTATCAAGGTCGCTTTTACTTATTTCGTTCGGATAATTTTGTGCGTTAGTATCGATAACTATATACCCGTTCAAACTTATCCCCCCTGGAGGGACCTGGACCTTGATGTCTCCAAGGCCCGGTCTTGTTATTTTTTGTTCCTGTGCAGCCGTTGAAGTCGAGGTCAAAATAGTTATGCTTGAAGGAAAGCTCCGGGTTTTCTGTGAAACTGCCGCATGGTTTTTGGCCGCTAGGCCATCGCCGTTAGCCGCAAAAATCCTGTAATAGTAGGATGTTGCTGGCAACAGGTTTTTATCCGTATAAGTCGTGCCTGTCACCTGGGCGCTTGTGCTTAAGATAACAGTCCGGTTTAAATTATCTGTTGATCTGTCTATAATGAAATAACTGTTCATTTCCCCGGACCAGGCAAGGTTTATATTATGCATCCCAAAAGTGCTGACTACAAGGTTAAACGGCGCATAAGTAAGCGTGTACCTGGAAACGCCGTTCGGATCGCTTTCCGAAGTGTCCGAAAAAGCCGTTATATTCCTTGAATAGTATGTATTTGTGCTTAGGTCCGCCTCTATCCAATAACTTGTATTCACGGATAATATCTTTTGTTTCTTAAGCCCGGACACCGCATCATAAACGTTATAGCCTGTTATATTTGAATTTGTAAATGTGCCTGTGGACCATTGCCAGCTTATTTGTGTCGTAGATAATGCCTTTGCAATTACCCCTGACGGGGCGGTCGGAGGCAGGTTAAGCCTCCCGTACCCGTAAATGTTATCTTTGCCTGCACTGCCCATATCGATAGCATTTGTCTGCAGATTTTTTTCCAGGTCACCCGGCTTAAGCTTGCTGTTAAAAGACAATAACAGGCAGGCAGCACCGGCCACATGAGGGGCAGCAAAAGATGTACCGAAAGAGCTTCCAGCTCCGTACGAGAATGTATCGACACCGTCAGGCGCAGCAATATCGGGTTTTATTCTTCCGTCATTGGTAGGCCCCTGGGAGCTGAAACTTTCCTGGGGACCTGTCGTATAGTTTTTGTAATCGACAGCGCCTACGGCAAAAGCGCCTGTAGAATCCGCGGGAGCAAGTATGCTCATGCTTTTTACATTATCGGAAGTAACCGTAAAACTGGACGCGCTGTCAATAAAAATACGCAGTTTATGGTTGACTGAAGAATTGACCTTTCTTATCTTCAGATAATAAAATTTGTTCTGGTCGTCCGGTATACTATAATCGATTGATTTAAAAGGTACGTCTTCCTGCAAGACAGTTTCTGACGCGGTTACCGAGCTCTGGTTCTGGTCGAACAGATACAGGTTGTAGTTATCGCTTGTTGTAGGAAACGCGTCCCAGGTCATATTTACGGACAGGAAGTTCCCTGCACCGGTTGATTTAACTTCCAGTTTATCCGTCCCGTTAGCGAACTTGCACCAGTGAATATTCTTATTGTCCACGCTGTCTTGATAAGTGCCTGTCCAGTGGACCTTCGCGTGGTTCCCGGCTGCCTGGACAAAAAATATGCCGCTATCCCTTATCTGGTTTACTATAGAACACACCTCGCCCGTACCGTCACAAAAATTATCCGCCAGCCAGCCAAGGGACATGCTTGCTACCTGGATCGAATTTGTTTTGCAATAATCTTTTGCATTCTCAAGGTCTATGATGTTGTTTATTTTTATGAGATACATCTTCGCCTCCGGGGCAATATCATATATTATCTCGGCGCAGGCAGCGCCGTGCCCGCTGGACCCGTAATCCATAGCCTCGGTATGGTTATAGTTCTGAACGACGAGAGAAGAAGGCAGTTCTCCCGAGGAGATCAGCGTTGTATAATCCATAAAATCAATGTCGATTACGGCTACGTTGACTCCCTTTCCCTTATACCCGTTCTGGTTGTATTTATCGGCATTAATAAGGTTTTTTCCCTGGGTCTCAAATGTTTCCGGAATGATCTTATGAGGCAGGTCGATGTAGCGGACGTTCTTGAGTTCTTTTACCGCGCTCTCCAGGTTATCAACGGGTATTTCCGCGTATATAAAACTCTTTGACGTCCTGTAATGAAAGGCATATTTATCAAGAACGTCCAGGTTCACAGCGCTCGCTCTATGGTTTTTCGGGTAAATTATGAGCTTTACCATATTAGAGTTATCAAGTATTTTCCTTGCAGCAGCGGACATGACCGTGCTTGGCCCGTTAACTCTGTATTCTCTTATCAGTTTGTCCAGCCTTATGTTCAGGTTTTTGTACAGTTTTTTATCATCGCCGGCAGGGTCCATTGAATAGCCTGCTTTTATAAAAACTATAGAAAACAACAACAAATAGAATAAAAAACTACTTGAACTCCGAAAGTTTGTTTTCATGACTTATCCTTTAGAGGAATCGCTTATCTATTTCTCTGCTGCATTTCATTCTTATTCATTTTAGCAATGGCTAACGGCAGGTAATACCTGGCCCTTTGATCGTCCGGCTTTACTTCAAGCATCCGTTTAAGGTTCTTAACGACCTCGCTCCAGTTTTCTTCCTTCCAGTAAAGCACTGCAAGGTTATATAAAGCATCCATATTTTTCGGGTTCATATCTAATGCCTTCCTATACCACTCTTTTGACCCGGCGAAATCCCTCTTTTTTTCTGCTATCACGCCTAAATTTACAAAAGCAGAGACCTCATCCGGGAAAAGGGAAAGGACGGCTTTATACATATTTTCCGACTCCTCCAGGAGATTCCTTTCAAAGGTCTGGAAAGCATAGTTTATTATTTCATACCTTATGTTGTCTTTGACCCACAATACATAAGCCCACCTGTTATAAATATACTTCCAAAGCATAAGTTTATCTTTACTCCGAAAAGCCTCAAAATACGGGTATACAGGCGCAAGGGCATTGCTCCTGTAATCATAATATTTCCGGCCGTAAATACCTCTTAAAGAATACATTGGCCAGGAATCCTTTCCGACCGGCTCTGCAGTAACGACTTTATATTTCGGGGGAGAGACCAGCGGCCTGTAAAGCATCCCGTCGGCAACAAGTTTTACGCCCGGAAGGACATCCCTGTTAAAGGTCGAATAGTAAATATTTCTGTTCAGATAAAATTCCTGTTCGACTTTATTCCGCCGGAGCTCCTTATCTTGTTTGGTTAAACTCCTGAAATCTGTACCGTAGATGCTTTTAAATACAAGCCCGCCCCTGTCATGGAGCTCTAGATCCTGCCGTTGCCTGTTGGCAAAACTCAAGTAGGCCATACTGTAAAACGTATCGTCCCCGCCGTCCATGAAAAAAACGGCGTTTTTCGGCAGTGTTCTTTGAATATTACGGCCGTAATCATAAGCTAAATAATAGTCCCTCCAGTTCGATGAAGAATAGCTGTTTGCTGCAAAATATATTAAACAAATAAATATCAAAGATGCAAACGAATAGACCCATTTCCTGCTTATGACAAGAGACTGCGTCAGGTCGTTGCCTTTGCCTCTGTTGAGAAGGTAATAAACTTCCATCATTATATAATCCAAAGACCACATTATCGGGAACATCCAGAATATATTCACTATCAGATAAAACCTTTCAAGTATCCCTTCCGACTGGCTGTCAAACTGCATATTTGAAAGAAGGATAAACCCGGGACCTGTCAACAAGGACAGGAAAAGCAGTGTTTTTGAGTAACCATACCTGTTTTTTACGGCAATGACCCACCCGAAGATACCCAGGAAAACCCCGGCATAAGTGAACTCTCCGGACAAAACCTTAAAAAACCTGAGCAGCTGCTGAAAAACCGTTACCAGGTTGCGCGGCAGTTTTTCTCCGACGCTTAACGAAAGGCTCCCGTAATCAGCCCTTGAGATCACGCGCCAGAGGTTATGCAAAGTCTCCGGGTGACCCCAATCCAGGGCAGGGTTTTTGGCAGACCTTACCGGCAGGTAAAGATAAACGCTGAAACCTATAAAGAAGAACAAGGTGAACAGCGCTAATGTCTTTATGTTGAACGAACGGCTCTGTTTTAAAGCGATTATAAAAAGCGGGCCGAGGAATATCAAGGTATGATGGTTCCCTAAACCCAGGCCGAAAATATAGGCACAAAGGTAATACTTTTCTTTTATGAACGAGTAGAAAAGCATGGCAACGAATAAGGCGTTCAAAGTAAATACTTCAGACTGTATGGCTGAATGCCAGAAAGCGCTTGAAACCCCGAGGTAAAGCACGCTAAAAAGAGCTATTATCTTTTCCTTTTTATTGTCTTCAGGGATCAAACCGCCCGCCAGGGCAGGCCTGTAGTTTTTACCGAGCTCCAGTAAAACTATGTATAAGATGACGAGACAAACCGAACCAAAGAAAGCGCTCATTAGATTTAGCCTGAACGCAAAACTGCCGAACGGGATAAGGAGGGTAAATACCTTGCCTAAGAGGCAGTAGAGAGGGTAGCCCGGGCTGTGAGGCAGGCCTAATATTACGCTTGAAGCGCAGAATTCGCCCGAATCCCCTACAGTAATGCTCGGCGCAAGCGTAGAGAGATATAATAAAAAACTTGAGAAAAATATTAATAGAGGCATAAATTGAAATGCAAGCCGAAGGTGTCAGACATCAGGTTTCAGGCTTCAGAAAAAACTATTTATTTTTACTGACTGCTGGTGACTGAAACCTGATGCCTCCTGATAAATTTAATTATACAACATAAAGATAGGGTTTTCAAATAAAAAAACCATTCATTTTTCAATCGTGAATGGTTTAATTTTGTTTCTATTGCAGTAGACCTTATATTTTGTAATTATTACCTGCTAAGAGGATTCCCTAGAGCTGTTGTTTGGAATCTGCTTTTACGTCCTTTATTATATTTTTGGCATCCTTAAAAATTTGTTTTGAATTTTTTCTATCAAGGCATAACTTAATATTTTCTCTCAAAGCAGCAACGTTAAGAGGTTTGCATAAGAATGAAGTGCCTTCATAGTTACGTAAAACTTCCCTGGCAAGCTCCTGGCTGGAAAAAGCCGTCATCATAATGACCCAACATTCCGGACAGGTTTCTTTTGCTTTCTTTAAGACATCCAGCCCGCTGATATCCCCCATTTGATAATCAGTCAATACGATGTCATATTGAGACATATCCAGCATCCTAACAGCTATCTCGCCGCTTGAAGCCTGCGACAATATATAACCTTCATTTCTCAGGGAAGCGATACATGCCGCACGTATGTCATCGTTATCATCAACAACCAATATTTTCGGCTTTTTGGTATCCATTTTCCTCCGTCTGGAACTGTCCCGGTGGGAGACAAAAAATGGGCTAAGCATACAGCAGCCATTGCAGCAATATCTTATTTTATATTTCTGGCATTATCTTTTGTTTCTTCTATATTCTTCTTGATTTCATTTTTCTGCAGGCACTTTCTGACCAAATCTCTTAATTCAGCGACTTGTATCGGTTTACAAAGAAAAGAAGCGCCTTTCTGGTTCCGCAAAACTTCTCTGGCAAGGTCATAGGTTGCATAAGCCGTCATAACTATTACTTCGCATTTAGGATGAGTTGACTTTGCATATTTTAAAACATCCAGGCCGCTGACTTTTCCCATTTGATAATCAGTCAGCACCATATCAACTTTATATTTATCAATAAGGTTTGTCGCCTCCTCCCCGCTCGACGCATTAAGTACCTGATATCCTTCATTTTTAAGCGCCTCAACGCACGCAAACCTCAGAGCGCTATCGTCATCTACAACCAATACAACCTGTGCCATCTATTTATCCCTTTTTGCTAAGTTTTATATTTTGGCAAAGTAAAATTAAAACTTGAGCCTTTTTTCAACTCGCTTTCCGCCCATATCTTTCCGCCGTGCAGTTCAACGAGCGCCTTAACGATAGCCAGGCCAAGGCCCGTGCCTTTGGGGCCCTTGATCTGTTCCCGGGTGCCTTTGACCTGCTCGAATTTTTCAAACACCTTCTCTATCTGGTCTTTGGGGATCCCCATTCCGGTATCGCACACACTCACCTGAATAAAGGAATCAGAGGTATCTTTTATTTTGATGGTTATCTTTCCGCCTTCAGGTGTGAATTTTACGGCATTGCTTAATAAATTCGTGATCACCTGCTGGATACGGTCGGAGTCTATGTAAACCTGGGAGATACCTTCTGGTATCTCTGCTGTAAGGGCGATCTTTTTGGCATCGGCCTGGACCTTAGCCAGCTGCATAGGACCCTCGATAGCGCTGTTAACAGCCATGGGCACCGGGCTGATCTCCATTTTCCCTCTCTCCAGCTTTGCCACGTCCAAAAGGTCATTTATGAACCTGCCGAGCCTTGATGCGTTATCGCGCATAACCCGCAAGGTATTTTTTTGCTCGTCGTTAAGCGGGCCGTAAGAACCTTCAATAAAAAGGTCAAGGTTCATTCCAATAGATGTCATAGGAGACCTGAGCTCATGGGTAACGCTTGAGACAAAGTCCTGTTTCATATGGTCCAGTTCTTTTAGCTGGTTAGCCATCAGGTTGAGGTCATCCGCCAGCTCTCCCAATTCATCTTTACTTTTTACATTTATTACGGTATTAAGTTTACCCTGCCCGATCTGGCGGGCTCCCTCGACCATTTTTTTAATAGGCCGGGTCATGATCTGTGACATTATAAATGAACCTATCAACCCGAATAAAAGAGCGACTCCCGCAACGCCGAAGATCCTGTTCCGTGTCTGGTCCAGTATCTTTTTTATTATCTCATTAAGCACGTCCTGGGAAAACCCTATCCTGGCAGTCGCAACCCGTTCGTTAGAGATGACTATCGGAAGTGCTATATCTGCGATTTCAACGTTTTTAGTGTCTCTATACATCTGGGTGATTATATCCTGATACGGTTCCTGCGCTTTTAACCCGACACTGTCTCCTATTGCACTACCTAATAAGGACATATCCGAATGAGCCATAATCTTATTCTGTGAATCTACAAGCACCAGATAGACGACACCCCTTTCTTCCTTAATGGTCCTGACATAATTAATAAGGGATATCTGGTCCTTGCTGATCAAAGATTCTTTGCTTACCTGGCCAAACCCCTTGACCATGGTAACCTGTTTCTCTTTCATCTCTTTAATTAAAAGCCTCTTTTCCGCTATGAACAGAAAGATGCTTACCCCGGCTATGACGATAATGATTAAGGTGCTTGAAAAAAGGCTGAACTTTGTACGTAACCTCATACTGGAACTCCTTTTAATGACAGGGTACAGGTGTCAGGGGATAGGGTTTAGAATGTAGTTTTATACCCTTCCCCTGTTAATATAATACCATTATTAGCTTTAATAATCAATAATGTTTGGATTATTTTGGATTATTTTTTGGACTATTTAGGTTAGCTTCATTTCTTGGGTGGTTGTTTTTTCTCAAGTTCTTTCTGTGCCCGTTTGATATTTGCTTTTGCTTCTTCATAATTCGGGCTGAAGTTCAATGCCATGCTCCAGTAATTTATAGCCGCTTCTATCTTTCCTTCAGAATAGGCAACAAGCCCCTTCTTGTTGTACTCTTCAGCCTTTGCCAGCTTTTCCTTATTAAGTACCGGATTTATCTTATCAAGGAGCTGCTGTGATTCTTTATCGTTAGGGTATACGTCCAGCGCATCGTTGCAGTATTTTGCTGCTTTCTCGAGGTCCTTGGCATTATAAAATTCCTGGGCACGTTGGTAAAGATCGGCGGCTATGCTTTTTTTGATGTTCGTGATATACTGCTGTGCCTGCTTGTTTTTAGAATCAATCTCTATAACGCCCTTGAACATACTTAAAGCTTCGTTCATCTTTTTTTGATTATACAATTCTATTGCCTGGCTTAACACAGCCTGCACTTTCTTCTCGGCCTTCCGCTGTTCTTCCTCATCCGCCTGCTGCTTTTTTAGGACTTCAAGCCGTTTTATCTTTTCGTTAGCCAGCCTGATATACTCTTTTGCTTTTTCATGCTCTGTATCGAAAGTCAAGACCTTATTCATTTCCCTGATAGTATTTTCATAATCTCCGGTTTCATAAAAAGCCACTCCCCTGCGGAACAGAGAGTCGCTTATCGCTTTAAGCTTTGCCTTT
Source organism: Candidatus Liberimonas magnetica (assembly GCA_020523885.1). Taxonomy (NCBI): domain Bacteria; kingdom Pseudomonadati; phylum Elusimicrobiota; class Endomicrobiia; order Endomicrobiales; genus Candidatus Liberimonas; species Candidatus Liberimonas magnetica. The sequence goes on along the minus strand of JAJAPY010000002.1, from coordinate 10,995 downwards.
ATCTTTACAATATATTCTTTTGAACCCTGGTGGCTGCGGTCTACGGCAAGTATACTTTCAAACTCCGCCTGGGCATCACTCAAATTATCCTCCATAAAATATTTTTCACCTGACACAAAATGTTCCTCGATATTCCTGGATATCTGGACCTCCTCGATCTTGAGTTCCGTTTTTGCAAGGTATTCCTGCGCTCTCTTATGCCCCGGAGCTACAAGAAGGATGTTCTTGAACCTGTGATAAGCTCCAACCATGTCGCCCTGCTTAAAACACTTCTCCCCCTCTTCGAACTCCTTATCAATCTTTTTTACGATCAGGTTATCGTCATACTTCATGCCGAACCTGAAGGTAAAGCTTATCCTCTGGCTTACGTCGAAGTCTCCCCTTGAGACAAACGCATAATCTATATCTACAGATTTGACCCTCAGGCCCAGGCCTGTCCTTAGGGAGTCCGATACGTCATCTTTTGACTGGTAGCCCGCCCTGAGGGCGATAAAATCATATACCCTGAATTCGCCTCCTAGGTTATAAAACGAGCTGTTGTCAGAGGGCATATTAAATTCACTCGCTAATATAAAAGCGCTCCCCAGCAGGTCTGTTTTCCAGGAAGCTCCGATCTTCATGTTTAAAGGCAGAGGTGAGCCTTCATTAATAAACTTCATCGGTGTGCCTATGTTTTGCACTACGAACGCAAGTCCACATGAATTATTTTTTCCGACGCTTATTTGAGACAGAAAGCCCAGGTCGGCTGAATAGGCGCTTGCAGAATATGTGTCCAGGGTTTCGGTTATAGACCTGAGGCTTACCCCGAACATAAGGTAAGGCATCATGCGGTATCCGTATCCGGCCTGTAAAGCGGTATCGTTTGCATTAAGAACGGAGGTTTTATACCCGCTCGTATCATAACCCTGTATCCCGGAGATATCGAGTTTTGAGTAACTGAATGCCAGGGTACCGCGCATTTTCCTGAACGGCTTTGCATAGGCAAGGAATTCGTATTTCATGTCTTCCCCTAATTCATGGTGGGTAAAGCTCAGTTCATTATATTTTTGTATGTTCGCAAGGCCTGCAGGGTTCCAGTACAGGGCATTTACGTCGTCACAAACAGCTCCGAACGCCCCGCCCATCCCGAGCGGCCTTGCGCCTACGCCGAACTTCAGGAAATTAGCGCTTGTAGTGCCGGGCCCGCCGGCAAAACTAACACCTGCAACCAAAAGCATGGCTGCTATGCTAAATATACTATGGAGGATGGTTTTTGCAACACAGCTTTTCATTTTATATTTCCTGTATAATACTTAAATCCAGAATTCTAAACCTTAAATAAATCCAAAAATTAAGCTTTTTGTCATTGCGAGGCGTTTTTGCCGAAGCAATCTATATTTTAACTATGCGATTGCTTCGCCTTCGGCTCGCAATGACATTTTACTGCTCATCTTATTATTACCAGTTTTCCTTTCTTCATTTCCTGTTCGTTTTTGATCAGGTACAGATAAGTGCCGCTTGCCACGGCTTCACCCTGTTCATTTTTAACGTCCCACGTGTCCTGGGCGTCTCCGGATGTATGGTTTATTGTCTTAACGAGCTCTCCTGTGACCGTATATATCTTGATAACCGCGTTTGAAGAGAGGTTAGTAAAAGTAATGCTATTGTCCTGCGCCTTGAACGGCACAGGGAACGCATAGGCGAAAGAAAGGTCCATTGCCGGTGCGCCCAGGATAGCGAATATCGAAAAATGCCTGCACGGCGCTGTCACTGTTTTATTAACCGCATCGACTTTTGAGCCGGGCAGCCTTACCCATAAATTGTGTTTTGTATCCAGGTAACTGACTACAAGGCTGGTTTCTCTTATAGGGGGGCAAGTTTTGTCGACTATCCCGTTGTTGTCGTCGTCATGGTAGGCTATGGTCAGCATTATAGGTTTTTCAAAGATCCGCTCTACAGCCTGCCCGTCCGGAGAAGTGACGATTATCTCCCTTATACAGTCTTCAAGGACAACGTTAAAAGGGTTATTAGTCTTCTTTATCTCCTGAACTGCGGCAATTATGGAGTTGCGGTCTTCTTCTTTGCAATCGCGTATAGGGTCCGTGATGACGCTTACTACACAGTCAGGCGGCAGTATGCCGGATTCTATCACTATTTTTGTGGTGTTGGTATTATCTATAATAGTACTGTCCTGCGTATTATCCAGGACAGTCGTAAAACGGGAAGTAAACCTTCCTTCAAGGCGGTTGCCTATGGTATCTGCCGCAAGCGTGGAAACCGCTACCTCGTATATACAGCTTTTAGAAAGCGGCGCTATAGGAGTAAAAGTGAGCTCTTTATTTTTAAAGTCATAGTTTTTATTTCCTGTTACCGCTGTATAGGCAGTCTGCCCGTCTTTGTCCCTTACCATATGAAGGGAAATTGAGTTTTCGGCATTATTCTTATCCATGTTCTCTGAAAATACTATCCCAATAAGGGCCTCCGGCACTACCCCTTCCTGTTTATCCTTCGGGGCTACGGAAACTATCTGCGGCGACACCTTATCTATGCCCACAAAACTGCCTGAAAGCACTATCGAACAGGCTATACCGTTTCCGGCCAGGTCCTTTATCCTTGAACCGTCAATAGTAATAGTGTCTCCGACAACAATAGAAGCCCTGTAGCTCATACTGCTGAACCGCACGGTAACCGCGTTGCCTGTTTTATTCCACTCCGCGGAACCGATATTTCCCCAGGTATGAGAGCTGGACAACACAAATACGGAATCAATGTTCGAGCTCGTAATATTGGGCTGTATCGTTTCCTCGCTGAATGTAATGACCGCGGTATCATCGCCGTCAACGCCCGGAATAAGTATGCCTCCGTCTTCGCTTATCGCCGCTGCCATTACAGGCGCAGCCTTGTCAGAACTCGGCGTTGCAGGCGAAAACTCGTTCGTATTATCGTTCATATCGCTTATCGCGCTTTCCTCGGCCTGCAGGGTGGGAGTTTTGTCGGTCGTTAAGACATTGTCCTTAAACGTAAAATATATGACCCTGTTGTTAGCCGAATCGTCGTTGGTATCGCTTGAAAACGACACATCGCTGACCCCTGCGATGTGAAACCGGTCAAATACGAGGTTTGAATCTTTTATCGGCTTAGAGAAGGTTATCTTTAGTGCGTCGATATAACCGTTCTTATTCAGGTCCATCGTTTCCCTGGACACTATCGTTGGGCGGGATACGTCAAGCCCGAAGTCTCCGCTGATCTTGAGCGAATTAAGGCTCGCATTGCCGGCTGCATCCTTGATAAGTAACCCGCTTACAGTAACGGTATCGCCTACTACAATGCTCGGCACTACAACGTTGTCCGCAAGCTTTAGCTCAAGAATGTTCGGGACAAGCCATAGAGCTGACACTATTTTCCCGGCTCCGTCTTTCCAGGTATGCCCGTTACTGAGAACAAATACATCGTCAATGTTCAGTTTTGTGATCGCAGGAGTATTTGTATTCTCACTGAACACAAGCTGCACTTTGTCGTTTGCCTGGATACCGGGCAGCCCTCCAGAAGCATCGCTTGCAGACGCCGATAACAGGACAGGTCCTACGGCGTCTATTTCAGTAATGTCCGATTCAGACACATCGCTAAGGTATGTCCCGCAAAGGTTCCTAAGGTAGCCGGTTGCTTTGGCATAGGTCAGTTCCGGTTTTGCGTTGGTATCTGCAAGCCCGCTTTCTTTAAACCTCACGTAGACCTGACTATTATTTACCGTGTCCGGATGGTTCGGCAGGCCGGAACTGACAAAAACCGCGTTTGAGTATTTCGCTACACCAAAACCCGAAGTCCCGGATTGAGCAAGGGAAGAGTCGTTAACGTTAGTGGAAAAAACTATCCGGTATGCGTCTATCTGCCCGTTTAAATTATCGTCAACCGTTTCTGCAGTTAAAATCGTCAGTGGAATATATGAATAAGTGCCTGAAGAGTTGGAAACCAAGGAAGTGTTCGATGAGTTGTCTACAGCTGCTATCGCGAAATAATAGAACTTACCGGGAGTAAGCCCAACCACGCTTTCAGAATCCCTGTTACCGCTTGCAACTGTAACGTCGCGTTCTATATACAGGCTGCTTGAATTAAAATTCGTTTCAGTGATAGGGTACTCGGCATACTTGATAATATAGCTGCTTGCTTTGCCGGCATTCCCGTTATTTCCCGGTGCAGTCCATATAAGTTCAACAGCACCGTCTGTGCTTCCGCTGGCAGCAGCCAGGTCAAGAATACGGTTTGGCGCCATTCTGTCCAGAGGACGGCTATCGTCTGAGGGCGTAACCGCAAAGTGTTCGTTGCCCGTTATATCCTGAGCCGTAACCGCAAAATAGTACGTTAAATTCCCGGATAAACCTTCTATATCGCAGGTTCCTGCATCTGGATTTGTTTGCGGCGAGTTTGAGTATAATGTCACATTGTTTTGGATTATATTGCTAAAGGTGTATGTTGCATAATAGATGTTGAAACCTTTGATATCGCTTTCCGGCCCGGTTGTCCAGGAAAGTGTAATAAGGCCGTCAAAACCTATTTTATTGATTGCCACCGGTTTTACAAGCTGTGCAGGGGCTGTACGGTCCGGTGTATAAGCAGATACAGTTGAGGTATAAAGTGTGTAGAGATTACCGTAATTTTTTGCCCGTAGCTTATAGTAATAGGTTGTCTGGTCATTTAAATTTGTATTTACATAAGCTATAGCAGAGCCTGTATAGACAACAGACGAATTGTTTAGGCAATATAATTCATATATGGTCCCTGGCGGATTAAAATTTCTTTCCCAGGAAAGTTCAACGTAACCCTTTGTTGAAGCAAGGGCATTCCCCTGGGCAACAGCGGCAGGGTTAACCGGGGTATTAGCTAAAGTATATTTTGTGGCTGTTGTACACGGGGTATTAGGCAGGCCCAGTATATTACGGGAGTTTGAATTAAATGAATAAAGTGTGTTTGGCGCAAGGCCTGAGAAAACCCGGTATGCAAGAGGCTCCTTATACCAGCCGCTTGAGCTTGAAGTTGTGATATTATATAGCGATACTCCTGAACTGCCGGATGTTATATTGGAAAATGTCCCTTGCGGCCTTACTTCGATTGAAGAAGACGTTACTGTCCCGAATTCAACTCCGCTGGCAGGTTCTATCCTCGTGTAAGTTGAAAGCACTTCGCTGTAGTTTGTCCAAACGCCGCAGGCGTTCCTGTACTTCGCCCTGTAACTGTACAGGCCGTTGGCGTTTAAACCGGAATCCGTGTAATTATATGCTCCCGGCAAAACACCTGAATTGCTCCCGCCTGCTCCGGAAGTACATTCGAACTCGCTTCCGGTGTAACCGCTAAAAGCCTGTATAGGGTTACTTACGCTTACTTGTATGTCCTGGCCGGAATTCGGTACCAACGTAATATCTGACGCATCCGGCCGGTTAAGCAATGTATAGGTTGAAACGCTTGCGCTGTAATCCGTGCTTTCCATAAATGAATTCCGGGCGCTGACTGACACATAATACGAAGTGTTTTGTAAAAGGCCGATAGTTTCAATCGTTCCATTCCATGCACTGGTAGATTTATATACCTGCGAATCGCCTAAAGTATAGTTTGGCTGCACATACTTTGTATTTCCGTTTCCAACGAACCTTATCGAGTACGCAACGTTTGCCGGGTTTAGGCCTGTATTAATTACCAGGCTCACCGATGAAGTGGATACGCCTACTATAGAAGGTGAAGGCGGCGCCTGGGCTTTTGTAGCTTTTGAATAATTTAAAGTCAAAGGATTCTCCCTACCGTTCATATTCCTTGTTCTTGAACAGAAATAATAGGTAGTGCTCGGATTAAGGCCTGACAAAACCCAGTAGTTCGATGCCTTGCGCCATCCTGAATCGCTGGACACTGTGGTTTCATATACAATCACGCCTGATTTGGAAATATTCAGGTTTGTAAACGTGCCGCTGGGAGCAACCTCTATGCTTGATGAAGTAACGCTGCCAAAGATAACCCCTGTAGGAGACTCTATACGTGTAACGGTTGAGCCTAGATTCACCCAGTCAGTCTCCCTTGCGCTGTGACTGCGGCCTTTGACCCTGAACCAGTACGTAGAGTTTGCGCTAAGCTGTGAAAAGCTATAAGACTGGGCCAATACCCAGCCTGAAGATTTTACCGGGCTAAACGGGACTACCTCCGATGCCTGGCATAAATACCGTGTGCCGCTGGGATTAGAGTTTTCCTGCCAGTGCGCTGTTAACGAAGATACCTCAACTTCGCTAAATGCTTCTGCAACAGGAGAATTAACCAGGGTTGCTGTACCGCTCAAAACAGAGTAATACGAATATACGTTATCAAGGTTTTTGGCACGGACTCTATACCAGTACGTTGTATTAAGCGCTAAACCAGGGTCCAGATAGGAATTTGAATAACCGCTTGTTTCAGGGTTCCAGCTAACGAGGGTGCTGGATACAATTAACTCATAAACAGTTGAATCTGAATTGTTGTTTTTTGACCAGCCTAGCTGGATTTGTGCTGTGTCAACAGAAGTAAAATACACAGCGCCCGGGATGGTACATAGCGTATGGGTAGTTACCTGCGAAGTATAAGAAGTGCGTACCCCGTCTAAATTCTTTGCAAGCACTTTATAATAGTAGGTAACGTTCGGCACAAGCCCGGAATGGTTATACCCTGTATTTTTACCGATATAAACAGTCCCATAAGAACTGCTGTTGTATGTAGATGCCTGAACTTCATAAAAAGTTGAGCCCGAATTATCGTTTGTATTCCAGGAAATTGAATTTGCGCTTGAGCCGGCAACAGTAAAATGAAGTTGTGCAGGTTCTTTACAGAGCGTGTGCGTACTTTTGGCAAGGGCCGGCGAGGTTTGTACTCCGTCATGGTTTGTGGCATAAACCCTGTAATAATACGTTACGTTCGGCGAAAGTGTTGTGTGGGTATAATTTTTATTTATGCCCTGGTATATATTTTTGTAATTGCCGCTTGTTCCCGAAGATGATTCAAGGGTGTACCGGGTTGAAGCCGAATTGCCGTTATCTGTCCAGTTAAGCCCTATCTGGTTTTCCAGTACAGATACAAAACTGACACTCCCTGGTGTACTGCATAAGGTATGAGTAGTAACCTGCGCCGTATACTGTGTATATAAACCGTTAAGGGCCTTGGAACGTACCTTGTAATAGTAAGTGACGTTCGGGGTAAGGCTTGAATGGATAGTACCGGAGTTTTTTCCTGCAAATATCGTTTCAAAACCCGAACCGGACGATGCGGCGACTTCATATAAAGTCTCATTGGAATTATTGTTTGTACTCCACTCTACAGAAACGCTGTTTTGGCTGGCAGTTGAAACATGCAGGTTTACCGGCTGGTTGCACACAGTAAAAGTAGTAATTACAGCAGTATAGCCGCTGTATGCGCCGTCGAGGTTCTTTGCCCTTACTTTATAGTAATAGGTAGTGTTGGCCTTTAGAGAATTATGCAGGTAGCTTACGTTATAACCTGTATAAACCACCCCATAAGTGCTGCTTGAACCCGTTGAGGCTTCAAGCTCGTAAACGGCAGAGTTTGAATTATTGTTCTTGCTCCAGGATACGGATATATTTGAAGAATTAACAGAATTAAAGGCTAAATCCGCCGGGTCGTTGCACAAAGTGTGGGTACTGAGTACGGTATTAAAACCAGTTTTAATTCCGGATAATGCCGTAGCCTGAACACGGAAATAATACGTGACGTTCGGAGAAAGTGAAGTGTGGTTATAGTTTTTATCTAATCCCTGATACATGATTTTGTAATTAGTGTTAGTTTCCGAAGATGACTCCAGCGTATACACGGTCGAGTTTGAATTGTTGTTCTCTGTCCAGCCTAGATCTATCTGCGTAGCACTTACTGAAGTAAAACTATTGACGCCGGGTACAGCGCATAAAGTGTAGGTATCAACTGGCGTTGTATAATCCGTATATACATTGTCGAGGTTTTTGGCGCGGACTTTATAATAGTAGGTGCAATTCGATGTAAGAGTGCTGTGTGTATAACTTGAGCTTTTGCCTGTATGGATCAGGCCGTAATTGCTGCTTGAGCCTGTTGAAGCTGAGAGCTCGTAAAGAGTCGAGACCGAGTTACTGCTTGTGTCCCATTGTAAAGATACGCTTGAGGTATTCGCACTGACAAAGTTTATACCCCCGGGCTGGTTACACAGCGTGTGGGTCGTGCTTGCAAGGGTATAACCCGTATAAACCATATTGGCGTTTCTTGCCCGTACTTTGTAATAATGAGTAGTGTTCGCAGCCAGGCCCGTATGCAGAAAAGAAAGGCTGGTAGTGGAAAATACCGTGCTGTAATTAGAGCCGTTAGATGAAGTTATGACTTCATAAAGAGTAGTGGGAGGATTATTGTTTGGCTGCCACTCTATTTCCAGGTTTGTGCTGCCTGCTGTTTTACAGCGTAAGTCAACCGGCCTGGAGCAGGGCGTATGAGTTGAGCCGAGGTTTACATAAGCTGTTTCTCTTCCTGCGAAATTGCGGGCTTTAACCCTTGCCCAGTAAGTGGTGTCCGGTATTAGATTTACGAAAGCAAAGGGATACGAAGTTACCCAGCCGGAATTTGCCAGAGCTGCAAACGGTGTTTGCGAAGACAGCTGGCAGAAATACTGTGTTCCGCCCGGGTTTCCGTTATCGCCCCAGAAAGCATTTATACTGCCGCTTGAAAGGGAAGACACATAACCTGTCAAAGGCTGTTTCGCCAGGGTGTAAGTTGAAAACTCTACGCTCTGGCTTGTGGCATTTCCAAGGCCGTCCCGTACCTGGTATTTAAACGTGTATTGTTTGTTCTGGCCCAGGCCAGAGCAGGTTGTGCTATTATTTACCTGCCAGGCAGTATCATAGCTGGGATCCGTAACGCAGGTGAATTTATAGAACGTGCTCCCTTCGGTTAAATCAACGAGTTTGTTCGCAACAATACTCATGCTCGCTACAGCTACTTCAGGGAACGTTATAGCCATAACCCCTTGAGGCGGGGTAGTGTCGACTTTGACTGTAACGAGGTTTGATATATCGGAATTTGCGGCTTTATCTTTGACTTTTACTTCTATAGTCTTTGATGCTGTTTCTCCTATAATTTGAGCTGTGTTTTTCCAGTCCGGCAGGCTGTTTTCGCTGTTAAAATTTATCCAGGTGCCTGCGTTAATACGGTATTGATATGTCGTAGTGCTTATCCCTGCTCCTCCGCTATCTTGTGCTGTCCCCATAAAACTTGTGATAACTACGTTGTACCAGTTATCCGTAACCGGGAAAGTAATATCTATTGCAGGCGTTGTTTTGTCGTAGCAATAAGGCCCAAAAGTTTTTTCAAGCGATGCATCCGTTTGGTTTGCTTTGTTATACGATTTTAAATGCAGGTACCACGAACCTTCTATTGCGGCTATCGTGCCTGAGCTTGACTCTACCCAGTCAATTTCCGCTCCACTAAAGGTGTGTGTTGTATTGGTATCCCAGACTATCTTGTATTTAGCAACTCCTGTGGCATTCCATCCATGTTCGTTTAAAAAAGTAAACGAAGAGCTGTTGTACCAGGTGTTGCTGCTTTTTGAGATACAGCTTACTTGCGGGATTGCTGCTCTTGTATACCCCACACCTGTACTTAAAGATAGAGATGTCCAGCCGCAGTCCGGGGAATAGCTTTTTATTTTGTAGTATACAGGCCCGAAGTTGGCTGCAAGCCCTGAATCAGAAAACGTATGCCCGGTTGGCGAAGATTTCCATGTTGAGTAGTTCCCGTTTGATGCTATAGTATCGCAGTACACACTGAACTTTGTTACCCCAGGGACACTGCTTCCTTGGTCCCAGGTGCTTAACTGGCTTGTAGCTCCACCTAAAAGGCTTTTTGACTTAACCTTGTACCAGTACGTAGCTCCGGTAATAAGCTCCCCTGACCAGCTTAAGTTAACCTGAGCCGGCTGGTTCGTGCTCGCAGTAACGTTTGAAGGAGAGGTTATGGTACCGGTAGCTGTATAATCATGAAAACTCGTTTGAGTTGAGGATGCTATTTCATAGTATGGGCCGTTAGAACCGGCTGAGGAACGGTAAAATTTATACCCATCAGGATTAATTGTATCTGCGGAATACCCGGCGTCTCCGCCGCTTGTATGAGAATAATCAGAATAAACGCTGTCCGTGGTTTTATACCTGGCCCTGTAATAGTAAACCGCACCGGAATTTACTGATGCGCCCGCTACATTTATAACTATCCCGCCTGCCGGTCCGTCGCCTGCAGAAACGCTCGTAGGCGGGTTTATAGTAGGTCTTGATGAGCCCGTAAAATCGTATACCGATGAAGTACTGCTTGAAACTTCATAATAATTTGCGCTTGTTGCGGATGTGCTGTACTCGAACTGGTAACCGTTAGTATCTACAGCTCCCTTGCAGTAGCCTGAGTTCTGGTTTGAGAACCCGCTGGCAACGCCGTCATTGGTTTTTACTTTTGCCTTATAATAGTAGACCGACCCTTGAGTTATACTTGCACCTGTAGCTGTAAGTTTTACCTTGTCGTAATATGTGCCTTCTGTCGCGCTTGTATTCGGGATGTTCAACGCCGGCGGGCTTGCATCAAAATTGTTATATATGCTCGAACTTGAGGTAGTTATGTTATATAAAGTCCCGGCAACAGTGAACGAAAAATTGTAATCGTAGCCGTTGGGGTCAATACTTCCCTGTCCCCATCCCTGGTTCGGGGCCGATTTTACGCCCTCGGCTGACCCGAACAACGCGGATACTTTATAATAATAGGTTGTACCGGAAAGGCATTTTGCATCAGCTACGTTCAATACTACCCTTGAGAAAAAATCGCCGTCTGTAGCAGAAAGCGTTCCTGTTACGATAGTGCCTGAAGCCATGGTGTCATCATAGCTGTTGTTTGTGGCTGTGGCAAGCAGGCTGTAGCCGCCGTTATAAGTAGAGCGGTATACCCACCAAGTTCAAGTTGCTAGTGCAAAATTGACATGGTTTGTAGTGGGTTTGT